>NZ_JBFUJO010000021.1:0-94247 GCF_056401355.1 Polaromonas sp. P4_F4 | reverse complement strand
ATGCGTTGCGAGTCAAAAAGGCCATGAGCAAGGCGCAAAACGCAGGCGGGGTAGACCCCGCCAAGGCTTTGCAACGCCGCGCAGGGCCTTTTTGATCGCAACCCGAAGGGAATGGGGTGAAAACAGCGCCACTCTGCGTTGCGCTCCTAGCCCAGACGCCCGGTCTGGGCGTCGTCGCGCGCCTTGATTGGCGCTGTTTTCACCCCATTCGCATTTGCATAAATAGCGTTCACAGGCCCTAGTTCCAGCCGATCACGTCAAAGCCCTTTTCGCTCAGGCAGCGCTGCACGAAGCTGCGGTAGGTGGTGTTGGGCCGGTCGCTATGGAACGCACCCGAGACCGCACCGGCCGAGCCGCCCACCGCGGCCCCTGCAGCGCCAGCCCGCAACACGCCCTCGGTGCCGCGACCCGTGATCAGCGCCCCGACCGCGGAGGCGACACCCACTGTGGCCGCGCCCTCGCCGGCCCGGCGGCCCACTTCATTGCTCCGTTGCTCGGGCGTCAGGCCGGCCGACACGGCGCGCGACATGCAGGCGTCGGCCTCGGCCCGGCCTTGCACCTCGCCGACGCGGTTGAGCGTGGCATTGGGATAGAGCACGGGCCTGGCCGACGGGCTACCGGGCCCACTGGTCGCGCAGGCAGACAGCAGGGCCACGGCGGCCGACACGGTGCACACTGCAAAAATTCTGGCCGATGTGTTCATGCGTTCCTTCAACTGCTTCCTTCAACTGATTTGGCAGCCTGAAGATTACCGCAGGCAGGTAATTGCCGCTGCCCGGGCCATAAAGGTAAAATCCCAAAAGTTATCAAGACTTTCCAGGAACCACCATGTCCAGCTCAGCCAATCACACCACCAATGCAGCGCACAGCAGCCCCACCCCTGCCGAAGACCAGGATGTAGTGGATGCGATCGCGCCGCTGATGCCCCTGGTGCTGCCTGTCGTCGGTGGCGTGCTGATGTTCCTGCTGGCTTTCATTGCCGTATTCCTGGCCTGATACGCCCTCTCCCGGGAATATCAAAGTCCGCCGCAGGCGGACTTTTTCGTTAGGCAAGCCAGCAACCCCTTCAGCGCTTCAGCCCTGCCGCACCGGCATGATGTGAACGGCTTGCGGCGGAATGTGCAGGTGCAGCACGCTTCCGGGCTCGGCGCCGAGCTGCCGCAGGGCAGCCGTCGACAGGTTCAGCGTCAGGCATTGCGACGGCAGCTGCGATGGCACCAGGGTGCACAGGCTGATCTCGCCCAGCGGCAAGACTTCCTGCAGGGTGCAGGAAAAGGTGTTAACCGCCTGCGCCGGGGGCGTGACCGACAGGTCCAGCAACTCACCGGCAACCACCCAGGACACTTCGGCGCCATCATCCAGCCGCCCCTTGTCAATCACCGCCAGGCTGACGTCCACGGTACCCGGCAGGCCCTCCGGACTATCGCTGGCCGACGCCTCGCCATGCCAGACCAGGCGGCCAAAACCGGGCGTATCGGCCGGCCTGTTGGAAAAAAACCGTCCCTGGAAATGATTCTGGATACCCACCAGCTCGGCAACCCGGGCGTTGCGGGGGCTGGCAAAGACCCGGGCGGGCGG
This sequence comes from Polaromonas sp. P4_F4, assembly GCF_056401355.1. Classification (NCBI taxonomy): domain Bacteria; kingdom Pseudomonadati; phylum Pseudomonadota; class Betaproteobacteria; order Burkholderiales; family Comamonadaceae; genus Polaromonas; species Polaromonas sp. P4_F4. Next base: position 92,669 of record NZ_JBFUJO010000021.1, on the reverse strand, counting down.
GCCCACCTGCAGCGACTCGCCGGCATCCAGGATCACCACCCGGTCGGCCAGCCGGCGCGCTTCGCTCAGGTCATGCGTCACCAGGACCATGGGAATCGCCACGCTCTGGCGCAGGGCCGCCAGCTCCCGGTACAGCGTCTGGCGTGTCGGCGCATCCACCGCCGAAAAAGGCTCGTCGAGCAGCAGCACCTGGGGCTCGCGCGCCAGCGCCCGCGCCAGTGCCACGCGCTGCTGTTGGCCGCCGGAAAGCTGGTGGGGCCGCCGGGCCTGCAGGCCGGCCAGCCCCATGCGCTCAAACAGGGCATCAAAATAGGTTTTGGCTCTCGCAGGGTGGGCGGCGAGCGCTACATTTTCAATGGCCGTCAGGTGCGGAAACAAGGCATAGTGCTGAAACACCAGGCCGACGCGGCGCTGCTGCGGCGCCCGGCGTATGCCGCCTGCGCTGTCAAACCAGACGTCCTCAACGCCCGTGCCGACACTGACGCGGCCCTGCAGGCCCGGGCTTCGCAGCAGACCCGCCACCGCGCGCAGCACGCTGGTCTTGCCGCTGCCCGAAGGACCGAGCAGCGCCAGCAACTCGCCAGGGGCGCAGTCAAAGCCGGCATTGAGCCGGATCGGACCGTGGTTTTGAAGTGATACCTGCAGCATGGGGTGTCGGGTGGGAGCGGGCAAGATGACAGCGCCAGGCGCTATCTGTCCTGCAGCGGGTGCGCCTTGCCGGCCGCAAAAACAAGCGCCAGCGCGCCCAGCGAAGCCAGCACCAGGGCCAGCGCCATCACGTGGGCGGCGGGCATGTCAAAGGCCTGCACCCGGTCGTAAATCGCAATCGACAGGGTTTTGGTCTCACCGGCAATGCTGCCGCCGACCATGAGCACCACGCCAAACTCGCCCAGCGTGTGCGCCATGGTCAGGGCCACGCCTGCCAGCAGGCCGGGCCAGGCCAGCGGCAGCTCGATTTTCCAGAAGGCGCGCCAAGGACTCAGGCCGCAAACCCAGGCCGCTTCGCGCAAGCTGCCGGGAATGGCGGCAAAAGCGCGCTGCAGCGGCTGCACCATGAAGGGCAGGTTGACCAGCACGCTGGCCAGCAGCAGGCCCTCGAAACTGAAGACCAGTCGCAGGCCGAGTGCGCGCGCCAGCCAGCCACCCACCGCCGAGCCCTGGCCCAGCGTGATCAGCAGGTAAAAGCCGATGACGGTGGGCGGCAGCAGCAAAGGCAGCATCAGCAGGGCCTCCACCACGGGCCGGCCGCGCCAGGGCGTGATGGCGAGCCAGCGCGCCAGCCACACGCCCAGCGGCAACAGCAGCACCGCCGAACAGACGGCCAAGGTCAGGGATACGCGAGCGGCTTGCCAGTCCATAGCGGCCTATTGTCGCAAACGGTTGCACACGGCAGGAAATGCCGTCAAAGAACACCAGGCAGGACACCGGGCGCGGCAAGACGGCAAAAGGCCTGAAAAGACCTGGTCAGGGCGAGCACCGGCCTCAAACGTAGCCGTAGCGCGAGAGCACGGCCTTCGCGCGCGCTGACTGCAGAAACTCGTAAAACGCGCGGGCGGCGGGCCCGGCATTTTTGAGCAGCACCATGCGCTGGCGCACCGGCGCGTGCAGGTCATCGGGCAGCAGCACATAACGCACGCGTGTCGCCAGCTCGGGCGCCAGCGCCAATGACAAAGCCGTGATGCCGGCCTGCGCGGCGCCTGTGCTGACGTACTGCGTGGTCTGGGCGATGTTTTCCCCGAGCACGATTTTTCCCTGCACGGCGGGCCAGAGGTCCAGCTTTTGCAGCACCTGCACCGCCGCCTTGCCATAGGGCGCCAGCTCGGGGTTGGCAATGGCAAATTTCTGGACCTGGCTCAAGCCGGCTTTGAGTCCGCGCAACTGCGGGTCCAGCGCCAGTGGAGAGTCGGCCGGCACCAGCAGCACCAGGCGCCCGGTGGCATACACCAGCCCGCGGTCCAGCGTCAGCCCGGCATCGGCCAGGCGCAGCGCGAAGTCTTCGTCGGCCGACAGGAAGAGTTCGGCCGGCAAACCCTGCTGGATCTGCCGCACCAGGTTGGCGGACGAGCCGATGTTGATCCTGACGCGGCTTTTCTGTTCACGCTCAAACAGCGGCACCAGTTCCGCCAGCACCGGCTGCAGGTTGGCCGCCGCCGCGACCAAGGCAGGCCTGGAGCCGTCCATGTCCTGCGTATTCTGCGTGTTCTGCGCCGACGCCGGACTCGCCAGTCCAAGCCCCAGCTGAAGCGCCAACGCCAGTTGCAGCAGCCCGGCCGCAGCATGCCGCGCCCGCACCTGAAGAAGCCCGAACCGGGCCCGGAACAAAGCCAGGCGTGCGCGGCCTGGCAGCGCGATCACCGCGTCGGGAAACGGGGGTTTCATGAAACGAATTCTCCTTTTTTTGAAGCATTCACCCGGCCAGGTCACGGCCGCCATGACCCCGGATATTTCACGCATAACCTCATGCAAGTTTTGCATATCTTTTGACCGTAACTTCTAGGTAACCCATCGCGATCTTCTTAAAATGAATTTTTGGTCGGCCCGTGCACCCCCCAAAAGCAGCCCACCAGCCGCTTTTTTGCCGCAGCGCCACCGCAGCTTCGGCTTGCGGTTCCGCTCGCCGACCGAGAGTGTCCGATGGTAGTCGCCGATTGTTTCGGGCCGGAGCCGGTCTCGCCTGAATCTGCAGCCAGCGCCATTTCGACAGACGCCCCGTGTCACAGCAACTGCTGCATTGCGACATCCACCGGCGTTTATCGAAATAGCGCTTTTTAACTTTGGAGTTTTTTCGATGAATCACCCCGTCATGCAAGGACTGGATCTGGGCACGCCCAGCTATGTCAAGAACGCAAAACTGATTGCCTGGGTCGCCGACATGGTAGTCCTGTGCAAGCCTGACCGCGTGTACTGGTGCGACGGCAGTGACGCCGAATACCAGCGCCTGTGCCAGCAACTGGTCGATGCCGGCACCTTTAAAAGGCTCAACGAAGCCAAGCGCCCCAACAGCTTCCTGGCGCAGAGCGACCCTTCCGACGTGGCACGCGTGGAAGACCGCACCTATATCTGCTCGGCCCGCAAGGAAGATGCCGGCCCGACCAACAACTGGATGGCCCCGGCCGAGATGCGCGCCACGCTGCAGCCGCTGTTTGACGGCTGCATGACGGGCCGCACCATGTATGTGGTGCCGTTCAGCATGGGCCCCCTGGGTTCGCCGATTGCGCACATCGGCGTCGAGCTGTCGGACAGCCCCTATGTGGCGGTCAACATGAAAGTCATGACTCGCATGGGCAAGGCGGTGTTCGACGTGCTGGGCGTCAATGGCGAGTTTGTGCCCTGCGTGCACACGGTGGGCGCGCCGCTGGCCGCTGGCCAGAAAGACGTGACATGGCCGTGCAACAAGACCAAGTACATCGTGCATTACCCCGAGACCCGCGAGATCTGGTCCTACGGTTCGGGCTACGGCGGCAATGCGCTGCTCGGCAAGAAGTGCTTTGCGCTGCGCATCGCGTCCAACATGGGCCGCGACGAGGGCTGGCTGGCCGAGCACATGCTGATCCTGGGCGTGACCAACCCCGAGGGCAAGAAATACCATGTCGCGGCGGCCTTCCCGTCGGCCTGCGGCAAGACCAATTTCTCCATGCTGGTGCCGCCCGCCGGCTTTGACGGCTGGAAGGTCACCACCATTGGCGACGACATCGCCTGGATCAAGCCTGCCGCCGATGGCAAGCTGTATGCCATCAACCCGGAAGCCGGCTATTTCGGCGTGGCGCCCGGTACCAACATGCTGACCAACCCGAACTGCATGCGCAGCCTGAACCGCGACACGATCTTCACCAACGTCGCGTTGACCGACGACGGTGACGTCTGGTGGGAAGGCATGGAGCAGGATGCACCCGGCAAGGCGCTGCCGGCCCACCTGATCGACTGGCAGGGCAACGACTGGACGCCGCAAATCGCGAAAGAAACCGGCGCCAAGGCCGCCCACCCCAACTCACGCTTTACCGTGGCCGCGACCAACAACCCGGCGCTCGACAGCGCCTGGGATGACCCGAAAGGCGTGGCCATCGATGCCTTCATCTTCGGCGGCCGCCGCTCGACCACCGTGCCGCTGGTGACCGAAGCGCGCAACTGGGTGGAGGGCGTCTACATGGCGGCCACCATGGGCTCCGAGACGACAGCAGCCGCAACCGGCCAGGCCGGCGTGGTGCGCCGCGACCCGTTCGCGATGCTGCCGTTTACCGGCTACAACATGAGCGACTACTTCCAGCACTGGCTGAACGTGGGCAACAAGCTCGCCAGTTCCGGCGCCAAGCTGCCGAAAATCTACACCACCAACTGGTTCCGCAAGGGCGCGGATGGCAAATTCGTCTGGCCCGGTTACGGCGAGAACATGCGCGTGCTGAAGTGGATGATTGACCGTATTGAAGGCAGCGGCAAAGGCAATGAACACATCACCGGCATCAGCCCCAGCTACGAAGACCTGAACTGGACCGGCCTCAACTTCAGCGCCGAGCAGTTCAGCAGCGTGATCAGCATGGACAAGGCGGCCTGGCTCAAGGAGCTGGAGCTGCACGCCGAGTTGTTCAAGCAGCTTGAGCATCATCTGCCGAAAGAGCTGGGCGAGACCAAGGCGGCGATTGAGAAACGCCTGGCCGCCTGACAGGAACGCCGGATACAAAAAAGCCACCTCGCGAGGTGGCTTTTTTTTTGGGGGCTTACCGCAACAGCGGCCTGACCCGGGGCTCAGAAGTTCAGATGTAGTTGCGCTGGTAAGCGCGCATCACCGAACTGCCCAGTTTCACCGTACGCTCTGCTGCCGTGACCGGTGTCGAAGCGGCGGCCGGTGCAGCTTGCGCGATCTCGGCGTTGGCTTCTTCACGCAGGATTGCGGCCTGCAGGTCGGCCATCACGCGTGGGTCATTCCTGGCCGCAGCCCACATGCGCTGGTCGGCGCGGGCCTGTGCCAGGCTCTGTGACCAGTCAGCCAGACCGGTTCTCAGCTGGGCTGCCAGGCTGCGCGCGGTGCTCGCAAACAGTGCCAGTGCAGCGAAGGCCGCGGCCCAGAGCGCGATCCACATGACCAGCAAATGGCCTTCCGTGACGCTGTCCATCACCTGGTAGGCCACCACCATCACTGCGGCGGCGATGGCGGAGAGCAGCAGCGTGGCGAGGCCGCGCGTGCCGGAGAAACTCTGACGCAGGTGCTTGGCGGCATCAATGGCCGACTCAACACGGGCGACGCCGGGGTGCTGGTTGGAATACTTGATATTGACAAAGCTGGTCATGGTGAACTCCTCCGTTGGTTAACTGCCCCGACTGGCAAGATTGGCAGCGGGTAAGAGGATATTAGGGTAATTACTGATGTTGTTCAACTTTATCTTTATGATAAACATCATTCACAATGGTGATAACCAGGCCCGGCCAAACCAAGCCACACCACCTCGCCCGGCCCGTTAATGAAGGAGCGCCCCTTGAGCCCAACCAACTTCCGTACCCTCGATCTGAACCTCCTGCGCGTGTTTGATGAGGTCATGGCCGAACGCAGCCTGACGCGGGCGGCGCGCAACCTGTCGCTGACCCAGCCGGCCGTGAGCAATGCCTTGCGCCGCTTGCGCGAAACACTGGGCGACGAACTGGTGCAGCGCAGCGGCCAGGGCATGGCCCCCACCCCGCGCGCGCGCGCCATCTGGCCGGCGGTGCGCGAGGCCTTGCAGCAGCTGCAGGAGTCGCTGCTCCCCAGCGAGTTTGTGCCGGGCAATGCCAGCACCACCTTTGTGCTGGCCATGGCCGACGCCACGGCGGCGGAACTGATACCGGGGCTGACCGAGACGCTGGAGCAGGAGGCGCCGGGGGTGTCCATGCGGGTGATACCGCTGACCACGCGCGACCCGCGGCGCCTGCTGGACGAGGAAGCCTGCGACCTGGCGGTCGGTTATTTCCCCTCGGTGCTGGCCGACCTGACGGCCCATGCCCAAAGCGGCGAGCCCATGCCCTTCCAGCACCGGCGACTGTATGACGGCGAGTATGTCTGCGTGATGCGCAAAGGGCATCCGCTGGCCAGCGGCCCCCTGACGCTCAACCGCTTCTGCGCCGCGCGGCACATGCTGGTGAGCTTTTCAGGCCGGCCGTATGGCTTTATTGACGAGTCGCTGGCCTCGCTGGGGCGCGAGCGCCAGGTGGTGCTGACGGTGAACCAGTTCTTTACGGCAGGGCGGGTGGTGGCCAATTCCAACCTCCTGACGGTGTTGCCACGCCATTTTGTCAGCGTCACCGGCATCGCCGAGCAGCTGGTGCTGCGCCCCCTGCCCTTTGACGTGTCGCCGGTGCATGTGGACGCGGTGTGGCATCGCCGCTCGCAGCAGCGCGCCGCCCACGTGTGGCTGCGCGAGGCCGTCTTGCGGGCGGCCGACAAGGCCTTTTCGAGCTGACCGAACTGACCATCGGCCGGCGGCGACCAGACAACTCTTTGGGACAAATCGGCGGAATAGCCCAATAATGTCCGGGAGTTCAGCTACTTTATTGATAGCGACTTGAACCTGACCGGGATGCCCCTTGCTCTGGGGCATGCTTTTTGCACCGCTTGTTGCACACAGTTTTTTCTGCTGTTTTCAGGAGCCTGCCATGCCTCATCCCGTCCTGCCTACCGGCCTCACCTCATCCCACCAGCGCCTGCCGCGCCGCACCGCACTGAAGGTGCTGGCTGCCGGCGCTGCCAGCGTGGCACTGCCGGCACTCGCCGCCTGGCCCGAGAAGCCGATCAAGATCGTGGTCACCTTCCCTGCCGGGGGCGCCAGCGACATCGTGGCCCGGGTCATGGCCGAACAGCTGGGTCGAAAGCTGGGCCAGGCTGTGGTGGTGGACAACCGGCCCGGTGCCGGCGGCAGCGTGGGCGGGCTGGTGGTGACCCAGGCGCCCGCCGACGGCTACACCCTGATGCTGAGCAATTCCACGCCGATTTCCATCGGCCCCTTTGCGCTGGAAAAGCAGCCCTACGACCCGGTGGCGGGCTTTACCCATATTGCGCTGATCGGCAACGCGCCCTGCGTGGTGATGGCCAACCCGGCCGCGCCGATCAAGACCATCACCGACGTGGAAGCACAGGCCCGCAAGGCCGGCCGGCTCGACTTTGGCTCGGGCGGCCCCGCTTCCATCGGCCATATCTATGGCGAGCTGATGAAAAAAGCCATGGGCGTGAACCTGGTGCACATTCCCTACCGCGGGGGTGCGCCCATGACGACCGACCTGATTGCCGGCGTGATCCCCATCGGCATTGATGTGCTGACAGCCTTTGTGCCCTACTTCAAGAGCGGCCAGCTGGTGCCCCTGGCCGTGACGTCGGCGAATCGCTCGCCCCTGGTGCCCGATGTGCCCAGCGTCGTGGAGTTTGGTTACCGCAAGCTGGTGCTGGACAACTTTTTCGGCCTCAGCGGGCCGGCCAACCTGCCCGCCGACATGGTGACGCGGCTCAATACCGCGTGCAACGAGATCCTGGCCAGCAGCGAAGTCAAAAAGAAAATGCTGGACCTGGGCATCACCACCAGCCCGGTCAGCAGCGCGGCCTTCACCGGCTTTGTCCGCGAGCAGGTGTCCGTGCTGGCGCCAGCCGTGAAAGGCGCAGGCGTCAAGCTTTAACGGGCGGTTCGACGCCGCGCGCGGCCCCCGGCGAGATTTACGGACGGCTTCAGCGAATCACGCTGAGGTAGGCACGGGCGGCGTCGCGCAGCTCCTGGGCCTGGCGCGGATGGCGGCCGGCACGGGATTCGGCACGCTCCATCAGGTTGTGCGCCACACCGTTGACCGGGGCAACACCCTGCGCTGAGGGCAAAAAACGGACTATCAGGGAAATCAGGCTGTACATGTCGACACCGCCCAAGGGGGCGAAAAGTTGCAATGAACCTAGATTAAGGGTTTTCCCTAGGTTTACAAGCCTAGACAGGCACGAAAACCATGCAAAACCCGCATAGTTAGGCCGGCAGCCGGACATGACCCCGGCGACGGGGCCCAGTGCCCGTTGACTTGCAGGCGCGGCGGAGGACGGATGTGCGGCCCGGCCAAGGCCTCATGGCCCTTCCCCTATTCCGTGATGCCGAATTGGGGATTCCAGGCGATCTCCCACAGGTGACCGTCCGGGTCCTGGAAATAGCCGGCGTAGCCGCCCCAGAAGGCGGGCTGGGCAGGCTTGACGATCTTCGCGCCCGCCCGATGCGCCTGCTCCATGACAGCATCCACCTCTTCCCGCGTTGCCACGTTATGCCCTATTGAAAACTCGGTGGCGCTGCGCGCCGACTTGGCCACGCCTGTGTCATGCGCCAGGGAATCGCGCAGCCAGATCGCCAACTTGAGGCCGGACTGCAGGTCAAAGAAGGCGACAGCACCGTGTTCGAATTGCTCGCCCACAATGCCTTGCGTGGCCAACCCGAGCCCGTCGCGGTAAAACGCCAGGGACGCCTGGAGGTTGTCGACAGCCAGGGTAATCAGGGTGATGCGCGGTTTCATGGCAGCTTCTCCGGTGATGGTCTGACGCATTCAGGAATGCATCAATGCAAGAGTGCAAGAGCGCATGAACCAGCCTATCACCCGGACAACTTTTTTCAAGCCCCGGTGCGTGGTCGGGGCGCAGGCGGCACGGGGAATGGCGAGGGATAGCGCTCTTCCCGCACAATCACCCTGTGAACATCCAGCTCCTGTCCGACCTGCACCTCGAATCCGATCCACATTTCAGGGCGCGGCCCCTGCCCGGCGCCGACCTGCTGGTGCTCGCCGGTGACATCGGCTCCTACCAGAATGGCTCCCAGCTGGGCAGCCTGAATATCAGCGACTTCGGCCTGGCGCGGTTTTCGCCGCTGCCGGTCAGCGAGGGGGGCGCGGGCTGGCCGACGCCGGTGTTTTTCCTGCCTGGCAATCACGAGTACGACGGGCTGGATTTTGACGAGACAAAGGCGCGGCTGCGCGCAACCTGCGAGCGGCTGGGCCTGATCTGGCTGGAGCGTGAAACCGTGGTGCTGCAGGGTGTGCGCTTTATCGGCTGCACGCTGTGGACCGATTTTGATGCGCTCGCCATCGCTGCGGCGCGGACGGGGACCGTCACCGATGAAGCGCAGCGCAAGGCCCGCGAAAAAGCCTTTCGCGCCGCCAATTTCTACCTGAACAGGCACCATGCGTTTCGCGGCGGCCAGCCCATGCTGGCCGAGGCCGTGCGGGAAGAAGGCCTGAAAAGCCAGGCCTGGTTGCGGCAGGCGCTGGCGGCGCCCTTTGACGGACCCACCGTAGTAATCACCCACTTCGCGCCCAGCCTGCTCAGTGCCGACCCACGCTACGGACTGGTACCGGGCACGGCAGGATTTTGCAATTCGCTGGACGAGCTGTTCGCCGGCGCGGATCTGTGGCTGCATGGCCACCTGCATTGCCCGGTTGATTACGTGAAGGATGGCTGCCGCGTGGTGGCCAACCCGCTAGGCTATGCGCGCAAAGGCGAGCAGCTGGCGTTCAAGCCCGATTTGCTGATCGAAATTGGCGACCAACCCTCCACTTACGGGGACAAGCCGCGACACCACTGACAGCAATCCCAAACAAACAAACAGGCAGGGAGGCAGCCCGGCAGACCCTCTCAGGGCCGGGGATGTGCGAGCGTGAAACAGAAGCTGGCGCCCTGGCCAATGGCCGACTGGGCCCAGATTTGCCCACCATGGCGCGCAATGATTCGGCGAATGTTGGCCAGACCCACCCCGGCACCGGGAAAGTCCATCGGGGAATGCAGGCGCTGGAAGCTGCGAAACAGCTTGCCGGCATGCGCCATTTCGAAACCGACCCCGTTGTCCTTGACCTCATACACCGTCTGGGCCGTCTCACCGACGGCCACCTCGCGCACGCCAAAGCTGATTTCAGCAAAGCTCTGCCGCGACGTGAATTTCCAGGCATTACCCAGCAGCTCTTCCATGACCAGCCTGAGCAGCATGGGGTCGGCCCGCGCCACCAGGCCATCCTGAATGCAGATACTGGCCACGCGCGTACCTTGCTGCTGCAGTTGCAGGTTGTCCATCACGCCGCGCGCGATGGCGCTAAGGTCCACCAGCTGTGGCCGCAGCTGTACGCGCGACAGATTGGCCAACGCGAGCAGGGCCTCGGTCAGCTCACCCGCCTGCTGAACACCCGCCTTGATGCGCGCGAGGTAGTGTTTGCCATGGGGATCGCTCACCATGCGTTCGAGCAAACCGCTGAAGCCGCCGATGGCAATGATGGGCTGGCGCAGGTCATGCGCCACCGAATGGGCAAACTCCTGCAAATCCCGGTTGGACGCTTCAAGCTGCGCGGTACGCCGCTTGACCCGCTGCTCCAGCTCGGTGTTCAGTTCGGTGATGCGCGCTTCCGAGCGCTTGCGCACGGTGATGTCGCGCAGCACAACGTTGGCGCAGGCCTCATTGCCGTGATCGAGGTACATCGACGAGGACAGTTCGCACTCAAAGTGGGAGCCGTCACTGCGCAGCATCCGGAGTTCGCCGTAAGCTTTGCCTTCGCGCTGGCGCTCCTCCAGCAGCGGCTCCAGGCGCGCGTCGTTGGGGTCGACCAGGCCGTGCCGGCCACGCTGCCGCAGTTCGTCCAGGCTCATGCCAAACAGCTCGCAGGCGGCCGGGTTGGCATGCAGCACCTGGCCATCGGGCCGGGTCTGCAAAATGCCGTCGAGGCTGGTTTCGTAGAGCTGGCGGAAATGCTCTTCACTGTTGCGCAGGGCCAGCTGGGCCGTCTGACGCTCGGTGATGTCCATCAGGGTGCCCGCCATCAGGTCAGGCCTGCGCTGACTGGTCCACTCCGATACCCGGCCCCGCGCCAGCACCCAGACCCAGCGGCCATCCTTGTGGCGCAGGCGCGCTTCGAAGTCATAGTAAGGCGTCTGGCCGGCAAAATGCTGCTGCAGCAATGCGTCGGAACGCGCCAGGTCATCGGGATGCACCTGGTTGCGCCAGGTCTGGATGCTGACGGGTTGCAACTCGCCCAGCCTGTAGCCGATGATCCCGGCCCAGCGCTCGTCCAGGCGGAGGTCGCCGGTCTGCACGTTCCACTCCCACGTTCCAACATTGGTGCCTTCCACCATGCTAAGCAGACGCTGCTGCTCATGGGCCAGGCTGAGCATCATGTGCTGGGCCGCAGCCAGGGCCCGCGCCCGGCTGCTTCCGAGCAGCCAGATGCATACCGCGAGCAACAGGCTCAGCGCCACACCGCCCAGGCCCAGCAGGGTCGGCACAGGGCTCGCGGCCTGCGCCTCGAAAGCGGCCGTCGTGCTGACATGCAGCGTGAGGATACGCCCGCCCGCTGAAATGGCGCGTGACGCGTGAATCAGGCGGCCGGTATAGTGCGCCGGGCCAATCTCGCCCTTGCTGGAGGCCAGATGCCCGTCAAAGTCATAAATCAGCTGATCCTTCGTGGCGCTGGCGCCGTCAAAGAGTTCAAAGTCAGCCTGTCCCTGTACGGCCGCGGCCGCACCGTCCATGACCTCGGCAACCACCAGGGGCGCAAACAGCAGCCCGATCAAGGCCGCGCTGCGTTGCGCCGGTGTTGAGGGGTCGGTGCCAGTCCGGAAAACCGGCAGCAGGTAGACAAATCCACGGTCCTGCCGGGAGGCTCCCAACAACAGGACTTCCTTGCTCAATGTCGGCGTGCCGGTCGCCACGGCCCGTTCGATGGCCTCGCGGCGCACGGCATCGGCGCCCAGGTCCTCACCGAGCAAGGGGTAGTTGTCAGCCTCGGGTTCGACGAATTTCGCGACATAAAGATCGGGCGCGTTGCCAGGCGCGTTGACCGAAAAGGCGGGTGCGCCATCGCTCCGTTCTGCGCTGACGAAGCGGCCCAGGTCATCACGCAGCACCCGCGCCAGCAAGCCAAAGCCGCGCACGCCGGGGAACTCGTGCTGGATCTGCGTGGACTCCACATAGGCGCGAAACTCCGCACGCTCCACCGAATGGCTGGCCGCATAAACACCGGCCGCACCCCTGAGGCCCACCAACGGCGCGTTCAGGCGGGTTTCCACATCGGCCTGGAGGCGGTCCACCTGGCGGCCAAAGCGCGCCCTGGCTTCGGCCTGGATACCGTCATTCACCCAGAACACCCCCAGCCCGGTGAACACCAGCCCCACCGCCAGCGCCAGCGCCGCCATGCCCGCGGCGGCACGCTGGCTGGTGATGGAGGGCTGTTCAGCGGGCAATACCTGCCGGCTCATGGCAAGACCAGGATCGGCCGGGGGAGGCGTCTACGGGGGGTCGCTTCGGCAGCAGGCGCCGCCGGAAAGGTTACATGGTGCAACGTGATTCCAGTCAGACGCGGCAGAATTACCGGCTGCTCAGCCCGTCAAAGCAGGTGCCCAGCACCAGCTCGACAATCTCTGCATCGCTGTGCTGTCCGCCTGCCTTCAGAAACTCCAGCACCGGGTCGCAGGCCCGTGCATACAGCGTATAAAGCACCAGCAGCGGTGGCCAGGCCGGGTTCAGGCTGCCATCCTGTTGAGCCCGCTCAATCCAGCCGCCAATCTGGGCGCTGATCACCATCAACCCGTCAAGATAAACCTTGTTGGCCATCAACGCGGCACGCAGGCTGGAGTTCTGGCTGGGCAGCGAGGGCATCTCCCCGGCCAGCTGCATCTGCATCATCCAGCGCACCACGGCCTTGAGCTGATCGAGGGGCCGCGCGCCGGCGGCCAGCCCGGCCAGAAATGTCCGGGCATGGCCCAACACCCGCACCATGGCTGCTGCCGCCAGGTCTTCCTTGCTGGAAAAGTGTTTGTAAAGGCTGGCCTTGGCAATACCCACGTCGGCGGCCACCTGGTCAACCGTCATCAGGTCGAAGCCTTTTTCGGCCAGCAGGCGATTGGCCGCCTGGACAATCGCCTCTTCGCGCGCCTGCAGCATCTGCACCTTGAATGGAACCCGGGCCGGGCTGGCCTTGAGTGCGCTGATTTTGGCTGTGACAGCTGCGGCGCTGCTGGCGATGACGGGACTGCGGGGAGACATGCGGCATTTTAGGCCACATGCGCAGCCACAGGCCGCGAAGCTGGACGCAGCAAATGTTTTGTGAACTTGTTGGCCAAGGTGCTACCCAACGGTAATCACACTTTGTTCCAATTGTTGATTTGCGCAAAGCCTGCGTTTGGATGTAATTTGCAGGAAAGGGATTGGAAAAGGTGCAGCGCAACATAATGTGAACCGGTCCCCAGGGAGAAGCGTGATGAAAAACACAACGTCGTACCTTGGCGCCTGGCTTGGAGCGGCAAGCCTCGCCTTTGCTTTTGCGCTGGTGGCGCCCAACGAGTCCAGCGTGATGGGCCGTTTGCCGGCCGCGATGACGCAGACGCTGCAGCAGCAACCCGTGACGATCCCGGAGGGGCTGCCTTCTGACCGCACCCTGGCGCTGATCACCTTCCAGCGAGGCCAGCGCGCCCAGGTTGAAAGCTGGATCCAGGGACTCGATTTGAGGAACGACCCGTCCATTGCCTGGATGCGCATGCCCGTCCTCCATGACCCGGGAACGCTGACAGGCCGCAGCGCGATCGAAAACAAGTTGCGGCAACACTATCCCGCAGATGCCGAGCGGGCCCGGCTGGTGCCGGTGTTCACCGACCGTGCCAGCTTCGTGCGGGCCGCGGGCCTGAATGGCACCGACCAGGCCTATGCCGTCGTTGTCAACCGCCAGGGAGACGTACTGGCCAGGGTCGAGGGGCAGTTTGATCCCGACAAGGCCCAGACCCTGCGTGAGACGCTGCTGGCGCATGGCCTTTAAGCCCTAAGAGCCGCAAACAAAACCCAGCGAAGCGGTCCTGGCTAGGAGTGCCGCCGCAGACAGTGCTGTAACGGCCAAGGCGGCACAACGACGCCAGGAGGGTTTTGTTAGCGGCTCTAAGCCCCCCGCCCGCAGGCCTGTCCGCTTAAAGCCTCGCCGCGCCCAGCGTGAAGTAAAACGTCGCGCCGCGGCCAAGCGCAGCCTCGCCCCAGACCCTTCCGCCATGGCGCGCGATGATGCGCTGGACCGTGGTCAGGCCGATGCCGGTTCCGGCAAACTCGGACGGCGAGTGCAGGCGCTGGAATGGGCCGAAGAGCTTTTCGGAATAAGCCATGTCAAAACCCGCGCCCTTGTCCCGCACAAAGTAAACCGTTTCGCCGGCGGTGCCGGCCTGCTGGCCAAAGGTGATCTCGGTACGGGCCGCTCCGGCGCTGAATTTCCAGGCATTGCCCAGGAGGTTTTCGAGCACCTGGTGGAGCAGCCGCGGATCGCCCTGAGCCGCCAGGCCCGGCTCGACATGCAGTTGCGCCACCCTGCCGGGTTCCCGGTCCTGCTGGCGGCCCAGCACGTCCAGCGCAAGGGCGCTGAGGTCCACCCGCTCCCAGCGCAGGCTGGCGCGCGACACCTGCGCCAGCGACAGCATGGCATCTATCAGTTCGCCCATTTGCGAGACGCCCGCACGGATGCGCGACAGGTAGTGCCGGCTGCGATCGGCCTGCGGACCAGCGACTGTTTTGGCGAGGGCCTTGTCCAGCAGATCGCTGAACCCGTCAATGGCGCTGAGCGGCGTGCGCAGGTCATGCGAAACCGAATAGGAAAAAGCTTCCAGTTGCTTGTTGGCAAACTCCAGCTGCGCGGTGCGCTGCTGCACGCGCTCTTCCAGGCTGGTATTGAGACGCAGGATTTCTTCATGCGCCCGCTTGCGCTCGCGGATGTCGGTGTTGATGCCGAGCACGCCGTTGACCTGGCCGTGCTCATCGCGCACCACCGTCCAGCGCGCCTCGATGTACACGATGGAGCCATCGCGCGCCACCTGCTCCAGCTCGCCGGTCCACTCGCCATGGTTGGCCAAAGTCCGGTTCATCGCGTTGATGAGCACTTGCGGGTCGCGGTACATGAGCTCCTCCATGGTCTTGCCCAGCACCTCTTCGGCAGTCCAGCCGTACAGCTGTTCCGCGCCCTTGTTCCAGTAACGCAGGGTTCTGTCAAGGTTGCGCACCATGATGGCATCCTGCGCACGGTCGAGCAGCGAGGCCTGTTCGCGCACCTTGGCCGCGACTTCACGCGCGGCCTCCTGCCCCCGCCGGCGCTCCAGCCGGGCACGCAGACTGATGATGCCAAAGGCCAGGTTGTCGGCAAGCTCCTGGAGGAGCTTGCCCTCGTCGCTGGAGAAATGCTGAACCTCGCCGGCATACAGCCCCAGCACGCCAAAAGTATGCGGCCCATCGCACAAGGGCAAAAACAGAGCGCTTCGGTAGCCCCGCTGCAAGGCGGCCGCCTTCCATTTGAAACGATGGTCGGCCTGCGCGATGTCACCAGTCTGCTGGGGCTGCCCACTGCGAATGGCGCGGCCTGCGGGGCCCTGCCCCAGCGCCTCGTTGTCCAGCCAGCTGAGCCGGATCGAGGACAGGTAGCCATCTTCGTGGCCGAAATGGGCCACGGGCAGGATGCTGCCTGCCTCGTCGTCCTGCGCATACCCCACCCAGGCCATGCGGTAACTGCCCGCCTCAACGGCCACGCGGCAAACCTCGGCCAGCAGGCCAGCCTCGTCATCGATCCGGTTCAGGGCCACGCTGGAGCGGCTGAGCATTTGCATCGCACGGTTGGTGCTGGCCAGCGCCAGGTCGGCGAGCTTGCGGTCGGTGATGTCGCGTGCCGTGCCCACCACGCGCTCGAGCTCGCCCGCGGCATTGAACACCGGGTAGGAGTTATCGCGTATCCAGCGCGTCTGGCCATCCGGGGAGGTGATGCGGTACTCCACATCGGAGACCTTGCCGGCCTCTGTGAGCTCGTCAGCGAGCTTCAGCACGGGCCGGTCTTCGGGCAGAACGGCACCGAGATAGGACTTGGGATCGGCGTAGAGGCTCTCGCAGCTATGCCCCCAGATCCTTTCGTAGCCCGGACTGACGTACAGCATGCGGCCGGTGCGGGCGTCGCGGTTGTAAAACACCTCCTGGATGTTGTCCGCCAGCTCGCGAAAGCGCGCCTCGCTGCCAACCAGCGCCGCCTGCGCGCGGGCATGCTCCAGTGCGATGCGGGCCAGGCGGGTTGCGGTATCCAGCAGATCCCGGTCCTTGTCCCGCGGCCGGCGGGGTGTGCGGTGGTAAACGGCGAACGTCGCCAGCACCTCGCCCTCGCCCGACACCACCGGCGTGGACCAGCAGGCCTGCAGGCCGTAAGTCCTGGCCACCTCGCGGAAGTCCTTCATCAGGGGGTCCGTCGCGATGTCTTCCACAATCACCGGCTGCTTCAGGAAAGCGGCCGTGCCGCAGGCGCCCACTCCCGGGCCGACGGGAAGCCCGTTGATCAGCTGCATGAAGCTCTCCGGCAAGCCGCCCGCAGCCCCATGCCGCAGCTGTGGGCCGTCCACCAGCAGGATGGAGCACAGACCGCCGGCCACCCGGCCTTCGATGAGCCGCACAATGGCCTGGAGCGATTTCGACAGTGGGGCGCCTCCGGCGATCAGCGCCAGCACTTCCTGCTGATCGCGGGAAAAACTTTCCGCAGCCTTCAGGTCGGTGATGTCATTGAACACCGCCACCGCGCCTATCAGTTGCTCGTCGCTGTCCCGCAGCGGCCTGGAGCTGACCCTCAAGACGCGGTCTTCAAGGCCCGGTTTGCGAAACAGCACATCCCAGTTATCGACCGTAGCGCCGCGCAGGGCCTGCGTCAGCGGCCGGTCCGCCGATGCGTAGACAGTTTTTCCGTCGAGCGTCAGCAATTCGTGGTCACGGCGCCACGCGTCCAGCGACGTGCCGGGCCCGGCGGTCGAAAAAAGCTTGCCCGCCGTGTCGTTGAAAAGCAGAAAGCGCCCCTCGGTATCGACCGCCGCCACACCCTCGCTCATGCTGTTGATGGTGAGGTCCAGCAAGGCGCGCTCCTTGTCTACCCGGCGCCATGCGGCACCCACTTCATCCTTGCGCGCCTGCAGGGACTCGGCCATGCGGTTAAAAGACGAGCCAATTTCGCCGAACTCGCCAGGGTGCAGCGGGCCGAGCTTGACGCGCGCCTCCAGATTGCCGCCGGTGATCTCGTGGGCTTTTGTCAAAATGGCGCCGGCCGGTTTGACAATCGAGCGGACACCCAGCCACCATGCGCAGCCCACGCCAAACCCCGTCATGCCCAGCAGGGCCAGCAGATTGATGAGAAACGCCTTGCGCGGACCGGCCATGATGACGTCACGCGGCGCGCTGACAGCCACGAACAATCCGTCGCCAGCCGTGCCACCGACCGGCGCATACGCATAGACGCGCTCAACACCGCCCGCATCCGCGGCCTCGCGCATGCCTGACTGCCGGGCCTGCGCGGCGTCCAGCACCACGGCATCGCGCTCCCGGCTGCCCTGCAGGCCGGAGCCGGCGGGGTGCACCGCCACAACGGTGCCGCGCCGGTCAATCAGCCGCAACCGGGCACCCTCCAGAACCGGGCCGGCGGCCAGAGCCTCCGTCATCCTGCCGATGTCCAGCGCGGCAAACGCAACGCCATTGAGGATGCCTTCGCTGCTGTAGACCGGCACGGCAAAGCTGATCCCCGTGCGTCCGCTGGCGCGCCCCGTGCTGTAGTCGCCCACCGAGAACTTCCGGCCGGCCAGCACCTGCCGGAAGAAGGACCGGTCGCCCGCATACACCTCGAAGCCGGCCTCCATCGCATGGCAGGAGACCTTGCCGTCGAGGTCCACCACCCCAAGGTTGACATAGGCTGAATCCTGCGACTGGAGGTTTTTGAGGTACTGCACGCACCCCCGGTTTCGCGTGTCCTTGACCGACGGCCCGCTGGCAATGTCGCCGAGCAGCTGTGCGACCCGGTCCACCAGGCGCTGCTGGTGTGCCGCCGCCAGCAGCACGTCGGACTGCAGCCTGGACCGTGCCAGCTCAAGCGCCGTCTCCCGGCTTTTGGCGGCCGAATAAGCGAAGAGAGCAAATACCGGCACCAGCGCAATCAGCGCCAGCAGCACCAGACGAAAACGAAGCCCTCCCCAACTCAGCATCCCGGTTACCTTGTGCCTTTCGCGGCGATGCAGCGCCACGCACGCATCTTGCCTGAGTGTGCGGAAAGCAGCGATGTTTGTAAATAGGCCGGTCCGCGGGCTATGGCTCGCCGGCTTGCAGACGCGCGCGGGCTACTGTTGCTACTGCTTGCGCTGCACAAACAGGTTGCGCTTGGCGTCCTCGGGGTAAGCAAACGTGACCGCGCCATGTCTCACCATGCCCATCACCAGCATGTTCTGCGTGGCGGCGTCCTTGTCCTGCTTGCTGAAAGGCTGGTCATAGGTAGCCACCACGCTGGTGGCAGGCTGGCGGCTGCCGCCCCGCGCATCAAGGCACCAGCGACAGGGCCGACGCCTGCCGCAGTGCCGCGGTGAGCGCATCCAGCACTTCGGACTCCAGATTCCAGCAATGCCAGTAAAGCTGGATCGGCAGCGTGCAGGTGGGCAGCACATTGACGAGCAGGCCCTGATTGATCAGCCCCTGCGCCAGCAGCCGCGGCACCACGCTGGCGCCCCAACCCGCCAGCACGGCACGCACCTGGCCTTCCGACGACGGCACAAAGAGCTGGTTGAGCGTGACACGCTTGAGCCCGAAGGCCTTGCCGACGAACTCGCTTTGCATGTCGTCCTTGCGGTTGAAGGCCACGAAGGGTATGTCGCGGAAATTGTGGGCGGTCAACGTCGAGTTGGCCAGCCTGTCCCGCGCGAACGCCGGTGCGGCCACGGCGACATATTCCATGGCGCCCAGAGAGACCACCTTGCACCCGCGCAAGGCCTGCCTGAGCGTGGTGACGCAGCCCAGCACCTGGCCTTCGCGCAGCCATTCCTGCGTGAAGTCCTGGTCGTCCGCGATGATTTCCATCGGCAGGCCCTGCTGCGCCAGATCGGTCAGCGCCTGCATGGCCCAGGTGGCAATGCTGTCGGCGTTGATGGCAATGGAGATGCGCTCTTCCTCGCGCGCGCCGCCCAGCGAGCTCGGTGCCAGCTCCTTGAGGTCACGCTCCAGGTCGGCGCGCAACAGACGCAGCATCTTGGTGTGCTTGAGCAGCAACTGGCCCGCGGAGGTCGGCTTGAGTGGCCGGCTCCGCACGATCAGCACGGTGCCGACCTGAGCCTCCAGCGCGCGCAGGCGCTGCGACACCGCCGACTGCGTGATCGACAGGCGCTGGGCGGCGCGCTCAAAACCACCCTCTTCCACAATCGCGGCCAGACACTCCAGCGCGTCCGGGTCAAACGTACTCATGGCAACTCCCTCACTATTAGCCAGGCTGATGTTTTCACTGATAGTTTAATTTTTCTTTTAATTGAAAGCAACATCCTTCACACTCCAACGCACGGAAAGGACGGAAAGGAACGGTCATGAAAGTTGTTGTTTTGGGCGCGGGAATTATTGGCGTGAGCACCGCCTGGCACTTGCTGGAGCGCGGACATGACGTGACCGTGGTGGACCGGCAAGCCGATGCGGCGCTGGAAACCAGTTTCGCCAATGCCGCGCAGATTTCCGTGAGCTATTGCGAACCCTGGGCCAACCGGGATGCGCCACTGAAGGCGCTGAAGTGGATGTTCCGCAATGATGCTCCGCTGCTGTTCCGCCCCAAGCTGGACATCCATCAATGGCGCTGGGGCCTGCAATTTCTGGCCCAGTGCAATGACGCCGCCTTTGAACGCAACGTGCAGCAACTGGTGGCGCTGGGCGCCTACAGCCACGCCGCCCTCAAGGACGTAGTGAACGCCACCGGCATTGAATACAAGCGGCTGGAACGCGGCATCGCGCATTACTACACCGACCAAAAATCGTTTGACACCGCCGGCGACGCCGCGGTGCTGATGCAGAAATACGGCGTGGCGCGGCGCGTGGTGAGCACCGCCGAGCTGCTCGCCATCGAGCCCGCCTTCCAGTCTTTTGCACACCGCATCGTGGGCGGCACCTACACCGCCAGCGATGAAAGCGGCGATGCGCGCATGTTCACCCAGGCGCTGGCCCGGCGCTGCGCCGACCGGGGTGTCCGCTTCCTCTACGGCCACGACATCGACCACCTTGAGAAGGCCGGCGGTGCGATCGAATCGGTCGCGGTTCGCGCCCGTACGGCAAACGGAAAACGCGGAAATATTGTTCACCTCCAGGCCGATGAGGTGGTGGCGGCCTGCGGCTCTTACACGGCGCCGCTGCTGCGCACGGTTGGCGTCGATCTGCCCATCTACCCGGGCAAGGGCTACAGCGCCACCTTCAAGTTGCTCAAGCCGGAGCTGGCTCCTTTCGTCAGCACCATTGATGACGAGGTCAAGTGCGCCATGAGCCGGCTGGGCAACCACCTGCGCGTGGCGGGCACCATCGAAGTGGGTGGTTACAACCTGTCGCTGGACACGCCGCTGGCCAAAGCCCGCTGCAGGATGCTGGCCGACCGCATTGAACAGGTGCTGCCCGGCGTCTGCGACACCCGGCTGGCGGAAGAAGGCGGCGAGCCGAATTTCTGGACCGGCCTGCGCCCTGCCACGCCGACCAACATTCCCTACATCGGCAGGACCAAAGTAGGCCGTTTATGGGTGAATGCCGGCCACGGCACGCTGGGCTGGACGCATGGTGCCGGCTCGGGCAAGGCCATGGCCGAACTGATCAGCGGCGAAACGCCGGCCATGAATTTCGGTTTTTACGGGTTTGACCGTCCCCGCGAGCCGCAAAGAGCCCTGGCCGCCTAGGGCCGGAACAAGCCCCAACGCCCTGGGGCGGCCCGTGCGGACATGGCGTGTCATGCCGCATGCTGGTCCAGCAGCTGTTGCGCCCAGGCACGCAGCGCCTCGCGCAGGGCAGGCGGCTCCTGAATTTCGAAGGCAAACGGCAGCCGTGCCAGCTGCCGCGCAAACCAGGGCACATGGTCGGTCTGGCTATGCAGCAACACCCCCTCTTCACTGGGCTGGAACACGCCGATGCTTTCGGGGAGCGCCTGTTGCGCGCACTGCAAATCCGCGTGCAACAAGACCCGGACCGTGATTGCCCGCGGCATGGTGGCCAGGCCCAGCGCCAGGTGCTGCACCGCATTGAAATCCGCCGGCGGCGTGAACACCGCATTGAGCGGCTGGACCTGCTGCACGCGGTCCAGCCGGAATGAGCGCAGTCCCCCACGCAGGTGGCACAGGCCGACGACATACCAGCGCCCACCACGGTAGGCCAGGCCGTAGGGATCAAAGTCCCGCTCGGTCACCACGCCGTCGGCCGACTGGTAGCTCAGGTGCACGCGCTGCCAGCCATGGGCGGCAGCACTAAGGGCCAGCAGCGCCGTGTTGTCGCCGGGCGCGACCGCCTGGGTGAGGTCCAGCGTCACCGTCTCGCCCAGGGCCCGTATCCGGTTTTTCAGTTTGCCGGGCATCACGCGTTCGAGCTTGGCCTGCGCACTTTGCACGGCAGGCGCCGCTTCGGCCAACCCGAGCCCGCGAGCGGCCACCAAGCCGATCGACAGCGCCAGCGCCTCGTCGTCCGTGAACATCATGGGCGGCAATTTGAAGCCGGCGACAAGGCTGTAGCAGCCATAACGACCGCGCTCCGCCACCACCGGAATGCCCAGGCTCTCGAGCTTTGCGATGTAGCGGCGCAGCGTGCGCCCATCCACCTCCAGCCGCCGGGCCAGCTCGGCGCCGCTCAGCCGGCCGTGGGCCTGCAGCAATTCCAGCACCGTGAGCACACGTGTGGTCGGGGAATACATGGTCAAAAAGTCTACTCCGTAATTAGGACTGAAATCGCCCTATTACTTCTTTAGACTGGATTTTTACGGTGCTTCACGACCAGCACTGCTCACCCACTGCTCACCGCTTCTTTCGGAAAAATCACCATGACGCAAACCGCCAATCCCGCTCAGGCCGCGCAACCCATCCAGCTCACCGATGGACGCCACGACTTCAATTTCATCACCGGGCGCTGGCTGGTCAGCAACCAGCGGCTGCTCAAACGCTTGCAGGGCTGCACCGAATGGGAGAGTTTCGAGGCCGTCCAGGACGGCGCCTTGCTGCTGGGTGGCCTGGGCAACATGAACGACCTGATGGTGGAGGGACAAGGCGTGATCGGCATGGCCCTGCGCTTTTTCAACCCGCAAACGCGGCAGTGGAGCATTTACTGGGTGAGCCGCGGCGACGGCTTGCTGCAGCCGCCTGTGGTCGGCGCCTTTGCCAAGGGCATCGGCCGCTTTGAAGGCGCCGACACGCACGAGGGCCGGCCGGTCCGGGTGCGCTTTCTGTGGTCGGAGATCACGCCGGGCAGGGCCCGCTGGGAGCAGGCCTTCTCGGCGGATGGCGGGCGTCACTGGGAAACCAACTGGGTGATGACCCTGACCCGGCCTGCCTACTACGCAGCCCGTTACTGAATTGCTGATGAATTGCTGATGAATTGCTGCGCTGCTGAAAAAGAAAGGGCACGTCACCCATGGACCACTTCTCCCATCTCTGGCTGTTTTTCCTGATGGTGCTGGGCATCATCGTCCTGCCCGGCATGGACATGGCGTTTGTGATGGCCAGCTCGCTGACCGGCGGGCGCAGGTCAGGCCTCTTCGCGGTCAGCGGCATTGTGGCCGGCGGCATGTGCCATGTGGTGGCCGGCGTGCTGGGACTGGGACTGTTGCTGCAACTCGTTCCCGGCATGGTCCACGTCATGCTGCTGGCGGGAAGCGCCTACATCGCATGGATAGGCTGGTCATTGATTCAAAGCACCTCCGTCTTTGGTGATTTGCCCGCCGTCCATTCGCACTCACCATGGCGCACCTTTCGGCAGGCAGCACTCACCTGCCTGCTCAATCCCAAAGCCTATTTGTTCATGCTGGCCATCTTTCCGCAGTTCCTGCGGCTTGAGTACGGCTCGCTGTGGCTGCAGGCGATCGCGCTGGGGCTGATCATTGCGATCACGCAAACCGGGGTTTATGGCTCGCTGGCGCTGGCGGCCGGCGGCACGCGCCGGTGGCTGGCCAGCCGCCCCGCGGCCAGCATTGCCCTGGCGCGCGCAGTTGGCGCCATGCTGATGCTGAGCGCGGCCTTCACCGCCTGGCAGGGCTGGCGCCAGCTGTGACCGTGCCGATGGTGTTCAGGCGGGCGGGCCTGGGGGGCCTTTCAGTTCCACGGTGTTGCCTTCGGGATCGGTGAGGTAAATCGAAGGTCCCTCGCCTTCCGCGCCGTACCTGGATTCCACCTCGCCCGCCTGCACGCCGTTGGCGGCCAGGTACCCGCGAATGGCAACCGCATCGAAGGGCTCGACGCGAAAGCAGAAATGGTCGACGTTGCGCGCTTGCGCGCCGGGCGCCGCACCACCGGCCCGCCCCAGCTTGCCGTCCACCGGCACCAGGTCCACCAGCGAGCGCCCGGCGCGCAGCTGCACCAGGCCGATGTCGTCCTGCCGGCGTTCAACGGTGCAGCCCAGCACGCCCGTGTAAAACCCGAGCATGCGCTGCAGGTCAATGACCCGAAGGACGATGTGATCAATCTCGCGGATATGGATCATGAAAGCCCCGAAAAAAAATTAAAGAAGGCCTGGATACCGATCGCGGTCATTCTGGCATGCACGGCCAGACCCTGCGCGCGCAAAGACCTGCCGGAGCCAGTACCATGGCCGCCATGCAGCAGAACCCCCATTTTCTTTTTCTGGCCACCTCGACCCGTGAACCCGGCGCGCAGGGCAACACCGAATGGCTGGCGCGGCAGGCCGCCGCCGCGCTGCCTCCCGGCACGCCGCAGGACTGGCATCACCTGTCCCGCATGCAGTTGCCGCTGTTCGTGGACCAGCGCCACACCACCGGGCAGTACGACATGCCGGCAGGCGACATGAAAACGCTGCTCGATGCCACCCTGGCCGCGACCGACATCGTGTTCGTGGCGCCGGTTTACTGGTACAGCATTCCGGCGCCGCTGAAAATTTACCTGGACCACTGGAGCGCGTGGATGCGCGTGCCGGGCCTGCCCTTCAAGGACGAGATGGCAAAGAAGAAGCTGTGGCTGGTCACCACCAGCGGCGACCGCGCCAAGGCGCAGCCCATGATGGACTCGATCAGGCTCTGCGCGCAATTCATGGCCATGGCTTACGGCGGCGAGCTGTGGGGCAAGGGCGGGCCGCCCGACGCGGTCAAGGCCGATGCGGCTGCCGTGGCGCAAGCCGCTACTTTCCTGGCCGGCTGATCCCGGAGCCCGTGCGGCTGCCGATGGTGTGCGGCAATGGCTTCATGCTTCGGCAACGTGGCTTTTTCCTACAGCCGGTGGCTTTTCGGGCTGACAGCAGCGCAACAACAGGGCGTCCAGACTCGGGCATATGCCCAGACACAAACCGGCCGGACCGCCCGGCGAACCTGTCGATCAACCCGCTGCCGGCAAAGGCATGCCCGGCAAATCGCCACGCGCCCAGCGGCCGCTACCCGATCAGCCCATCACACCGGCAGACCGGTCCGTGGAGAGCAGCCTGGAGTTGCCGCATGAGCGTGACGAGGCGGTCAACACGACCGGCGAACAGACCAGCCCCCTCATCGAGCAGGCCGAGCGGGATGTGCGCAAGGGGCTGAAGGACACCAGCAAGGCGCCCGAAATGGACCGGGCCTATAAGAAGCTCAAGTCCTGAGCGCCCGCCGGCGGGCGCCCCCTTCCCTTTCAGTGCACCCCGCACCTCCACCGTCCGCTCCCTCTCCTGCGCCGCCCTCCGGCACTCGGTCTGACCCATCAACCGGGTCCGCTACCCATCGCTTGCTATTGCTTTAATAGCACTCCACATCCTAATTACGCTGCCTATAGGCCATTTTCATCAAGAAACTGGCGCGCTGAACCGTGCCAACCCTCCAGCGCCGGTGTCTGAAGCCCGTCCCTTGAGCGAGGCCATTGCCATCGCCGGACAGCGCATCGCGGGGGTTGGTACCGATTCCAAATGATCAAAAATTTCGCTATCATGAGTCGTTTTGTAAATTTATATACATTCATTTCACGCCTGACCCTGATGACAACTGTTCCCGGCAACCCCTCGATGGCACAGCGCATTGCACGCGTGTTGCCGACGTTGACACGCTCGCACCGGCAGATGGCCGACTACGTGCTCGCCCACCCCTTGCAGGCCGCCACCATGCCCATCGACGAGCTGGCCGCCACGCTGGGGGTTTCGGTGGCCACCGCCAACCGGTTTGCGCGGGCGCTCGAATTTGACGGCTACCAGCAGTTCCGCGCAGCGCTGGTGCTGGGTTTTGAAACCACGCTGGCCCCGGTCGAGAAGCTGCGCAGCACGCTCGAACACCCCGCCACGGTGGCCGACGTATTTGCCACCGCCCTGGCGGAGAGCCAGCGCAACATCGAGCTGACGCGGCAATCGCTCGATGCCCACAGCTGCGAGCAGGCGGTGAATGCCATCCTGAGCGCGCAGCGCATTTACATCGTTGGCTTTGGTGCCAGCAGCTGGCTGGGCGGGCTATTGCTGCGCGGCCTGGATCAGTATTGCGACAACGTCCAGTTGCTGGCCGGCATGGAGGGCTCATCCCACGCCGCGCGCATCCTGACGCGCCTGCAGCCCACGGACTTGCTGATCGCCATCGCCTACCCGCGCTACATCGCCGACACCGTGTTGCTGGCGCGCCGCGCGCGCGACGCCGGCGTGCCGGTGCTGGCGTTGACCGATCGCGTGACGTCGCCGCTGGCGCCGCTGGCCACCGTCTCGCTCTACGCTCACACCGACAGCCAGTACTTTGCCAACTCCGAGACCACGGTCCTGGCGCTGATCGAGGCCCTGTGCAGCGCGGTCGCCCACCGCGCCAAGGGCTCGCTCAAGGCGGCGACGCAGCTGGCCGAATCGGTGCTGCCCTGGCTGCACGGCAGCCATAGCGGCCGGCTGCGCGCCGTGGCCGAGGCCGCAGCGCCTGCGCCCCGCAAGGCCAGCG
This sequence comes from Polaromonas sp. P4_F4, assembly GCF_056401355.1. NCBI lineage: Bacteria > Pseudomonadati > Pseudomonadota > Betaproteobacteria > Burkholderiales > Comamonadaceae > Polaromonas > Polaromonas sp. P4_F4. The sequence continues at coordinate 66,824 of NZ_JBFUJO010000021.1, read as the reverse complement.
CCAAATCGAAATCCTCAAAGGCCCCCAAGTGACACCGCCCAAGCCCCTCCCCCTCATTGCCATCCACGGTGGCGCCGGCACCATGAGCCGCAAGCACATCAGCACAGAGCAGGACGCGGCTTACCACGCCGCCCTGCACGGCATCCTGCTGGCCGCGCAGCAATTGCTGGCCGATGGCGGCAGCGCGCTCGACGCCGTCAGCCTGGCTGTTGACCTGCTGGAAGACTGCCCGCTCTTCAATGCCGGCCATGGTTCCGTCTTTACCCATGACGAAACCCATGAGCTGGACGCTGCCGTGATGGACGGCGCCACCCTGCGCGCCGGCGCGGTAGCCTGCGTGAGCCGCGTGCGCCGCCCTTTGCGCGCCGCCCGCGCCGTGATGGAGCACAGCGAACATGTGCTCCTGGTGGGCGCCGGTGCCGAAGCCTTCGCCGAAGGCCTGGGGCTGGAGATGGTTTCGCCCGATTACTTTTCAACCGAGGCCCGTCGCGAGCAACTGCGCCGCGCACTGTCCACCGACAAGGCGGTGCTGGACCATGACGGCGCGGCCCTGGTGTTCCGTCCCTCTGCAGCCGGCGCGGCGCCGCTGGATGATGACCGCAAATTCGGCACCGTGGGCGCTGTCGCGCTCGATGCGCACGGCAACCTGGCCGCCGCCACCTCCACCGGCGGCATGACCAACAAACGGCCCGGCCGCGTCGGCGACACGCCCCTGATCGGCGCCGGCACCTATGCCGACAACCGCACGGCAGCCGTCTCCTGCACCGGCACCGGCGAAATGTTCATACGCACCGCGGCGGCCTACGACATCTGCGCGCGCATGGCCTACGGCGGCCTGTCCCTGGACGCGGCCGCACAGCGGGTGGTGATGGACGTGCTGCCCGCCATGGGCGGACGGGGCGGCCTGATTGCCGTCGACGCGCAGGGCAACCTGAGTCTTCCCTTCAACACCGAAGGCATGTACCGCGGCCATGCCCGCGTCGGCGAGACACCGCAAACCGCGATCTTTCGCTGATCGCCATCTGCGGCACGCTCCTTGCACTTCCAACATATCTCCACACACCTCCACACAAAAGCGCACCGCAATGCAATCCACCGTGGCCGAAGCCTCTCAACCCAGCGCCCTGTACCTGCCCGACAACCGGGTGGTGGCCGTCAACGACCTGTCGGTGCGCTTCACCACCTCCGAGCGCACGGTCGATGCGGTGCGCAATCTCTCCTTCCACGTGGACCGCGGTGAGACCCTGGCCATCGTCGGCGAATCGGGCTCGGGCAAATCGGTCACCTCGCTGGCGCTGATGCGCCTGGTCGAACATGGCGGCGGCCGCATCATCCACGGCAGCATGGCGTTTCGGCGCCGCAGCGGCGAGGTGCTTGACCTGGCGCAGGCGCGCAACGCGACGCTGCGCAGCATTCGGGGCGCCGACATCGCGATGATTTTCCAGGAGCCCATGACCTCGCTCAACCCGGTGTTCACCGCCGGGGACCAGATTGCAGAATCCATCCAGGAGCATCAGGGGAAAAGCGCGAGCGCCGCACGCGCCGAAGCCCTGCGCATGCTCGACCTCGTACGCATTCCCGAAGCGCGCAATGTGCTGGACCGCTACCCGCACCAGCTCTCGGGCGGCATGCGCCAGCGCGTGATGATCGCCATGGCGCTGTCGTGCAAACCATCGCTGCTGATTGCCGACGAACCCACCACGGCGCTTGACGTGACCATCCAGGCGCAAATCCTGCAGCTGATACGCGCGCTGCAGGACGAGATGCGCATGGGCGTGGTCTTCATCACGCACGACATGGGCGTGGTGGCGGAAGTGGCTGACCGCGTGCTGGTGATGTACCGCGGCGACAAGGTGGAAGAAGGCGCCTCCGAAGAAGTTTTTGCCCGCCCTCGCCATCCCTACACCCGCGCACTGCTGTCGGCGGTGCCACGGCTGGGCGCGATGGAAGGCACCGAGCTGCCGCTCAAGTTTGAGTTGCTGCGCACCGAGGAAGCCGATGCCGCACCGCGCGAGGCGGCTCAGCCGCAAGACACGATCGAGCCCGGCAGCGCGCCGATTTTGCGTGTGCAGGATTTGGTGACACGCTTTGACGTGCGCAGCGGACTTTTTGGCCGCGTGGCACGCCGCGTCCATGCGGTGGAAAAAATCAGCTTTGACATCCGGCCCGGCGAAACGCTGGCACTGGTGGGTGAGTCAGGTTGCGGCAAATCGACCACCGGCCGATCGCTGCTGCGTCTGGTTGAAAGCCAGAGCGGCGTGATTGAGTTTGGCGGGCAAAACATTCGCGACCTGCCCACCAGCACGCTGCAAGGGCTGCGGCGCAATATCCAGTTCATCTTTCAGGATCCGTTCGCCTCGCTCGACCCGCGTGTCACCGTCGGCTTTTCCATCATGGAGCCGTTGCTGGTGCACAAGATTGCCAAGGGCAAGGAAGCGCAGGCGCGGGTTGACTGGCTGCTCAAAAAAGTCGGCCTGCCCACCGAGTACGCCCAGCGCTACCCGCACGAGTTCTCGGGCGGTCAGCGCCAGCGCATCGCCATCGCGCGTGCACTGGCGCTCAACCCCAAGGTGGTGATTGCCGATGAGTCGGTGTCGGCGCTCGATGTGTCGATTCAGGCCCAGATCGTCAACCTGATGCTGGACCTGCAACGCGAGCTGGGCATCGCCTTTTTGTTCATCTCGCACGACATGGCGGTGGTCGAACGCATCAGTCACCGCGTGGCCGTGATGTTTTTGGGCCAGATCGTCGAAATCGGCCCGCGTCGCGCCATTTTCGAGAATCCGCAGCACCCCTACACCCGCATGCTGATGGCGGCCGTGCCGGTGGCCGACCCGAGCCGGCGCCACCTCAAGCGCGAACTGTTGTCGGGCGAGATTCCCAGCCCGATACGCGCCGCCGGCGACGAACCCGTGGTGCCGCCGCTGGTGCAAGTCGGCCCCGGCCATTTTGTGGCGCAGCACCGCATTGCCGGCGCCTATTGATCCGCGTATCGACCCGCTTTCCCTCAATCATTTCCCTCAACCTGAACCAGGAGTTTTCCCCATGACAGAACGTATGACACCGCTGCGACCCAAAGCCCTGGCTGCCAGCCTGCTGGCACTGCTGGCTTTGGCGGCCACGGGCTCGGCCCTTGCCGCCAAGGATGTGGTGCTGGCCATTGGCGGCCAGCCCGAAACCCTGGACCCCTACAGCACCAACACCACGCTGACCACGGCCGTCACCAAGTCCTTCTATGAGGGCTTGTTCAAGTTCGACAAGGAGCTCAAGCTGCAGAACGTGCTGGCCGAGAGCTACACCGTCTCCAAGGACGGCCTGGTCTACACCCTCAAGCTGCGCCAGGGCGTCAAGTTTCATGACGGCAGCGACTTCAACGCCGAAGCCGTCAAGGTCACGCTGGACCGTGTCACCAACCCCGACAACAAGCTGCCGCGTTTCAACCAGTTCAACCGCATCGAAAAAGTTGAAGCGGTCTCGCCCTATAGCGTGCGCGTCACGCTGAAGGAGCCGTTTGCGCCCTTCATCAACTCGCTGGCCCATGCCTCGGCCGCGATGATCTCGCCGACCGCGCTCAAAAAATACGGTAACAAGGACATCGCCTTCAACCCGGTGGGCACCGGCCCCTTCAGCTTCGTCGAGTGGAAGCAGACCGATTTCATCAAGGTCAAGAAATTCGACGGTTACTGGAAAAAGGGCTATCCCAAGGTCGACAGCGTGACCTGGAAGCCCGTGCTGGAGAACAACACGCGCGCCGCCATGCTGCAGACCGGCGAGACCGACTTCGCCTTCCCGCTGCCCTACGAGCAGGCCGCCGATTTGCAGAAAAACGCCAAGCTCAATGTCACGAGCGGCCCGTCCATCATCACGCGCTACCTCAGCTTCAACATGCTGCAAAAGCCGTTTGACGACCTCAAGGTGCGGCAGGCCATCAACTACGCCATCAACAAGGAAGCGCTCGCCAAAGTGGCCTTCGGCGGCTATGCCTTTCCGGCCGAGGGCGTGATCCCCCAGGGCGTGAAGTACGCCCACAAGATGGCGCCCTGGCCTTATGACCCGAAGAAGGCGCGCGAGCTGCTGAAGGAAGCCGGCTACGCCAACGGCTTCGAGTCGGTGCTGTGGAGCGCCTACACCACCACCACGGCGCAGAAAACCATCCAGTTCGTGCAGCAGCAGCTGGCCCAGGTCGGCATCAAACTTTCGGTGCAGGCGCTGGAGCCTGGCCAGCGCACCGAGTGGGTGGAAGCCGCACAGGACCCCAAGACCGCCAAGATCCGCATGTACTACATCGGCTGGTCGGCTTCGACCGGTGAAGCCGACTGGGCGCTGCGCCCGCTGCTGGTCACCGAAGCCTGGCCACCCAAACTGAACAACACCGCCTACTACAGCAATGCCACGGTGGACGGCAACGTGATCAAGGCCCTGAAGTCGGTCGACGAAAAGGAAAAGACCGAGCTCTACCGCGAAGCGCAGGAGCAGATCATGAAAGACGCGCCCTGGGCGCCGCTGGTGACGGAAAAGCTGCTGTATGCCACCTCCAAGCGCCTGTCTGGCGTTTTCGTGATGCCTGACGGCAACATCAATGCGGACGAGATCACGGTCGCCGAGTAAGCCTTTCTTTTTGCATGCGTTTTGCACCGCCCCTGCGTGCGCCAGCCTTCGCTGGCGCACGCCCTGACCCGACTCCATCATGCTGAACTATTTTTTGAAACGGCTGCTGGGCCTGACGCCCACGCTGCTGATCGTCGCGGTGCTGGTGTTCCTGTTCGTCCACATGCTGCCGGGTGACCCGGCACGCCTGGCGGCCGGACAGGATGCCGACCAGAAAACCGTAGAGCTGGTGCGCCAGGAGCTCGGCCTGGACCGGCCGCTGCCCGAGCAGTTTGCGAGCTTCTTCACGCGCATGCTCAAAGGCGACTTCGGCACCTCGATGCGCACGCGGCGCCCGGTGTCGACCGAGATCGCCGAGCGCTTCATGCCGACACTGCTGCTGACGCTGACCAGCATGAGCTGGGCGGTGATTTTCGGCATGACCATAGGCGTGGTCTCCGCGGTGTTTCGCAATGAATGGCCGGACCGGCTGGGCATGACGGTGGCCGTCTCGGGCATCTCCTTTCCGGCGTTCGCGCTCGGCATGCTGCTGATGCAGGTCTTCTCGGTGCAGCTCGGCTGGCTGCCCACCGTGGGGGCCGACAGCTGGAAGCATTACGTCCTGCCGTCCTTGACCCTGGGCGCGGCCGTGGCCGCCGTGATGGCGCGCTTCACGCGCGCCTCCTTCGTCGAAGTGATCCAGGAAGACTTTGTGCGCACGGCCCGCGCCAAAGGCCTGAAAGAACGCACGGTGATTTTCAAGCACTGTCTGCGCAACGCGCTGATCCCGGTGGTCACCATGATGGGCCTGCAGTTCGGTTTTCTGCTGGGCGGCTCCATCGTCGTCGAGGCGGTCTTCAACTGGCCCGGCCTGGGTCGCCTGCTGGTCGATGCCGTGACCATGCGCGACTACCCGGTGATCCAGACCCTGGTGCTGCTGTTTTCGCTGGAATTCATCCTGATCAATCTAGCGGTGGACGTGCTCTACGGCTTCATCAATCCCACCATTCGCTACAAATGAGAACAAGCCAGCCATGACACAGACTATCGTCAACGAAGCCGTCGTCGCCCTCACGGCGCCGCCCGTGGCCATGCAAAACACCCGCGTACGCACGCCCTGGAGTGAGTTCTGGCGCAAGTTCAAGAAGCAGCACGTGGCCATGGGGGCGCTGGCCTTCGTGCTGCTGCTGGTGCTGCTGGCCCTGCTCGCGCCGGTCATTGCGCCCTACGACGCCGAAAACTTTTTCGACTACGACAAGCTCAACGCCGGGCCGTCGTGGCAGCACTGGCTGGGCGTTGACCCGCTGGGCCGCGACATCTTCAGCCGCATCCTGGTGGGTGCGCGTATTTCGCTGGCCGCCGGCTTTGCGTCGGTCGCCATCGGTGGCCTGATCGGCACCGCACTGGGTTTGCTGGCCGGCTATTACGAAGGCTGGTGGGACCGCATCGTGATGCGTATTTCCGATGTGCTGTTCGCCTTTCCCGGCATCCTGCTGGCACTTGGCGTAGTCGCCATCCTGGGCAGCAGCATGGTCAACGTGGTGGTGGCCGTGTCGGTGTTCAGCGTGCCGGCCTTTGCGCGGCTGGTGCGCGGCAACACGCTGGTGCTCAAGCAGATGACCTATGTCGAGGCGGTGCGCAGCATAGGCGCTTCGGACTGGACCATCATCATGCGCCACATCCTGCCCGGCACCATCTCGTCCATCGTCGTCTACTTCACGATGCGCCTGGGCACCTCCATCATCACGGCGGCCAGCCTGTCCTTCCTCGGCATGGGTGCGCAGCCGCCCACGCCCGAATGGGGCGCCATGCTCAATGAAGCGCGCGCCGACATGGTCAACGCACCGCACGTGGCGCTGTTTCCCAGCCTGGCGATTTTCCTGACGGTGCTGGCCTTCAACCTGTTGGGTGACGGCCTGCGCGATGCGCTGGACCCCAAAATTGACCGCCAGTAACAAGGCCTTTTCGTGATGCCTCGCCATCTGCTGCCCCGCATTGGCAATCTGCCGCCAGGGCCGCGCAATGCCATCACCGACGTGGCCGGCGTGACCGTGGGCCATTGCACGCTCGACGCGCAAGAAGTGCAGACCGGTGTGACGGTGATCCGCCCCCATGGCGGCGATCTGTTCCGCGACCGGGTGCCCGCGGCCGCGGTCGTGCTCAACGGCTTCGGCAAGAGTGTGGGACTGGTGCAGGTCGAGGAACTAGGCGTTCTGGAAACGCCGATTGCGCTGACCAACACCTTTTCGGTCGCCCCCGTGGCCGAGGCACAAATCCGCCAGTGCATCGCCGCCAACCCCGAAACCGGCCGCAAGCTGCCCACGGTCAATCCGCTGGTGTTTGAATGCAACGATGGGTTTCTCAACGACATCCAGCGCATGGCCGTCACCGGGCAGCACTACCTGCAAGCCTGCGCACAAGCGGGCACGGATGTCGAGGAGGGCTCGGTCGGTGCCGGCCGCGGCATGTCGAGCTTTGGTCTCAAGGGCGGCATCGGCACGGCGTCGCGCCGCGTCCCGGCACCCGGTGGCGGCGAACACACCGTCGGCGCGCTGGTGCTGGCCAACTACGGCCGGCTGCCGCAGCTGGTCATGGCCGGGCAGGCCCTGGGCGCCCGGCTGGCCAGCCAGTTGGCCGGCCCCTTGGCGCTGGAGGCTGACGAACCCGAGAAGGGCTCCATCATCCTGCTGATTGCCACCGATGCGCCGCTCGATGCGCGCCAGCTGCGCCGGCTGGCGCTGCGCGCCGGTGCCGGCCTGGCCCGCACCGGTTCCGTGTTCGGCCACGGCAGCGGCGACATCGCCCTGGCGTTTTCCACCGCCTACACCGTGCCCCAGCAAACCGGCAGACCCATGCCGGCCGTGGCCATGCTGCATGACGGCCTGATCGACCCGCTGTTTCAGGCCGTGGCCGACAGCACCGAGCAGGCCATCGTCCACGCCCTCTGCTGCGCCCGTGCCGTGACCGGCCGCAATGGCCACCACCGCCGCGCACTGGCCGATCTGCTGCCCGGCGGGGCCGCACCGACAGATCAACAAACACCCTGAACGAGTTCCCATGAAAGTTTTGATTTCCACCGACATCGAAGGCGTTGCCGGCGTTTTCCACCACGAGCAGGTGCGCGCCGGCAACCCCGAGTACGAGCGCGCCCGCCTGCTGATGACGCACGAGGCCAACGCCGCCATTGCCGGCGCTTTCGAGGCCGGCGCCACCGAGGTGCTGGTCAACGACTCGCACGGTGGCTTTCGCAACATGCCGCCGGACCTGCTGGACGCTCGCGCCCAGGCCGTCATGGGCAAGCCGCGCTACCTGAGCATGATGGCCGGCGTCGACAACGGCATGGACGCTGTGTGCATGATCGGCTACCACTCGCGCGCGCAGGGTCGCGGCATTCTGGCCCACACCATCAACAGCTTTGCTTTTGCGCGCGTGCGCTTCAACGGCGTCGAGCTGGGCGAAGCCGGCATCTATGGCGCACTGGCCGGCGAGTACGGCGTGCCGGTGGTGATGGCCAGCGGCGACGATGTGTTCATCGAGGAACACCGACCCGTGTTCCCGCATGCCACTTTTGTGCAAACCAAGCGCGCCACCGGCCACACCAGCGGCGTCAGCCTCTCGCCCGCGCAGGCCTGCAGCGCCATCCAGGTGGGCGTGGCGACCGCGCTGGCGCAGCTCGGCGCGGCCCGCCCCTTTGTGCTGGCGGGGCCCATCGCCGTGCGCATCCAGACCCAGACACCGGCGCTGGCCGACCTGTTTTGCCAGTGGCCCACCCTGCAGCGGCTGGATGGCGATGAAGTCGGCTTTGAAGCACCGACGGTGGAAGCTGCGGTGCGCATGGTCAACTGCCTGTCGGCCATGTCAACCCTGCTGCGCTAGCGCATCACAGACACGCCAGCCGGCCTGGCACATCAAGCCTGCTCGCGCAACCACTGCGCCAAGTCCGCCAGCACCTGCGGGCCAATGGAGGACACGGCGCTGAAATGGATGCAGGCGTGGATGGCGCTGGGGTAGTGCTGGTGCGCGACCACAACGCCTGCTGCCTCGGCACGCAGGGCCAGGGCATGGCCTTCGTCACGCAGCGGGTCATGGCCCATGGTGGCGACCCAGGTGGCGGGCAGCGCCGCCAGTTCGGACTTCAGCAGCGCCACATCGGGATGGTCTGGCGGCGTTGGTGATGGCCCGCCCAGATAGCTGGCGGTGAACCACTGCATGACCCCCTTGGTGAGGAACTTGCCTTCATTTTCCTGGTACGACGGGCTGGGCTCGTCCGGGTGCTGCGCCACGGGGTAAATCAGCCCCAGGGCTCGCACCACGGGGGACTGCACCCGCCGCACCGCCACCAGGGCCAGCTGCGCCCCGGCGCTGTCGCCCGCCACGGCGATGCGATGCGGGTCACCACCCAGGGTGTCCGCTTGGACGCAGATCCAGCGCAAGGCCGCTTCCACATCATCAGAGGCTGCCGGGAATGGATGCTCAGGAGCCAGCCGGTAGTCCACCGCCACGACAAGCATGCCCGTAAGGTGGCACAGGGTGCGGCAGACCTCGTCATGCGTTTCCAGGTCGCCCATCACAAAACCCCCTCCATGCACGTACAACAGCACGGGCCACGGCCCCTGGGTCGTGGGACTGTATGCCCGCAAAGGCAGCACGCCACCGGGGCCGGGAATGCTTTTATCTTCCATCTTGCCAATGGCCGGGCCGGGCAGGCCCAGGACGTTGGCCAGGTCCCGGTAGACCTGCCGCGCAATGGGCGGCGGCAAGGCCTCCAGAGGGGGAGCTCCCTGGGCCGCAGCTTGGGCCAAAAAACCTGCAAAGGCGGGATCGAGAGGCGTAGCGTCCAGCGTGGTGCGAACAGGAGATGTAGTCATGGATTTAAAGATTAGATTGATACAGGAATCGCGGCTGGCGCAACCACCGCCACCACTGGTTTGCGCAGCAAAAAGTGCCCCAACGCAGGCAGCAGCACCAGCGCCCCGACCATGTTCCAGACAAACATGAAGGCCAGCAAAATGCCCATGTCGGCCTGGAACTTGATGGGCGAAAAGGCCCAGGTGCCGACAGCCAGCGCCAGCGTGATGCCTGTGAGCATGACGACCCGACCCGTGAACTGCAGCGCATGGTGGTAGGCGTCTGACAGGCTGGCGCCCTCCCGCATGCGGGCCAGGGTAATGCTCAGCACATACAGCGCGTAGTCCACACCGATGCCCACGCCCAGTGCAATCACCGGCAAGGTGGCAACCTTCACGCCCATGCCCAGCCACACCATCAAGGCCTCGCACAAGATGGAGGTCAGCACCAGCGGCAGCACCGCCACCACCACGGCACGCCAGGAGCGGAAGGTGATCCAGCACAGGACCACCACCGCCGCATAGACCCACAGCAGCATCTCGTGCATGGCTTTGCCCACCACGATGTTGGTGGCCGCATCAATGCCGGCGCTGCCGGCGGCCAGCTTGAAAGTGACCTCGGGCGTGTTGTTGGCCGCGGCAAATTTCTCGACCTCGGCCACCACCCGCGACAGGGTTTCGGCCTTGTGGTCCTTCAGGTACACGTACAGCGCCAGGAAGGAGCAGTTCTGGTTGAACAGCTCACGCGGGGCACGGGTTTGCACGCCGCCCAGAGCGCCGTCGTTGGGCAGCAGCTCAAACCATTTGAAGTTGCCTTCGTTGTAGCCCACCATGGCCAGCCTGGACAGCGCGGCCATGGAGTTGGTGGACTCCACGCCCGGCAACTGCTCCAGGCCCCAGGCCAGGCTGTCCAGCCTGGCCAGCGTGCCGTAGCTGGTGCACTGGTCCACCGGCGTGGTCACCATCACGGTCAGGATGTCGGCGCTGGCGGCGTAGTGCGAGATTTGGTAGGCGTTGTCGCGGTTGTAGCGCGAGTCGGCCCGCAGCTCGGAGGCGCCGGGATCCAGGTCGCCAATCTTCAGGTTCAGGCTGACGGCGTAACCGCCCGCCGCCATCAAGCCTGAGACCACGATGGCCGCCGTGGCCCAGCGTTTTTGCGTGAAGTGGTCCAGCAAGGCCCACAGCCAGGGGCGCCTGGCGCCCTCTTGCACGGTTTCTTCGCGCAGGCTGCGCGCCGCTGCCGACGGGGCCACGCCCGTGTAGGACAGCAAAATCGGCAGCAGCACCAGGTTGGTGAAGATCAGCACGGCCACGCCAATGCTGGCGATCAGGGCCAGGTCCTGGATCACCTTGATCTGGATGATGACCAGCACGGCAAAGCCCACCGCGTCGCATAGCAGCGCTGTCAGGCCGGCCATGAAGAGGCGGCGAAAGGTATAGCGCGCCGCCACCACCCGGTGCGTGCCGCGGCCAATGTCCTGCATGATGCCGTTCATCTTCTGCGCACCGTGGCTCATGCCGATGGCAAACACCAGAAAGGGCACCAGCACCGAGTAAGGATCCAGCTCATAACCCAACAGCGCCAGCAGACCGAACTGCCAGACCACCGCCACCAGGGAACAAGCCACCACCAGCGCCGTGCTGCGGCCGCAGCGGGTGTAGGCAAACAGCACCATGGTGGTGATCGCCAGGGCCAGCAGGAAAAACAGCAACACCTGCTGCAGGCCTTCAATCAGGTCGCCCACCACCTTGGCGAAACCGGTCACGCCGATCTCCAGCGTGTCGCTGCCGTACCTGGCGCGCAGCACTTCGATCTGGCGCGACAAATCGCCGTAGTCCAGCGCCTTGCCGGTCTCGGGGTTGCGGTCCAGCAGGGGCACAAACACGATGCTGGATTTGAAATCGCCGGCCACCAGTTGCCCGATCTCGCCCGAGCGTTCCACATTGGCGCGCAGGTCGGCCAGGCTCGCAGGCGAGCCGTCAAAGGTGTCAGGAATCACCGGGCCGCCGTCCAGGCCCTCTTCGGTCACCGCCACCCAGCGGGTGTTGGAGGTCCACAGCGACTTCATGAAAGGCCGGTCCACGCCGGGGAGCAGGAAAATTTCGTCATTGATTTTCTGCAGCGCATCCAGATAGCGCTTGTCGAAAATCGTGCCCTGTTTGGCCTGTACCACCAGCCGCAGCGCGTTGCCCTGGCCCGCCAGGTCGCCCTTGTGCGCCAGGTAGTTGACGATGTAGGGATGCGAGGTCGGGATGGTCTTCTCGAAGCTGGCGTTCAATTTCAGTTTTGTCGCCTGCCAACCCAGCACCAGGGTCAGCAGCAGGCACAGGGCCATGACCCAGGGACGGTGGTTAAAAAAAGCGCGTTCGAGCAGCGTGCCGGAGCGCGTGTCGAAATCTTCAAGCCGCGCGACGACAGGCTGGCTGGATGCGTTGATGGAGGAGGAATCGGCGTGCATAAAAAATCTTCAGTTAACAGAGGGTGCCGAGAGCGCGGGCAGCCGCCGCATGCCACGCAGGCTGGCCAGCACCAGGCTGCCATCGGCGGCAATCGCAACACCGGAAACAGGAACCGGCTCGCGGGCGGGAAGGCGCTTGAGCGCGGGCCCATCGTCACGCCCCACCAATACGTCCCCGGCCTGGCCCATCAGCACAAAACCGCCATCGGGCAAAGCTGTGCCTGCGCCAATAGACATCGGCAGGCCGGTATCCAGTTTTTCCCAATGCGTGCCCGCGTCCGTGGAGCGGTAGGCCGTGCCGCGCAAGCCGTAGGCCAGCCACACATCACCAGCGGTGTGCAGCAAGCCAAAAAAGCTGCCTTTGTACGGCGACTCCAGCGCGGCAAAGCTGGCCCCACCGTCGGTGGAGCGCAGCAGCAAGCCCTGCTCGCCGGTGATCACCAGCGTGTTGCCATGGGCGCGCAGGCCGTATAGATGCAAGGACTTGGGATTGGGCAAACGCGGCCCCATCGCCGCCCAGGTCTTGCCGCCGTCCACGGTGGCGAACATCAGGCCGTAGGCTCCCACGGCAAAGCCGCGCTGCGCGTCGATGAATTCCAGGTCAAAAAACGGTTTGTCCGCGCCCTCTTCCACCAGGCGCCGGGCATTGGCAATCGCCTTTGCATCCCCCGTGCCCTGCGCGCCCTGCAATGCCAGCGCAGCGGCCTGGATGCCGTCGAGCTGCTTGTGCCAGGTGGCGCCGGCGTCAATGCTGCGCAAAATCACGCCCAAATGGCCTGCCGCCCAGCCGGTTTTTTCATCGGCAAAACGCACGCTCGTGAGGGTGGCTTGCACCGGCACGGCGGCCTGCTTCCAGCTGACGCCGTGGTCGTCCGACAGCAGCACGGTGCCGCGCTCGCCGACGGCCACCAAACGCTTGCCGGCGCGGGTCACAGCCAGCGTGGCCGCGCCCAGGGCCTTGGGCGTCATCAGGGCGGCTTGCGACAGCACGGCCGGGGCAGTGGCAGACCACGCGGGCAGCGTGGCCGTGGCCGCCATGCCGAGCAGCCCCAGCAGGGCAGCTCGCCGCGCAACGCCAGCTTGTGCGAATCCGCTCATCAACGCGCGCCTTCGCTGGACAGGGATTCAGCGCTGAAGAAGCTGCGCGGAATCGGAGGCACGATTTCATACTGCTTGGGCATTTCGTTGGAGGCCATGTTCAGGTAGTAAGAACCGTTTTGCATGTCGTAGCCGCCCCACAACACAAAATTCGATACGGCGGGAACATCTGGCAGGGTCAGCATCAGGGCGTAGTTGGTACGCCAGAGCTGGCCCTTGGCATCCCAGCCGTCAAACAGCGCGATTTGCCAGGAGTCCTCGTCAATGTAGTACTTGCGCTTGGGCACCACGTGGCGCTTGCCCGAGGCCAGCGTGGCCTCCACTTCCCACACACGGTGCAGTTCCCAGCGCACCTGGGCCGGGTTCAGCGTGTTGGGCGTCACCAGGTCTTCCACCTTGGCTGACGCAGCACGGTTGTTGTTGTAGGGGATGTACATCTCCTTCTTGCCCACCAGCTTCAGCTCATGCTTGTCGATCGGGCCAAACAGGGTGAAGGCTTCGTCGAACAAACCGATGCCGGAGGTCACCGAGTCCGGCGTGTCATAGGCCACCGAAGGCGCTTTGCGCACACGGCGCTGGCCCACCAGGTACTGCCACAGGCCACGCGGTGCGGCTTCTGAAACACCGTCCAGCGCCAGAATCGCTTCGCCCGCCTTGGAGCCCGGCGCGTTGGCGACGAACTTGCCGAGCGAGTAGTAACCGTCGAACTTCTCCAGGCTGCTGTCCTTGGCATAAAAAGCCTGGCTCAGGGTCTGCGTGCCACCCGAGGCCATGGCACGTCGGCCATCGGCCGTCACCACCCACACCCGCATCGGCAGGGTCACGTTGCCGCCACGCCAGGCGGTGCGCTGGTTCCACATGGCCTCATAGCCGTCCTTGGGGATGGGGAATGGCACGCCGCCAAAAGCACCTTCCATGCCGTAGCCGCCTTCAATGGTCTTGGCGCGGGTGGCGTTCTTGAAGGTGTTGTCGTACACCGACTGGGGGGCCGCAGCGGTGCGGTGCGTGGGGTACACGTCGATGCGGAAGTCAGGGTACTTCTTCATCAGGGCCTGCACACCGTCGCTCAACTTGTCGGCGTGCTGCGCCATGTTTTTGGCGCTGATCGACAGGGTGGGCTTTTCGTTGGGGTACAGGTCAGGGCGGGCATCGCCGCTCTTGTAGCCGGGTGTGGCCTTGCTCAGGCCGCCGTCCCAGGAGGGAATCGTGCCGTCCTTGTTGCCAGCCTTCTCCGCGCCCAACGGGGTCAGCGTGGTCTTGAGTTTGGCGGCCTCGTCCGCGCTCACAGCGGCTTGGGCGGTCAGGGCAGCGGTCAACAGGGCCGCCGCGAGCAATGGGGGTTTTGCAAACTTCATCATGGTGTATGTCTCGGTAATAGGTGTTTTCAGAAAGTGCGGGAAGCGGTGAAGGACAGGTAGTTGCGGTCTTTCAGCGTCTGGCCGTAGGACAGCATGCGGGTGGGCGTACTCGCATCGGTGACGGTGAAGGTGTTCTCCTTGCCGAAGAAGGCGGTGTAGTTCAGGCCCACATTCCATTCCTGGTACTTGCCCTTGACGCCGACGCTGAAGTCGCCCCCTTTGCTGACACCGCCGGCGAAGTTGAAGATGGCCGAGGAGCGGCCCCCAAAGTTGTAGCCCAGGCCGATCGGAATCGACAGGTCCAGGCCGGGCAGTACCTGGAAGTACTGCGGCTCGAAAATCATGCGAAAGGCCGCGGCATCGCGCGTGGTGTTGGGGTCAAGCCCGCCGAAGCCAACGGCGCTGGGGTTCCTGCTCACGCTCAAGACCCGGTTCCAGGCCAGCTCGGCCAAAAGGGCGCCGCCGTCCCACAGGCTGGACTTGGTGAGCACGTAGATGCCCGACAGGTTCAGGTGCGCCGTCTTGCCGATGGCGTGGCAGGGGTTGCTGGCCGATCCGTCGCAGTTGACCGGCGGCATGAAGGGCGCACCGCCCAACACAGCCGGGTCGCTGGCCAGCGGTGCGTCGGTGCGCACCGAGCCTTCCAGCGCCCAGTTGAGCTGCCCGACGGACGACGTGACGCTGGCGCCAAAGGTCTTGATGCCCTTGGCATAAACCTTGTGGACGTTGCCATTGATCAGGTCGAACACCGGTACCGATGGCGTTTTGTCGTTGTAGCGTGCGGCGTAGAGGCCGTATTCAAACGCGCTGCCTGCAGGCGACCAGCGCAGTTGGGCGCCGAATTGGCCGCTGTTGCCCGGCGTCTGGTCCTTGCTGTTGTCGGTGTTGAGTACCGTGGTCGGACCCAGGTAGACGCGGCCGCCGCCGATGTAGTCCTGGTTCGAGAAATAACTGCCCACACCAGGGATCTTGCTGGGCCGCCATTTGAGCTGGTAGTAGCCGCCCAAGGTCACCCCCTCCGCCACCTGCAGCGAGCCGGAAATCTGCTCCACCGGCAGCAGCACTTCCTTGAACTGCCAGTTGGGCACCGAGACGATCTTGGCGATGTCCACCGGGCCTTGCGCATTGGCAATGCCGTTCTGGCCGAAGAACAGGCTTTCGCCGTATTGCAAGGCATGCTTGCCGACGCGGATCGAGGCCGGCATGCTGCCCAGGTTGCCCTTGGCAAACGCAAAGGCATCGAGAAACTCGTTATCGCGGCCATGCTGGGCGCTGGTCGCTGGAATGAACTGGTTGGCGGGCTGGCCGACGAAATTGCTGACCCCCAGCGTGCCGTCGTTCGCATTGGTGCCCCGGTACTTCGAGTCGTACCAGGCGGAATGGCTGATGCGCAGACCGACGTTGCCGTGGGTCACATCGAACTCGGTCAGCAAGTCGACGCGGTTGGAGACGATGCCTTTTTTACTGAAGTTGGCATTGCCGTCGTTCTCATTGGCCACGCCGGCATCGGGCGACGGCACTGTCAGGGCCGCCGAAGCATCCTTCAGCCGATAGGCCGTGCTGTACTTGGGCGTGAAGTCCAGCCGTATCCTAGTGTCGGGGTCGGAACCTAACTCCATGGCTTGGGCCGACAGCGCGCAGAGCAGGCTGCTCGCCAGCGCCAGCGCCAGGGCGCCGGGTTGGAAGGGGGTGATTTTTTTTGTCATGCATGTCTCCTCAAGTTATGGTCTGTGGGGTCGGTGGGGGTCTATCGCTTGCTCAAAGATAGGTCGAGGCCAGGCCGCCATCGACCGGAATGTTCACGCCGCTGACCCAGCGCGCTGCATCGCTGCACAGCCAGGCAATCACCGCGGCCACCTCGTCGGCAAAGGCCGGGCGCAGCATGCGATGGGCATCTTTTTGAATCCGCTCTTCGCCCAGCATGGAGACGAAGTCGCCCAGGATGGGCGTGAACACCGGGCCAGGTGCGACGCAATTCATGCGCACCCCTTTGCCCAGGAACCATTCCTGCGACTGGGTGGCGCTCCAGACGATCAGGGCTTCCTTGAAATACTGGTAGCAGGTGGCGTGCGGCACGGGGTGGTCGCGCAGCCAGGCAGCGCCGGCCTCAAAGCCCTTCACGGCGGCGAGCTCCTTGTGCAGGTCCAGCCGCAGCGGCCATTCGGCACCCAGGATGGAGGCCACATTGACGATGCTGCCGCCACGCGGCATGCGCGGCAACACGGCTTGCGTCAGGTGCCGCAGGCCCAGGTAGTTCACGCGGGCCACCAGATCGCCGGCGGCCGTGCCGGGCACGCCGGCAACGTTGCAAAACGCGTCAATGTGCGCGGGCAGCCGGGCCACGGCGGCATCAATGGCGGCGGCGCTTCCCAGATCGGCCTTCACGAAATCATCCAGCGTCAAGCTGGGGTCGTTGCGGTCCATGCCAATGACTTGGGCGCCCTGGAAGCGGGCCAGCCGGGCCACCTCGGCCCCAATGCCGGACGAGGTGCCTGTGACGACGATGGTTTTTCCTTGCAAACTCATGAATCTCTCCTCAAAAATCTGACTTAAAACGGGTAGGTGGGAGCCGTGTCCTTGATCGTCATCCACTGCCACATGGTGTATTCCTCCAAGTCCGCCGGTCCGCCCACGCTGGTGCCGTTGCCCGCAATGCCGGGGCCGCCGAAGGGGTTGACGCAGTCGTCATTGACGGTCTGGTCGTTGATGTGGACCATGCCGGACTTCAGCTGCTGGCCCACGGCCATGGCACGGCCTACCGAGCTGGAGATGACGGCGGAAGACAGGCTGCCGGTGTTGTTGTTGGCCAGGGCAATGGCTTCTGCATCGGTCTTGTAAGTGATGATGTTGGCGACGGGGCCAAAGGTTTCTTCGTCATACACCCGCATGCCGGCCTTGACGCCCGTCAGCACGGTCGGCTTGTAGAACAGGCCGTCAAAAACTCCACCGGCTTCCAGCTTGGCGCCCGCTTTCACGCTGTCCTGCACGAGGGCGTGCACGCGGTCGCGCTGCCTGGCATCGATCAGCGGGCCCAGGGCTACCTGGCCGCTGGCACCGTTGCCCATCGGTAAATGCGTGGCCTTGGCAATCAGTCGCCTAGTCAACTCGGCGGCCATGCTCTCATGCACCAGGATGCGGTTGGAAGCCATGCAAATCTGGCCCTGGTGAAAGTAGGCACCCCAGGCGGCATTGCTGGCGGCCACATCCAGGTCGGCATCGTCCAGAATGATCAGGGAGTTGGCGCCGCCCAGCTCCAGCGACACCTTCTTCAGGTGGCGGCCAGCCAGCTCACCAATGCGGCGGCCCACAGCGGGCGAACCGGTGAAGGCAATCATCGGCACCAGCGGGTCAATGACCAGGGCTTCACCGGCTTCAGCGTCGCCCGGCAAGACCTGCAGCAAGTCTTTGGGTAAACCGGCTTGCGCGAAGATGCGGGCGATCATCAGGCCACCCGTTACGGGGGTGCGGGTGTCAGGCTTGACCACCACGGCATTGCCAGCGGCCAAGGCCGGGGCCACCGAGCGGATGGTCAGGATCATCGGGAAGTTGAAGGGCGAAATCACCCCCACAATGCCGTGCGGCACACGGCGCGCGATGCTGGTGCGGCCCGGCACACTGGGCAGCACATGGCCTTGCGACTGCAGGGGAATGCTGGCGGCCAGATTGCAGATCAGCGCGGCCTCGCGAATTTCATGCTGACCTTTGGCCAAAATGCCGCCCGTCTCGCGTGCGGCGAACAGCGCCAACTCATCACCATGCTGCTGAAACAGGGCGGCGGCACGGCGAAAAATTTCAGCCTTTTCACGCGGAGGCACCGCCACCCACGCTTTTTGCGCGGCAGCGGCAGCGGCAGTCGCGGCGGCCACGTCGGCCGCATCGGCAATGCCCACGGTGCACAACACCTGGCCCGTGGCGGGTTCGATCACATCGCGCGCACCGCCACCCAAGGCAGCTTGCTTCAGGCCGGAAAAATTAAAAAATGCTGTTACATCTGCTGCACCCATGGGAAAAGCCCTTTCGGTTGGTTTATCAGTTCGTCACTTTTTCTGTGACATACCGGATGCGTTGCAATGCACAGACCAACACCCGCAATCGCAACCGCCTGCGGCCCCGCATTGAGGTCTTTTCGAGAGGGGGACTAGGGACATACCCCAAGTCCAATTACTGCGGTGCAGCAAAGGGAAATCCCTGTTTTATTTTTTGATCAAATGGTTATAAACATGAACTACAGTTGCGCAATTGATCAAATAAAAAAAACAAAACCATGGGCAACACTTCGCGCATCTCCCTGGCCGACGTGGCCCGGGCCACGGGCACGACCCTTGGCAACTTCGACAGCGCATTGGTGGCCAAAGCCCTGGGCGGATTTGCCAGTGCCCACATGGGCGGCGATGCCCACCCCAACATTGCCGACATCAGCGAATGCCTGTTTTTTTCTCCGGGGGACGGACGCATCTGGCTGCAAGACCAGCGCATGGTCTTGTTGCACACGGAAGCCCTGGGCTCCCTGCGGCGTGAAATGATTGACAGCCTGGGGCTGGAGCAGGCCCGCGGACTGTTCACCCGTGCGGGCTATGTCAGCGGCGCCCGCGATGCCCAACTGGTGCGGCGGCAGTGGCCCGATGCAGATCCGTCGGCCATCGCCCTCGCGGGTACGCGCCTGCATGCGCTGGAGGGGGTGGTGAAAGTCGAAGTGGTGCGGGCCTCG
The DNA here is from genome assembly GCF_056401355.1 of Polaromonas sp. P4_F4. Classification (NCBI taxonomy): domain Bacteria; kingdom Pseudomonadati; phylum Pseudomonadota; class Betaproteobacteria; order Burkholderiales; family Comamonadaceae; genus Polaromonas; species Polaromonas sp. P4_F4. The sequence continues at coordinate 47,767 of NZ_JBFUJO010000021.1, read as the reverse complement.
TACAAGCCCGAAACGGGCAGCTATGAAGGCGAATTTCTGTGGCACAACTCCAGCGAAGACGATGAACACATCGCCGCCTACGGGATTGGCGGCTCACCCGCCTGCTGGATGCAGGTGGGCTATGCCACGGGCTATGTCAGCACATTGTTCGGCCATCTCGTCGTTTTCCGGGAAACACAGTGCCGCGCCATGGGCGAAGCGCATTGCCAGGTGATAGGCAAATCAGCCGACCAGTGGGACGATATCGCGGAAGACATGCGCTACCTCAACGTCAGGGAGTTTGTCGACACCGCTGCCTACGCCCGTCCAGCCCCCAGCGCCGCCGAACTGCCCCAGGTCGAGGCCTCCGCCGGTGATGCGATGGTCGGTGCCTCCTCGGCCTTCAACGCCGCCTGCCACCAGCTGAGCCGCGTGGCGCGCACCTCGGCCACCGTGCTGTTTACCGGCGAGTCCGGCGTGGGCAAGGAAAAATTTGCCCACATGCTGCACAAGATCAGCCCGCGCAAGGACCGGCCCTTTGTGGCGGTGAACTGCGCAGCCATCCCGGAAACCCTGATCGAGTCCGAACTGTTTGGCGTGGAACGCGGGGCCTACACCGGCGCCAGCCACTCGCGGCCGGGCCGCTTTGAGAGAGCCAGCGGCGGCACCCTGTTTCTGGACGAGATTGGCTCGCTGAGCTATGTCGCCCAAGGCAAGCTGCTGCGCGCCTTGCAGGAGGGCGAGGTGGAACGCGTGGGAGGCACGCGCAGCATTGCAGTGGATGTGCGCGTCGTGGCGGCGACCAATGAAGCGCTGCGTCAGGCCGTGCTGGAGGGACAGTTTCGCGAGGACTTGTTCTTTCGGCTCAATGTCTTCCCCATTCACCTGCCGCCCCTGCGCGAGCGGCGTGATGACATTCCCCTGTTGATGAACCACTTTCTGAACCATTACCGGCGCAAGCACGGCTGCAACACTGGCGGCTTCACGCAGGCCGCGGTTCGGTCCCTGCTGAACTATGCCTTTCCAGGCAACATCCGCGAACTGCAAAACCTGGTCGAACGCGCTGTGATCATGGCCGACATGGAAGGGCTGATCGATGTGCACCACCTGTTCACCAGTGGCGAAACCCTGAGCACCGACATCATGACGCTGCGGCTGAAGGGAAGCTCCGCAACTTTAAACTTCGCAGAGCCTGCAGGCTGCGCACAAGCCCTGGCGATAGCCACACCGTCAAGCGCGGCGCAGGCTCCGCAGTCTCTGGACCAGACCGAGCGCGAAACGCTCCTGCGGGCGATTTCCACATCCCAGGGGAATCTGTCCGCCGCAGCGCGGCTGCTCAACACAACGCGGGCGAAGCTGGCCTACCGCGCAAGAAAGCATCGCCTCCTGTGATTCGCGCACACTTGCCTTGAGGTTTCGGGCTGCCCCGCCAGCTTCGGCCCCCACCCGCTCACCCACCCAGCATCGCACCCAAGCGGGAGGGCCGCCAAGCCTGTGGCCGGTGCGCTTCAAGCGCTTCAGTTAAATTACCCGTCTATGCCGACCCCTTCCATTCCGCGCAAAGCGAGCAGTCCCAGCTTTTCCCAACGAGAGTTCCGGGCCTCGCTGGCCATGTTTGCCACCGGGGTCACCATCGTCACCGCGCGCACGCCGGCCGGCGTGCTGGTCGGCCTGACGGCCAACTCCTTTAATTCGGTGTCGCTCAACCCGCCCCTGGTCCTCTGGAGCCTGGCGCAGGCAGCGGGCTCCATGGCTGCGCTGAGCGCCGGATCGCACTACGCCATCAACATCCTGGCGGCGGACCAGAAAGCGCTGGCCGAACGCTTTGCCAGCCGGCGCGAAGACCGCTGGGCGGACGTGCTGTTCACCGAAGGCGCGAGCGGCTCTCCCCTGCTCAGCGGCGCGGCCGCCACCTTCGAATGCTTCAACCGCAGCCGCTACGAGGAAGGCGACCATGTGATCTTCGTCGGCGAAGTGGAGCGCTGCAGCCACCGCGCCGGCGCGGCGCCGCTGCTGTTTCATGGCGGCAGGTTCTACACCGAGCACCCTTTGTGAACTGGCGCCGAAGCGTCACCCACTGAACCTGCTGCGTCTTGTGACGCTGCACTTCACGGCACCGCACGATAGCGATCCGTGCCTCCTTCCACATTCCATCCTGAGCCCATGACCGCACGCAAAGCCCACCTCGATGCCCTCGCCATTTCCCTGCTGCTGGGCTGCTGCCTGTTCTGGGGCCTGCAGCAGGTGCTGATCAAGGCCACCATCAGCGAAATCCCGCCGATGTTCCAGGCCTCCTTGCGTTTGCTGGGCGCCACGGCCCTGCTGGGACTGTGGTGCTTGTGGCGCGGCATTGCGCTGTTTGGCCGTGACGGCTCCCTGCGGGCCGGCCTGCTGGCAGGTGCGCTGTTCGGCGCGGAGTTTGCCTGCATCTACCTGGGGCTGCAGTACACCAGCGCCTCGCGCCTGACGGTGTTTTTGTACACCTCGCCTTTCTGGGTCGCCCTGCTGGTGCCGCTGTGGGTCAAGGCCGAACGCTTGCGCGGCCTGCAATGGGTTGGCTTGCTCGGGGCCTTTGTCGCCGTGGTGTTTGCCCTGCGCGAAGGCTTCACGGCCGGCCAGGGATCGACGGCGCGCGGCGACCTGCTGGCGCTGCTGGCCGGGCTGCTCTGGGGACTGACCACCGTGGTCATTCGCGCTTCCCGCCTGACCAACATTGCGGCGGAAAAGCTGCTCTTTTACCAACTGGCCGTGAGTGCCGTGGCCTTCCCGGCGCTGTCACTGGCGCTGGGCGAGGTGTGGGTCTGGCAATTCAGCCCGTTTGCCATCACCTCGCTGCTGCTGCAGACCGTGATCGGCGCTTTTGCCAGCTACCTGGCCTGGATGTGGATGCTGGGGCGCTACCCGGCGACCCGGATTTCAGTGTTTGTCTTTCTCACGCCGCTGTTTGCGCTGCTGTTTGGCGCCCTGTGGCTCAAGGAAAGTGTGACGCCGGGTTTGCTCGCGGCGCTGGCGCTGGTAGCCGCGGGGGTGGTGCTGGTCAACCGCCAGCCGGCGACGGTGGCCTGAACGGGCCTGAAAAAGTCAGCGCTCAGCGCGCTTCAGGGTTTCGCCACCATGTGCAAGATCATCTCGACGCGGTTGCCGTGGCCTTGCGTGAGAACCAGGTAGAGCTTGTCGTTGATGAACAGCAATTTCCCGTTGCGCTGAATGCGTGCCGCGACCGCGTAGCGCATGCGCGGATCGATCTTGCCGGGCTCCACTGTCAGTTCAAACGGCAAGGGAACCTGGCTGCTGGCAGTGAACCGCTGCTCGGCCAATACGCCGGACGCGCTGTCCAGGCGCGAAATATCGCGCAGCTGAACGATGACATCGCTGTCGGGCGGCAAGGCGACGCGCTGCAGGTAAGACACGGTGCCGGTCACACGCAGCCCGGAGGCCGCAGATGGCGCACCCGATGCCGGTGCGGCGCCCGAAGGAGCGGTGCCCGGTCCGGTGGCGCACGCGGTCATCAAGGCAAGCAGACCCAGGGCGGCCAGCCTCATCAGTCGTCGTTTCATGCGCTCCTTTCGGCAAGGTAGTTTTTCGAGAACTGAACATACCACGCGAGACAGTCCGGGTTGGCCATGGCGTCCCGGTTCACCACCTTCTCCAGCGGTTGCCCCAGCAGCAACTTCTTGATCGGCAGCTCCTGCTTTTTGCCCGAGAGGGTACGCGGAATTTCAGGCACCTGAAAAATGGCATCGGGCACAAAGCGCGGCGACAGCGCGGTTTTGATCGCACCGTTGAGCCGGGCTTTCAGGGCGTCGTCGAGCGCCACACCCTCGCGCAGCACCACAAACAGCGGCATGTAGCTTTCGCGGCCCAGATACTCCAGGTCCACCACCAGCGAGTCCAGCACTTCGGGCAGCGCCTCTATCGCGCTGTACAGCTCGCTGGTGCCCATGCGCAGGCCGTGGCGGTTGATGGTGGCGTCGCTGCGGCCGTAGATGATGCAGCCACCCGCAGGCGTAATTTTGAGCCAGTCGCCATGCCGCCAGACGTTGGGGTACATGTCGAAGTAGCTGGACAGGTAGCGCGGGCCGGGTTCGGCGCTGGGCCGCCCCGAGCCGGTTCCGGACCCCCTCGGGGGGTAGGCGGCATCGCCGCCCGAGGGCTCCATTGCGCCGGTGTCGCCCCAGAAATACAGCGGCATCGACGGAATGGGCTGGGTGCAGACCAGCTCGCCGACCTCGCCAATCACCGGCTGGCCCTGTTCATTCCAGGCCTCGACCGCGCAGCCCAGCAGGCGGCACTGCATCTCGCCCGGCACCAGCGGCAGTTCGCGGTTGCCGCCGATAAACGCACCGGCAAAGTCCGTTCCGCCGGAAATATTGCACCACCATATGGGAGCCCCCACGCTTTTCACTTCGTGTAATGCGCTGCCCCCCGAGGGGGCTGTGCTTGCTTGGGGCGGCCCGGCGCTGCGCACGGCTGATGCCCCCACGCTTGCCACTTCGTGTACTACGCTTCCCCCCGAGGGGACTGTGCTTGCTTGGGGTGGCCCGGCGCTGCGCATGGTGGAGGTCCCCGTGCCTGCCGCATGCAGCTTGCGGAATTGCTCCGCCCCCCATCGCTGCGTGTCTTCGCTCAGCGGTGAACCGGTGCTGCCGAGTGCCCTTACCCTTGTCAGGTCGCCGCATTCCGCCAACTCAACCCCCGCCTTCATGCAGTTGGCAAAGAAGGCGGCACCGGCGCCGAAGAACGTCACCTCAAGGTCGGCCGCGAAGCGCCAGAGCGTGGTCCAGTCGGGCTTGTCCTTGCTGCCGCCGGGATTGCCGTCAAACAGGCAGCAGGTGGTGCCGTTCAGCAGGCCGCTCAGTTGTGCGTTCCACATCACCCAGCCCGTGGAGCTGTACCAGTGGTAGCGCTCGCCCCAGCTGTTGGCCTCGTAGCTGCAACCAATGTCGTTGTGCAGGGTCTTCAGCGCCAGCGCCACCAGCTGCGTGCCGCCGTGGCCATGCACGATGGGCTTGGGCAGGCCGGTGGTGCCGCTGGAATAGACAATCCACAGCGGATGGTCAAACGGCAGCCAGAGCGGTTCAAACGCCGCAGTTTGCGCATCGTCCTGGGCCACAGCGCTGTCGAACCGTGTGCAATCTGCCATTGAATTTGCAGCGCGCAGGTTGTCGTGCACGATCACGTGCTGCAAACTGGGCAGTGCGGCCCGCAGTTCCGCCACCACGCCGGTGCGGTCCAGATCACGCCCGCCATAGTGCACGCCGTCGCAGGCGATCAGCACCTTGGGCTCGATCTGCTTGAAGCGGTCCAGCACGGCGTGGGTGCCCATGTCGGGCGCGCAAATGCTCCAGACACCGCCGATGCTGACCACGGCCAGGAAGGCCACCATGGCCTCGGGAATGTTGGGCAAATAGGCGGCCACACGGTCGCCCGGCTTCACCCCCCGGGCCTGCAGGTGCAGCGCCAGCGACGCGACCTGCTGGCGCAGGGCGGGCCAGCTCAGTTCGCGGTGCCGGCCACTGGCAAGACTCTTTTCGTTGTGGCTGACCAGGGCCGGAAAACCGGCTGCGTGGGCCTTGTCCACATGCCGCAGGACCTGCCGCGCGTAGTTGACCTGGGCACCCGGAAACCACCGGGCACCGGGCATGCGCCGCTCGGCCAGCACGGCCGTGTGCGGCGTCGGCGACTGCAACTCAAAATAGTCCCAGATGCTTTGCCAGAAGGCCTCCAGGTCGGTCACCGACCAGCGCCACAGTGCGTCATAGCTGTCAAAGGACAGGCCGCGCGTGGCCTTCAACCAGTCCTGGTAGAGGCGTATTTGGGGAATATAGGGTGCGCTCATGGTGCGAGCTTAACGCCACGACCTTGGCGTGAGAAGGGTCAACGCGCCCCCGGAAATGCGGTATTTGCAATTTCGCACAATCGTGCTAATATTCACCGTATGGACGCCAAAACCCAGAAAAGCGAGATGACCCGGACCGCCATCATTGGCGCGGGAATTGATCTTGCAGCGGCGGAAGGCCTGGAGGCCATCACGCTGCAGGCCGTGGCCGACCGGATCGGCCTGTCCAAGAGCGGCGTGTTCTCGCGCATCGGCTCGCGCGAGGCTCTGCAAAAGGCTGTCATTGAAGAGTTTGGCCGGCGCTTTCTGGCCGACGTCTTTGTACCGGCCATGCAGCAGCCCAAGGGCCTGCCACGCCTCAACGAAATCGTGCGCCGCTGGATTGTGCGCACGCGCGACGTCGAAGTGCAGCAGGGCTGCATCTACACGGCCGGCGCGTTCGAGCTGGACGACAAGGAGGGCGAGTTGCGCAACACGCTGCTGCAGGAAGTGACGCGCTGGCGCGCCGCCTTGCGCCGTACCGTGTTGCAGGCCATCGAGGCCGGCCACCTGCAACCAGACACCGACCCCGAGCAGCTGGTCAGCGAAATCAGCAGCTTGTCCATTGGGCTGTTGCACGATGCGCGCTTTCTGCGCGACCCGCGCGCGGCCGAGCGCACCCAGGCATCCTGGGAGCGCCTGATTAACAGCTACAAAACCTGATTGTTGAGGGATGCCCACGTGCCCTTGTTTGTTGTGTTTGCTCTAATTTCGCACGATCGTGCGAAGAAAGGAAGATGCCATGTTGATCATCATTTTTTCGTTCATCGGTTTTCTGCTGGTGTGCGGTGTGACGGCCGCCCTGGCCTCGCTGCGCCAGCTGCCGCGCAGCAATGAAGACTGGATCTATTACTGAAACTGAATGACTGAAGCCGCCGGAGCCTGCCCCCTGCTGATTCAAAAACGGAGAGTCCCACATGACACGTACATCCCTGCAGGCCTCCACGGCCTACTACAACGCCAGCCCGCTCACGCGGGTGTTCCGCTGGGGCCTGGGAGCCTCGCAGCGCATCTGGCCGGCGCTGGCCGTGCGTGCGGCCTATCGCCTGTTTGGCACGCCGCTACCGCCCAAATGGCTGAGCCGCCGCAGAGCCTGGAGCCCTGCCTGGCACCTGGAGCAGTGGCCGTTTGAAGATGCCAGCCTGACGCTTTATTCACGCCCGATCGCGCCGCAGGGCCCGGTCGTTCTGCTGGTGCACGGCTGGGGCGGACACGCCGGCCAGATGCTGGCGCTGGCCGACACGCTGGCGGCGCAGGGCATGCGGCCCATGATCGTCGAGATGCCCGCGCACGGACGCAGCCGCGGCTCGACCAGCAACCTGCCGCAATTCGCACGCGTGATCGAGTACGTCTCGGCGCGCCTGCAGCAGCAGGGCTACAGCGTGCACGGCTTGGTGGCCCATTCGCTGGGCGCCAACGCCGGCGCCTATGCCGCCAGCCGCGGCCTGCCGGTGAACCGGCTGGTGCTGCTGGCCCCGCCCGCCTCGCCTTATGAGTACACGCGCCTGTTTGCCCACGTGTTTGGCCTGAGCGAGACCACGCGCGCAGCCATGCAGCGTCGCGTTGAAGCGCGCGAAGGCATCCTGATGCCGCAGTTTGAACCGGCGGCGGTGGGCCCGCGCATCCGCTTGCCCACGCTGGTGGTGCATGACCGGCAGGACAGCATCAACCGTTTTGCCGATGGCGTGGCGTACAGCGAGGCGATTGGCGGTGCTCGCCTGGTGGCCACCGAAGGGCTGGGGCACCAGAAGATCCTGAAAGACACCGGGGTGCTGCAACACGTCGCCTCGTTCCTGGCCTGAGGCCGGCCATCGCCGGCCGCAGATCGCAGGGTGCCCGTTCTGCCGGCACCCGGTCGCTCTTGTGGGATGCGTCCATTGCCCCTAGCATTGCCACACTTTACAAAGAGGAGAGAGTGATGGGAATGCTGGACTGGACAGAAAAAAGCAGCGCAGTGTTGCAGCAGGGAGGCGTGATCGCGCCGGACGAGCGGTTGCCGTGGCCGCAAACGACGATGATGGGCGTGCAGCACGTGATTGCGATGTTTGGCGCCACCGTGCTGGCGCCCATCCTCATGGGCTTTGACCCCAACATTGCCATTCTGATGAGCGGCATTGGCACCCTGATATTTTTCGCCATCACCGGGGGCAAGGTGCCAAGCTACCTCGGTTCCAGCTTTGCCTTCATTGGCGTGGTGATTGCCGCCACCGCCTATGCGGGCAAAGGCCTGAACGGTAACATCGGCGTGGCGCTGGGCGGCATCATCGCGTGTGGCGTGGTCTACACGCTGATAGGCGCCATCGTGCAGTTCGTGGGCACGGGCTGGATAGAGCGCGTCATGCCGCCAGTGGTCACCGGCGCCGTGGTGGCCGTCATCGGCCTGAACCTGGCGAGCATTCCCGTCAAGAACATGGCGGCGAGCAACTTTGATTCGTGGATGCAGGTGGTGACCTTCGTCAGTGTGGCGCTGGTGGCCGTGATGACGCGCGGCATGGTGCAGCGCCTGCTGATCCTGGTCGGCCTGATGGTGGCGAGCCTGGTGTATGCGGTGCTCACCAACGGACTGGGCCTGGGCAAGCCGATTGACCTGTCGGGCATCGCCAACGCGACCTGGGTGGGTGTACCCGGCTTTGCCGCGCCGGTCTTCAGCCTGAATGCCATGCTGCTGATTGCGCCGGTGGCCATCATCCTGGTGGCGGAAAACCTCGGCCACATCAAGGCGGTGACCGCCATGACCGGCAAAAACCTGGATGTCTACATCGGCCGCGCCTTCATCGGCGATGGTGTGGCCACCATTGTTTCGGGCAGCGCCGGCGGCACCGGCGTCACCACCTACGCCGAAAACATCGGCGTGATGGCGGCCACCAAAATCTACTCGACGGCGGTGTTTGTGGTCGCTGCGCTGATTGCCGTGATGCTGGGCTTCAGCCCCAAGTTCGGCGCTCTGATCCAGGCGATTCCCCTGCCCGTGATGGGCGGGGTGAGCATCGTGGTGTTCGGCCTCATTGCCGTGGCCGGCGCCAAGATCTGGGTCGACAACAAGGTGGATTTTTCAGACAACAAGAACCTGATCGTGGCGGCCATCACGCTGGTGCTGGGCACCGGCGACTTCACGCTGAAGTTCGGGCAATTTGCGATGGGCGGCATTGGCACCGCCACTTTCGGCGCCATCTTGCTGTACGCGCTGCTCAACCGCCAGCGACAAGCGCTGACGGTGCCGCAAGGCCCCACGTCGCAAAGGCCCTAAGCCCTAGCCCCTGGACCGCGTCAGCGCCAATTTGATCGCCGCCAGTTCACGCTCCAAAGCGACGCGTTCGCCGATTTCCTGCGCCAGGACCTGGTGAACCTGCGCCAGCTCGTCGGCAGACTCCTGAATCCTGCGTTCGATTTCGTCAGTTTTTTGCAGGGCCTGTGCCACGTCGCCGGTTTGCAAGGGGTCGGGAATTTCTTGTTTGAGTACGGTGTTGATCACCATCAGTTCATCGGCCGCCTGCTCCATCGTCTCTTTCGCCGTGTCATTCTGATCCAGCGCGCGCGCAAGCGGAGTGGAAAGGGGAGAGGCGGGCGGCTTTTGGGACATGGTCAGGACCTTGGGTTAGGCTGCAAGGACATCGACACCGGATATAGCCCGAATAGCGGATTGCCGCAAAGCTGGAGATTTATCGACTTAAAACTTTACTCCACTGGAATACCCCAAGGACGGCCAAGTTACGGGCCATTACGGCGTTAACCAAAATAAACACATGTGCGGGGCTTCGCGCCCGCCAGTTCGGGGAGTGGGGAGCCTCAGGGCTGCTTTCCGGGGGATCCGGTGCCGCTTCCGGGAACCGGCTTGCCCGCGGGATCCGGGCTGAAGATCTTGCCCAGCGTGGCGCCTACACGGGCACCAATCGCCGTGCCAACGCCGGGCAGTATCGCCGTGCCCACCATGGCGCCCGCCAGCGCGCCGCGGGATACGGACACCCTCACCTTCTCAAGAGGTCCGTTGATTTGCAAGGGTACGCCGACCACACCGTCCACGAGATCCACCGAGAGTTCAGCCTGGACTTGCTGGTTGGCCACCCGGGCCTTTCCCGACGCGGTCAGTGCACCCGACCCTGCCTTGATACCGGTGTAGTCGACCACCATGCCCTGCGGTGTGTTCTGCGTGTCGAGCTGCCCGGTGACTGATTCGAGCGCTGTCTGCCCGGCGAACTCCTGGCCCGCGCTGCGAATCGCCTTGTCGAGGTCAAAATGCAGCAGCTTCGAAGAGCCCATGGCGAACGTGGTCCTGGTGTGAAGCGACTGCGCCAGTTCGACAACGTTGTCGCCATGGGCGGACAGCACCGTATTGCCAGAGGCCTTGCCCGCGACGATGGAACGGCGGTTGAAGGCGGCCAGCGCACTCTGCACCTCCATATCCTTCGGTTGCAAGGTGCCTTCCAGGTGAAAGCGGCCGTTGGGACGGGTCTGCAGTTCCATCGTGCCGTGGGCCGTGCCGCCGCCCACGTTGATGCGGGCAGCCCACCGGTCATCCTGCCCCTCGCGGGTCAGCGTGAGGTCGGTGACGGGCTTGAAGCCGGGACGGCGCACCAGGGCCTGACGCGGCCGCCAGCCGGGATCAAAGTCCACCTCGCCGTCGTAAATGACGGGAATACCGTGCCGCGAAATCCAGGTCACGTCGCGAAACACCAGACGCACCAGCGGAATGTCGCCGGCGCTCAATTCGCTTGGCTCGCGACCGTGTTCCGGCCTCGCAAGCGCCCAACCCAGCGACAACTGCGGCACGGTAGCGCCCTGCAGGTCTACACGGTCTATCTTCACGCGGCGCTGCCAGAGCGCCAGCAGGTCCGGATAAGCGGTAAGTTTCTGAATGACGATGGGCTGCGGCTGCACCGTGACGATATGTTCGATCACCAGCGTCGGCGCCGGCAGCAACCGCCAGCGCAGCGCACCGACGTCGACCTTGACACCGAGCCACGCCTCCAGTTGCAGGGCCGCGCGACGCGCCAGCTCGTCATCGGAGGGCACGAGGCGCATCATCGCCACCCAGAGCAAAGCCGGCAGGCCCAGGACCAGGCCGAGCCCCACAAGCCAGCGGTGCGCGCGTGTCATGGGGATTGTGCTTTCGTGGCCATTTTTCCAGCCTACGCCCGGTCCTGGCAGCGGAAGGCGCGACAAGTTACCCAACGGGTGTAGGCGGCCACCTTATAGTGGAGGGCGCCCTGTCCCCGAATCAGTCTGGAATCACCATGCGCATCTGGAAACAGCCCATCTCCATCGAATTGCTCACCGCGTCCAACGCGAACTGCGCCGTCACCCATCTGGGCATCGAATTTCTGGAAGTGGGTGATGATTTCATCCGCGCCCGCGTGCCGGTGGACCGCCGGACGACCCAACCCTACGGCTTGTTGCACGGCGGGGTGTCAGTGGTGCTGGCCGAAACACTGGGCTCGTGCGGCGCCGCTTACACAGCGCCTGCAGGGCATCGCGCTGTGGGACTGGATATCAACGCCAACCACCTCAAGGGCACAACCAGCGGCTGGGTGACCGGCATCACGCGGCCCGTGCACATTGGCCGAAGCACCCAGGTCTGGCAGATCGAGTTGACCAACGACGCCGGCGAGCTGACCTGCGTGTCGCGCATCACCATGGCGATGCTGCAGCCGAAGCAGTCGTGATATCCAGGCTCGACGCTGCCGGCTTCAAGATACGCTCACTCCTCCGAGGCCGCCCTCGCCATGCGTTCGCTTTTCCAGTACACATCGTCACCGCCATTCATGCGGTTGAGCACGCGTGACAGCACGAACAGCAGGTCGCTCAAGCGGTTGAGGTACTGACGCGGCGCCTCCTTGAGGGGCTCGGCTGCGCCCAGGGCCACCACCGCCCGCTCCGCGCGGCGCGCCACGGTGCGGCACACATGCGCGAGCGCCGCGGCCCGCGAGCCAGCCGGCAAAATGAATTCCGCCAGACGCGGCAGCTGGGCATTGTGCTCGGCCAGCGCCGCATCGAGCAGGGCCACGGCTTCGGGCTTGAGGAGCTCATAGCCCGGGATGGACAGCTCGCCCCCCAGGTTGAACAGCTGGTGCTGCACTTCGACCAGCAGGTCGCGCACGCCCGGCGGCAATTCTTCGCAGAGCAGCACGCCGATCTGCGAATTCAATTCATCGACGTCGCCCATGGCATGAACACGCAGGCTGTCCTTGGAGACGCGCGTGTTGTCGCCCAGCCCCGTGGTGCCGTTGTCGCCCGTGCGTGTTGCGATCTGTGAAAGTCTGTTGGCCATATGGGTGAGATGTGAAGGGAGTGAGGCGCCGTGAAACCGGTGAAGCCTCGCGCGGCGTTACGCGAGGCAAGCAAATGTGTCCTGGTCCGTCACCATGTCAGCGGAGAAACACCCTGCAAGAGTGCTGGCCGCCTGACGCTCTTTGCGATGCAATCGGGCCCTGTTCAACCTTGAAGCAGCTTTGAAACAATCTTTGAAGGATATCTCTGCATGACGGTGAAAAACCATTCTATTCCCAACTTTGGCAACTTTGACTTTGGCAACTTTGAATTACGCAGCGTGGTGCTGATGGCGGCGTTGGCCATGGGCGCTGCCGCCGCCGCGCGGGCGCAAAACTCACCGCCCTCACCTACCAGTCCCGCCAGCCCCAGCAGTCCGTCGGCCCAACTGGCGCCTTCGGCAACAGCCGCTACCATTCCGCCAAACCGGGTGACCCGCAATGACCTGGAGGCGGCGTTTAACCGGGCCGACACCAACCGGGACGGCAAGCTGAGTCGCCAGGAAGCCGAGCATTTCCCGGCCGTGGCGCAGCGTTTCGAGTTGATCGACACCGATCACGACACCTTCATCTCGCGCAGCGAATTCAGCAGCGCAGCAGGCTCCTGACGCCTTCCGCATCTTCGCTCCTGGCGCGCCGCCGGCCTGCACCGGCGGCGTGACTTCCAGGTGCTCCGGCAACGCCCCGGCGTCCGGGAACTCCACAAGCTTTCTTTGGCAGACCCGACGCGCACGTCGTAAACTGTGCCATTGACCTGGAGACACCCATGAACGCACCCCTACCCGTCCATTTGCTGCCGGAGATTCACCAGCGCGAAACACCTGCCGCGCTGCTGGACGCACTCAAGGCCCGCTTCGCCGAGCGTTGCTCCACCGCGCTGGTGGTGCGCGAGCAGCACGGTCGTGACGAGTCCTCGTTTGCCGCCCCGCCACCCGCCGCCGTGGTGTTTGCCGAAAGCACGCAGGACGTGGCCGATGCGGTGAAGCTGGCCAGCCAATACAACGTGCCGGTCATCCCGTTTGGCGTCGGCACCTCGCTGGAAGGCCATTTGCTGGCCGTGCAGGGCGGCATCAGCATTGATGTGAGCCGCATGAACAAGGTGCTGTCCATCAATGCGGAAGACCTGACCGTGACGGTGCAGCCCGGCGTGACGCGCAAGCAGCTCAATGAAGAAGTGAAAAGCACCGGCCTGTTTTTCCCCATCGATCCCGGCGCCGACGCCACCCTGGGCGGCATGAGCGCGACGCGCGCCAGCGGCACCAACGCTGTGCGCTACGGCACCATGCGCGAAAACGTGCTCGCGCTGGAAGTGGTGACGGCCAGCGGCGAGGTCATCCGCACCGGCACCCGCGCCAAGAAATCATCGGCCGGCTACGACCTCACGCGCCTGATGGTGGGCAGCGAAGGTACGCTGGGCGTCATCACCGAAGTCACCGTCAGGCTCTATCCGCTGCCGGAAGCCATTTCAGCGGCGATCTGCTCCTTCCCCAGCATTGAAGCCGCCGTGCGCACCACGATTGAAGTGATCCAGATGGGCGTGCCGATTGCGCGCGTGGAGCTCATCGACCACAACACCGTACGCATGGTGAACGCCTATGCCAAGCTGGGCCTGCGCGAAGAGCCCATGCTGCTGATGGAGTTTCATGGCTCGCCAAGCAGCGTGAAAGAGCAGGCCGAGCTGGTGCAGGAGCTCGCCAGCGGCCATGGCGGCAAGGCGTTTGAATGGGCCAGCACGCCCGAAGAGCGCACGCGGCTGTGGACGGCCCGGCACAATGCCTATTTCGCCGCCATCCAGTCGCGCCCCGGCTGCCGCGCCATCTCCACCGACACCTGCGTGCCGATTTCGCGCCTGGCCGACTGCCTGCTGGAGTCGGTCGCCGAAGTCGACGCCAGCGGCATTCCCTACTTCCTCGTCGGCCATGTCGGCGACGGCAATTTCCACTTCGGCTACCTGATCGACCCGACCCTTCCCGAGGAACGCGAGATCGCCGAGGCGCTCAACCACAAGCTGGTGAACCGCGCGCTGAGCCTGGAAGGCACCTGCACCGGCGAACACGGCGTAGGCCTGCACAAAATGGATTTCCTGGTGACGGAAACCGGCGATGGCGCTGTCGAGATGATGCGCACCATCAAGCGCGCGCTGGACCCGAAAAACATCATGAACCCGGGCAAGATCTTCACGCTGTGAGCGTCGGGCACCACCGGTTTGCGCTCTTTTTGACAGCTGTTTTGTTAGCTGTTGATACGCAGCCAACAGGGGCCGAACCTCGTCCTGGACCTCGTCTTGAATCGCAGATTCAAGTACACAGTGCAACAGAAGACAGTTTGACTCGCAGCACGCGCGACAGCACCTACTCCACCAGGGCCAGCACGCGCAGCGGCGAGCCTGACCCGCCCTGAATCTTCAGGGGCGCGGCGACAATCATCGCGCCCTGTGGGGGCAGTTGGTCAAGGTTCATCAGGCATTGCAAACCGAACTTGTTGGCGCCGTGCATCAGCGTGTGGCACGGATAGGCGACCGGCCAGGCGTAGGATTGGCCGGCATCGGTATTGATGGTCTCAACGCCGAAGCCGCGCACGTCGCGATCGCGGATAAGCCATTCGACGGCCTGCTGCGTGGGGCCGGGCGTGTGAGCGCCGTCTTCGCGCATATTGACGAAAGCCGCAGGGTCTACCAGCCGCTGGCTCCAGTCGGTGCGCAGCAGCAGCCAGGCGCCTGCCGGGATGCGGCCGTGTTGCGCTTCCCAGGCTTCCAGGAAATCGACCGTCAGCAGCCAATCGGGATCGGCCGCCACTTCACGGCTCGCATCGACCACGCACGCCGGACCGATGAACTGACGCGCATCAATGGTGTCAACGGTATTGTTCGGATGGTTCTTTCCGGTCACCCAGTGCACTGGTGCGTCGAAGTGGGTTCCGGTATGTTCTCCGCAGGAAAAGTTGTTCCAGTACCAGCCCGGGCCGGCCGCATCGTATTGCGAGATACGCTCCATCCTGAACGCCCATACCTGTCCAAACTGCGGCGGCAGCTGCAATGCCGGGAATTCGGGAGAGAGCGTGTGCGTGAGATCAATCACGCGCAGCGCGCCTGTGGAAATATCACGTGCAAATTGCGCAAGCGAAGGTCTCATGCTGTTCTCCCATAGTGATCGAGGTGCTGGCAGTCTTGCAGCGCGGTCATGCGCCTTCAGTCCAACGCCTGGGTCAGCGCAACGGCATCCGGCAGGGTCACTTCCAGCAGCGTCAGGTCCGGCGATGTGTTGCCGAAAGCGTAGCGCAGCCCGCCGGGCACGGTGATGCTGTCGTCGGCCTTCAGATGCAGGCGCTCGTCGCCGTGGCAAAAGTCCGCCTTCCCCGACAGGACGAAGTAAAAACAGAACTCCGTGTCGTGCTGCTGCGGGGAAGACGCCGCCTCGGCACCGGCCATGCGCCGCACCACGCGGGCGCCTGCCAGACCCGAGGTCGCACCACCGATGCCGGTGTCCTGGTGCTCGAAGCCCTCCAGCCGCCAAGGCAACCACGGCGCCATGCTGGCGGTGTGACGCACAAACCGCTGGCCGCCGAACTCATGGTCCGGCGGCAGGTCGGCAGACGGCAGGGTGAGGGCATGCTCGGCAATGGTGATGTGCTCGGCTGGCGTGCCGATCTCGATCACCTCGGCACCGGCCGAACTCTCCAGGACCCGGTGCCGGATCATCGGCGGCTGCAGTACGCAGTCGCCGGCCCGCAGCACCATCGGGGCACCTTGCCCTTCGTAGAGCACGCGCACCCAGCCGGAACGGCAAAAGATCATCTGGAAGCGAACCTTGTGGTAGTGGACATAGTCCGGCACCGGGCCGCCTTCGAGGATGCGGATGTGCGACGCGATGAAGGCGCCGCCATGGCGCTGCGGCAGCAGGTCGCGGTAGCGCAGCCCGGCGCGCCCCACAGTCCAGTGTGTCGACTCACCCGCCTGGCTGATGACCAGGGCCTGGACCGTGGGCGGCAGCCTGTAGGCCGGATTCGCCTCGGCAAAGCGAACGACGGTTCCGTTGGGCGCCGTGAGCTGCCGCAGCCCCTGCGCGATGCGCGCGGGGTCATCGCAAAGCAGGGTGAGGCGCGGCGCGGCATTTGCCACGCCGGCCGACAACTGCAGCGCGATGCCATGGCCCGACACCAGCGCGGTCTTCGGGTCGTCGGCCGGGAAGATCGCGTCGATCCGGAACCCGAGCCGTTCGGTGAAGAAGGACAGCGTCGGCCCCAGGCTTTCACAACCCAGCTGGACCATCGCGCCACAGATGCCGTCGAGTACCAGCGGTACGTCCTCATGCATCGCCCTTGTCTCCATTGCCTCGCTCATGGGGAAACGTCTCCTTGGATGGTAAAAACGCGTCGATTCAGTCGAGCGATAGCTTCAATTGCTGCGCGACGCGCCTGAAGGTGGCGGTGTCCCGCTCGACAATGGCTTTCATCTCCGCAGGCCCTATCGTGGCGGGCTCCAGGTAGGCTGCGATGGCCTTCTCGCGCACATCGGGCTGGGCCATGATCGCCAACACTTCCCTGGTCAGGCGCGCCCGGACCGGCTCCGGCGTGGCCGCTGGAACCGCCATGCCGAAAAAAGGCTGCACGGCGGCCTGGGCATAACCGAATTCGGCCAGACCCGGCAGGTCGGGCAGCAGCGCGGTGCGCCCCGCGCCGCCGTGGGCCAGGGCCCGCAGCCGACCGGCCTTGAGCTCGCCTCCCACACTGGCCAGCGTCTCGAAGCTCAGGTCCACGTCGCCACGCAGCAACGCCAGCTTCGCATCGGCGGCCCCCTTGTAAGGGATGGCCTCCAGACTGATCCCCGCCGCGTGTGCCAACAGCTCGCCGCACAGGTGGTTGGCGCTGCCATCGCCGTAGGTCACATACCGGATATCGCCCGGCCTGGCCTTGGCGGCCTTCACCAGGTCGGCCAGCGTGCGGTAGGGCTTGTCAGCAGCGGTGACCAGGATGTTGGGTGTGTAGGTCACCAGGGCGATCAGCGCGAAGTCCTGGTCAATATTGAACGGCAGAGTCTTGCGCAGCGCTGGCAGCACGCCGAAGCTGCCCACGCCCGCGAGCAGAATGGAGTTCCCGTCCGGGACGGACTTGGCCACCGTGTCGACGCCGATGACGGTCGATGCACCGGGCTTGTTCTCGACGATCACTGGCTGGCCAAGCCGCCGCTGCAGCTGGTCGGCCAGGATCCGCGCAATCGTGTCCGAGGCGCCACCCGGCGCGAACGGCACCACGATGCGCAGCGGCTTGTTGGGCCAGGGCTGCGCCGCAGCATGGCGCAGCACGGAGGCGGACAGCAGGAAGCCGGCTGCGGCAAGCGCAAGGCGACGGCGCGAAGGGTTCGTAAGAGAGCTCATGCGGGCGATCTCCAGGGTGAGGAATAAAAGGCCATATGGGTTGTGCTGCCAGACGCTGCCAGACGCTGTCATATCTTGTGCCGGATGCCCACGCACATCAGCAGCTGCGAGTGGTCGCCGCCTGGCATGGCCAGTGGTTGGCAGTAGCCCGAACAGGTGGCATGGAGGCGTGCCGCGCCCCGTTGACAGGCGTCTCCGACTGTGAGAGTTCGCAGCACCATGCTCTATGCCCCGTGGCCCTTTCGGCTCGCACCTGCCGCACTTGCCGCAGCTGTTCGCCCTGTTCCCCGAGGTCCCAAAAGAGGCCCGCCATCAATTGCAGCGATTGGCGCGTGACGCTGCCCAGGACGTGTTCGTTGGGTGCGTGTTGCGCACAGCCGGGGTAGGAATGCGGCACCCACAGCGTCGGCAGGCCGAGGATCCCGGCGAAGGCATCGTTGGGTAGCGATCCGCCCAGGTTGGGCAGCAGGCGCGTGGTGCGCCCCGTCGTGCGCGAGATGGAGTCCAGGCACCAGCGCACCCAGGCATCGTCCGGATCCAGGCGCGTGGCCATGGCCTCGGTACCGTTCTGCGTGACTTCCACGTCCGTGTAGCCGCGCGCATCCAGGTGCTCCCGAATGTGCCGCAGGAATTGCGTGTTGTCGCTGCCGACCACATAGCGGATCTGGCACATCGCATAGGCATGCGCCGGAATGGCATTGACCGGCGCCTCTGGATTGCCGGTCTTGAAGGCGATCACCTCGAAAGTGTTCCAGCCAAACACTCTTTCGGCGGGCGACAGGCCCGGCTCACCCCACTGCGGGTCGATCTCCGGCGCGTCCGCGTCGGTGCCCACCGCGATAGTGCGCAGCGCGCTGCGCACGTTATCGGGCAGGCTGTTCGGCAGCAGGCCCGGGACCAGGATGCGACCGTGTTCGTCCACCATGCTGGCGATCGCATGCGCCAGACGCACGCCCGGGTTGCGCAGCAGGCCGCCCCAGTTGCCCGAGTGGTGCGCGCCTTCGCGCAGCCGGATGTTCAGGTCGAAGTTCAGGCCGCCACGGGCTCCCAGGAACACGGTCGGCTCGCTGGCAGCAAGGCGCGGTCCGTCGGAAGCGATGAAAACGTCGGCGGCGAGCGTCTCCCGGTACTGCCGGCAAATCGTATGCAGGCCGCGGGAGCCGGCCTCCTCTCCCATCTCCAGCAATACCTTGACATTGAACCCCAACCGGCCGCGGCGAGCCCGTACGACCTGCGCCAGCGCAGCCAGGTTGATGGAGTGCTGCACCTTGTTGTCGGCGGTGCCCCGGCCATACCAGCGGTCGCCCTCGACCGTGAGCTTCCAGGGGCCCAAGCCGTCGCGCCACTGGGCGTCATAACCGTTGACCACGTCGCCGTGCCCGTAAGTCAGCAGGGTACAGGCGGCGCCCTCCTCAATCCGCTCGGCGATGAGGAATGGGCTGCCATCCGGCTCGGGGTTGTCAACAATGCGGCAGATGAAGCCCATGGCTTCCAGGTCGGGCACCACGAGATCGGTGAGGTAGCTGTAGAGCAACGGCAGGCTCTCAGGCTTCTGGCTTTCCGTGCGCACGGCGACACGGCGTGCCAGGGTTTGCATGAAACCACCTTCATCGAAATGGCGCTCGGCCAAGCGGATAGCGTCGTCCCTGCTCACCGTATCGCTCCTTGCGGAAAAGCCCAAGCGCGCTCGGTGGCGCATGTGCTGGATAGCATCCCGCAGATCAGCACGAACAGGGTGTCAAGGAAATCGCAAGGCATCGCAAAAAGTGGCGGTTTCATCGTTCGGTTCTGGCCCCGCTAAAGGGTCGAAATTAGGCTGTCATTCAGCGTTTAAACGGAGAATAAGACAGAATTTCTATTGCTACCATTAGAGAATTAACATCCAATCGTTGCCGTTTCAGCATGGCACGGGTAAACCTATGAAGTCCGACCACCTCAAGGAAACATCGCTTCGGTACTTTTTGGAAGTGGCGCGATGCGGCTCGATCAGCGAAGCGTCGGAACGGCTTTTTGTCGCCGCTTCTGCCATCAGCCGTCAGATCAGCAGCCTGGAACATGTGCTGGAGGTGCAATTGTTCGAGCGCAGGCCTCGCGGCATGGTGTTGAGCGCTGCGGGCGAGGTGCTGGCAGCCCACGCGCGTCACTCAGCACTGGAAGCCGACCGTGTCGTGGCCGATATCCTGGCGCTGCAGGGACTGCACAAAGGCCATGTGAGCCTCGCCTGCACCGAAGGATTTGCGATCGACTTCCTGCCTCGATTGATCATCGACTTCCAGCAGCGCTACCCAGGCATCCATTTCAGCCTGAACGTGGCTGGGCCGGCCGACGTTTCTGACATGGTGCGCAACGGCGATGCCGACATCGGGCTGACCTTCAACCGGCTGGCGCAAAAGGAAATCAAGGTCGAACATCGCCAGCCCGCGCCGGTCATGGTCATCATGCGGCCGGACCACGCCCTGGCACGATCGAAAAGCATCACCTTGAACCAACTCGCTGCGTATCCGCTGGCGCTGCCCACCGCGGAGAACAGCCTTCGTCAGATCTTCGACATCGCCTGTAGTCGTGTGGGCCTGGTGATAGAACCACACGTTGCCAGCAACTGCGCCACTGCGCTGCACCGTTTTGTCCTTTCCGGGGGAATAGCTTCGGTGGCGGGCGAGGTGTCAGTGCGCCGGTTTCTGGCGGATGGCACCATGGTTGCAGTGCCGTTGCGCGAGCGACATCTGGATAACCGCAACATCGAACTTCAGACGCTGGTGGGCCGCACGCTGCCCGGTGTGGTGAAAACGTTTCTTGACTATATCAAGGGCCGACTGGGCGACGCGGAGGTTTGACGGCCGGCTGCCTGCCTGCCTGCCTACCAATGAGTGTCATGCGCTGTCCTGCGCCAATGCTTGCAGTGCAGCCACGTCGCGGACAATCACCCGCCGGGCATCCCGCAACACCAGGCCACGCCCGGCAAGCTCCCCGAAAGCGGTGGAGACACTGACCCGGGAGATGCTGCAAAGACTGGCCATTTCTTCCTGCGTAAAGCCGATGCGGATGCGGCGGCCGCGAGCGTCCGGCACGCCGTAGACGTGCACAAGCCCCAGCAGGGCAAAGCTCACACGCTTGATCGCGGCGCCCGCGCGGAGGAGGTCATGGTGATGCATCATGACCTGAAAGCGCTGGTCCGAGAACGCCAGAACCTGGCGCAAGATGGTGCCCTCGGCCTGCATGGCCTTCAGCGCCTCGGGTACCGGTACCTCGTACACCATGGCATCGGCCGAAACCACCGCCGAAGTCAGGTGCCGACCCGGGTCCACCATGCCGCAGTCGCCCACCAGGCCATTGGGACCGATCACTGCCAGATGGCGCTCCCTGCCCGCAGCGGAATACGTCACCAGGCGAACCCTCCCCTGCACCACCACATACAACGTGGAGGCAGTTCCGCCCTGGTGAAACAGCACCGCCTCCTTGGCCAGCCTTCGTTGCGGGCGGCCGCGGGTAAGCGCCTGCCAGTCGTAGCCCAGGTCTTCAAGCCAGAACGCGCGGCAATGGCTGGCCACGCCGTTTGCCGGGGGCAGCGCCGCGGTCATGGTGCACTCGCCACGGCGCGGGACCGGCCCCCACGCCAGTTCAGCACGCGCGCTGTTGTTGTTGGCCCGCAATGTAAAGCGCTTTGCAGAATTGCGCGTGACTCGCAGCTACGCTGCAAGCTATCCGCATTCAAACCAAACCCAAGGAAAGAATCCATGCGCCACCCTTTCGAACACACCCGCGAACTGTTCCCGATTCTGACTTCGAAGGCACAACTGTCGAGCTGCTCGCAAAGCGCCTTGAGCCTTCCGGTCGAGCAGGCTATCGGGGATTATCTGAAATCCTGGCGCGACAGGGGCATGGACTGGTCGGGCTGGATGGATGCGGTGAACGAGGCCAAGGCGGCTTTCGCCCGTCTGATCAACGCCCACCCCGACGAGGTCGCCGCGATGTCGTCCGTGTCCGACGCCGCCTCGTCCATCGGCAGCGCCATGAACTTCACCCCGGAGAAGAACGGCATTGTCGTCGGCGACATCGATTTTCCGTCGGTCGGCCATGTCTGGCTGGCACACCAGCGCAAAGGCGCGCACGTAGACTTTGTCGAAGCTGACGAAGGCCATTGCATCAGCCTGGACGCCTACGCCAGACAAATCAATGAGCGTACGGCCCTGGTGAGCGTGTCACACGTGTCCTATTACAACGGCTTTCAGCAGGACATAGCCGGCATTGCCGAACTTGCGCATGCGAAGGACGCGCTCGTCTTTGTCGATGCATACCAATCCGCTGGCGCGGTGCGCATTGACGTGCAACGCGACGGGATCGACATTCTGGCCTCGGGCGCGCAAAAATTCCTGCTCGGCTGCCCGGGCATCGCCTTTATGTACGTACGCCGCACAGTGGCAGAACAGCTGTTTCCTAGCAACACCGGTTGGTTTGGCCGCGTTAATCCGTTCGCGTTCGATATCCGCCAGTTGGATTTCGCGCCTGGCGCCTCACGCTTCAACACCGGGACACCGCCCATGATCAACGCCTTTGCGGCGCGTGCGGCGCTGGGGCTCATCGGTTCGATGGATGTGAATTTGATCGAAAGTTACCTGAAGCACCTGTCTGGCGTCGCCCTTGATGAAGCGAAGCGCCTGGGGCTTCAAATCGAAAGCCCCCGCGACCTTGCGCGCAAGGCATCAACGACTGCCATACGCGTGAGCGACGCCTCCGCAGCGGAGCGTCAACTTCTCGCGCAGGGTTATGTCGTGTCAGCCCGCAACGACGTCATCCGGATCGCACCGCACTTCTACAACACCGAGCTGGAGGTGATCAGTGCCATTCGTGCATTGGCCGCGCTGAGTGGTGTGCGGTAAGCGCATTGGGAGCACACGGTGGCGCCGTCACGGTTGTAGCGGAAAGATGCAGGGCGCTGGGTATCCGTTGTATCCGTCCCCCCAAAGAAAAAAAGACCCCGAAGGGTCTTTTTTCTTGCCAAGCAACAGTGTTGCTAAAGAATATTACTTCTTGGCAGTCGGCTTTGCCGCTTTCTTTGGCGCTGCAGCTTTAGGGGCTGCCTTGGGGGCAGCCTTTGCCTTTGGTGCTGCAGGCGCAGGAGCCACTGGAACCACTTTCAACGCAGCACGTTGATCACGCAGGACTTTGATTTCTGCATTGATTTTGTCTTTGCGTTCGGTCAGCTTCGCGATGCTTGCGCCAAGTTTTGCAACAGCCTTGGCTGTCTTCGACACGGGGGCTTTTTTCACAGCGGCCTTGGCAACGGGCTTCACCACTTTCGCAGGAGCCGTTACTTTCTTTGGAGTTGCCGCAGCCTTTGGAGCCATTTTTTTCGCAGTTGCCATTTCAGAATTTCCTTTTTTATTTACCTGGCTGAGATATTTCGCCAGTACCGTATTGTCTCCAATATTTTGGTTCGTTCTCCACGCCGGCATTCAATCGAGAGGAATCTGCCCGGAAATTTGTTGTCATTGAGCAATTGAGCAGCCGGTCGCACCATGCCCGACTGCCATCAATGCCGCTCGCATGCCCAGAGCAGTCAGATACGATTTGCAGCTCGAATGAGCACCATGCAGCGATGCCAGAAGGGGACGGTGACATTGACAGCCCGACCTGCTGGACCCGGCCAGGAGGCTGGAAGCTGGAGCGAAGCTTGGTGAATCGCGGACGTTCAGGCGGCTACGCTGGGCCCGCCCCACGCCCCGCCTGTGCCAACGCCAGGGCAAGGGCCAGCCTTGCCCCCACCTCGGCGTTGTGTTTCACCAGCGCGATGTTGGTCGCCAGGCTGCGCCCACCGGTCAGCGCCTTGATGCGCGCCAGCAGAAAGGGGGTCACGGCCTTGCCGGTGACGCCTTGCGCCTTGGCCTCGGCGAGCGCCTGCTGCGTCAGCGCGTCGATCTCTTCGCGCGGCATCGCGGCCGCTTGCGGCACCGGCGTGCTCAGGATCACGCCGCCCGCGAGGCCCAGGTCCCACTTGGTGCGGATGAAGCGTGCCTGCGCCGCAGCGTCGTCCAGCCTGAAGTCCGCGCGAAAGCCACTGTCACGCGTGTAGAACGCGGCGAAGTTGTCCTGCTCGCAACTGAGCACCGGCACGCCGTGCGTTTCCAGGTATTCCAGTGTGAGTCCGATGTCCAGGATCGACTTCGCACCGGCACAGACCACCGCCACCGAGGTCTTCGCCAGTTCCTGCAGGTCGGCCGAGATGTCAAAGCTCTCCTGCGCGCCGCGGTGCACGCCACCAATGCCGCCGGTGACGAAGACCTCAATGCCGGCCAGCGCGGCACAGATCATCGTGCCGGCCACCGTGGTGGCGCCGAGCCCGCCACTGGCCAGCACGGCCGGCAGGTCGCGGCGGCTGACCTTGTGTGCCTGACCCGAGCGGCCGAGCAGCTCCAGCTCGTCGTCCGAAAGGCCGATGCGGATGCGCCCGCCGATCAGCGCGATGGTTGCTGGCTCGGCCCCCAGGTCGCGGATCAAGGCCTCCACTTCGCGCGCAGTGCGAATGTTCTCCGGGTAGGGCATGCCGTGGGCGATGATGGTCGATTCCAGCGCCACGAGCGGGCGGCCGGCGGCCTGTGCAGCGGCCACGGGCGCGCTGCGGATCAGCCAGGAGTGGGCAAGGTTGGCAACCATGGCGATGCTTTCAACGATGTAGTTCACCCAAGTGTGCAGCATAAGGCTGGTCTGGGGTTTGCTGGGCAGGCGCGGGGTGCTTGTTCAAGGTGCCAATGGTGCAGCGAGCGTGAATCGCACGGTTGACTCAAGAACCCACTGGATTGCCGCAGCAGGTGGGCTCAACTTCGGGAGTCGGCCAACAGCTGCCGGTCAAACGTGTGTCGTCGAATGCCTGCAAGAGACTGACAGCGGCTGTAGAGATTTCCGAAATACTCGCTCCATACCCGGCGTTGACATCGGCAGGTTGGGTGTCGGCAATGTGGCGTCGATTTCGCTGATCGCTGCACCCGCACCCGGCCCAATTCCGGACATTGGCGAAGCGCTACCTCAATAGAATAGCCCGGGAAGTTCGAGCGCGACTCGGGTCCTCAATCCGGGCAAAAGTGGGCACCACTGGGTGTTAAGAGCACCGCTCGGCGAATGGCTTTCTAAGCCCGGCCCGAAGCTGTGATCTGCACACTATGAGCCTTTGGTTACCGCATCTGCGCTCAAGTTACACCGGTACAAGGTTTCTTTTGACCTGCCAGGCGTAGCATGAATACTTTGGGCCGCCGCGCGTCTAGCCTGATTCCTTGGAGGAAGCCATGGACCACAAAAGCGTTTTTCTCGCAATCGGTGCGTTCATGCGTCATAGCGGAAATCCATGTTCATATCAAAACTCCTGGTCTCATCTTTTCGTTCTGCTCTCAGGGCGCGTTATGACAGTGGCAGCCTGGCCCTGCTTCGCGGCCCTGCTACTTGTTGTTACCGGTTGCACGGCCTCCCTCCCGGCAGACTCACGTAACGTTGCGCAGCCCTCTGGGCTCGAGAAGATCCGACACGTCATCGTGATCTTTCAAGAGAATTGGAGCTTTGACGGCCTGTATGGCAAGTTTCCCGGGGCCGATGGCTTGGCGAATGCAGGGGAGCGCATGAGACAGATGCAGAAGGACGGAACGCCTTACACGACACTTCCGCAGCCGCTCGATACGTCAAAGAAACCACCAGCCCCGGACGCGCGATTCCCAACGAATTTACCGGTCGCTCCCTATGACGCGGCCCGGTATGTTTCGCCTGACCATAAGACGGGGGACATCGTAAATCGGGCCTTTCAAGAGCGGCGCCAGATCGACGGCGGCCGCATGGACGGGTTTGCGGCCTGGAGCGAGAATGGCGGGCTGGCGATGAGCTACTATGACGCAACCTACTTGCCCGTTGGCCGCTTGGCGCAGCAGTACACCCTGGCGGATCATTTTTTCCACTCGGCCTTTGACGGGTCACTCATCAACCACTTTTGGCTGATCTGTAGCTGCACCCCCGTCTGGCCGAACGCACCGGCCAATTTGGTCATTCAACTCGACGCACATGGCGTCGTTGTCAAGGATGGGTCGGTCACTCCGGACGGCTATGTCGTCCATACCGTTTATGCAGCGAACCAGCCGTATCCCGCGACCATCCACGATCCAGCCCAGTTGATGCCGCTGCTGACCATGCCGACGATCGGGGACCGGCTGAGCGAAAAGGGGATCTCCTGGGCCTGGTACTCAGAGGGCTGGAACGACGCTGTCGCCGGACGCCCGGAGCCGCTCTTTCAGTTTCATCATCAGCCGTTCAACTACTTCGCCCGCTACGCCGACGGAACCGCCGCCCGTGCCGAGCACTTGAAGGACGTGCAGGATTTCTTCGCTGCCCTCCGGTCCAACAACCTGCCGGCGGTGGCGTTTGTGAAGCCCATCGGTGCGCACAACGAACACCCGGGTTACACAGATTTACTGTCAGGCCAGCGGTACGTAGCCGACATGGTGCAAGCGGTGCAGGACAGTGCCGTCTGGAAGGACAGCGTGATCATCATTACCTACGATGAGGGTGGCGGGCGCTGGGATCACGTTCCGCCGCCGCAGGGCGATCGGTGGGGTCCAGGAGTCCGGGTACCCGCCATCATCATCTCGCCCTACGCCAAACGCCACTTCGTCGATCACACGCCCTCTGAGACCACTTCGATCTTGAAATTCATCGAAACCCGCTGGCAGTTAGCGCCTCTAGGGAGTCGAGACGCTGCCGCGAACAACCTACTTAATGCCTTTGACTTCTCGCAGACCCCATGACGTCGGGCTAGGTTGGTGGGTGCTTCGGGAGAGGTGGGCAGATGACGAAAGCTGGACCAGCTTGGGCGGCGCGAGGCCAACGATCCGGTCAACGAAGCCGGCAATCAGAATAGCCAACGCTAGCACGTAGGTTGGGCTGAATGAAATGCAGCCCAACATATTCACCGTACCCATGTTGGGCATCGCAACGCTCAGCCCAACCTACCAGATGACGGCTTTGGGCACACTGCGGGCTGCCACGGACGACTGCTGACCGGAGGGAGATTGGGCAACCAGAAAGCTGCCATTGGCGATCGGCAGCTCTCGCTGCTTTGCGGTCCGTCGAGAAACAAATCGTCTCTAACCGCTCAGGGTCGACAAAGGTAGTCCGCCAGTAACTTGAGCCCGCCAGCTGCCGCTTACCATCATCAGCGGAAGTGGTCAGAACTTTCCTCCAGCGCCCGCCCCCTCCTGGGTGGCGATACCGGGGTTGGGCCGTTGCGAACTGCCGCCGCCGCGGCATGGGTGGCCGCATCGGTCGCGCGGTTTGCCGGAGGCGACCGGGTCGTGGTGCGTCAGACCACGTAGCGCGGGGTGGTGTCGCGCCCTTGCTCGAAGCGCGTCTGGCACACGATGCAGCGTGACGCGCTCGGCTGCGCCTTCAAGCGCTCGAAGGGAATGGGCTGGCCGCAGTCGATGCAACTGCCATAGCTGCCGTCGGCCATGCGCTCTTGCGCCTGCTGGATGGCGCGCAGCTCTTCCTCGTCACGCTGCAGGTCGACATGTTCGAGCCCGTGACGGAAACGCTCTTCCGCGTCCTCGCCCGGGTCCTGCACCTCGCGCGCGGTCGCGGGTGGTCGCTCGGCGGCCGCCTCCCTGGCCGCGCGCACATCGACCTGCAACTGCGCGTCGCGTTCGGCGAGGGCGCGGCGCAGCAGGTCGAGCTGTTCGTTTTTCAGGGTCGTCATGGTCGGGTGCAGCAAATGTAAATGTCGTGCCTGTCAGGTGGCTCCAGCGCTACCGGCGACCGGCGACCGGCGACCGGCGACCGGCAGCACGATGCCTGTGATGTAGACATAGCATACAGGTGTGGCGAAAAAACGTACACCGACGAGAGTTTCGCCAGCGAAAGTGGCGCGTGATTTCATAAATCGGGTCACGAAGCAAAAATCGATATGCCATTTCGGCGCATTTTTCCAGGGCTGTTGAGTCCTTTAACGGTCGGACACCTTAAAACCGCCGGAGTTCCAGACCGGGCCCGACCGCAGCATGTGGCTGGGCGCCTGCACAGTCCGACGGCTAGGCCTTCCTCAGGTAGCAGGCTTTCAGCATGAAGCTGCCGGCGTCCATTTTGCAGTCCACCTCATGGTCGCCGCCGACCAAGCGAATGCTTTTGACCTTGGTTCCCATTTTGAGGGTGATGGACGAGCCCTTGACCTTCAGGTCCTTGATGAGCACCACGGCGTCGCCATCGGCCAGCACGTTGCCATTGGCATCCCTGACCATGGCGTCTGCGCCGTCATCAGCGTCCGCGGCCTCCAGCATGGGCCATTCATGGCCGCAGTCGGCACAAACATAGTTGTCACCGTCAGGGTAGGTGTTCTCCAAAGCGCACTGGGGGCAGGCTGGGATGGTGGGCATGATTCCGTTCAAATCGCAGGTGGTTGAGACAACCTGAAGTATCCATCACGGGCCGGGGCGACCCCTGCCTGCCTGCTTTGTAGAGATCTCTGACCAGGCCGAGCATTCGTATTCATACTAGCCCTATCCGCTCGCCGGGCGTACGATGGCACAAGGCATGTCACTGGCGGAATCGAACCATCTGGCACGGAGGCTTTTTTGAAGAGTCGGGGCAGATGTGACTTTCCCCAGTCGACACGCCGCCTCGGTGATCGAACTGGAGGACAAGATGCGCTACCTACTTATTGTGCTTTGGATGCTGCTTGGGTCAGTGACTTCGGCCATTGCCCAGGTGAGCATCGGGATCCACCTGCAGTTGTTCCCGGATCTCGTCCGGGTGCCGGGCTACCCGGTCTACTACGCTCCGCGGCTGAATTCCAACTTCTTCTTCTACGATGGCATGTACTGGGTATACCAGTACGACACCTGGTACGCGAGCTCCTGGTACAACGGGCCCTGGTGGTTGGTGGAGCCTCAATTTGTGCCGGTGTTCATCCTGCGAGTCCCGGTGCGCTACTACCGGGTTCCGCCTGGGTACTTTTATGGGTGGCGGCCGGATGCGCCGCCGCGCTGGGGTGAGCACTGGGGCAATGAATGGGAGCGGCATCGGAGAGGATGGGACAAGTGGAACCGGAGTGCTGCTCCAGCGCCCGCCCCGCTGCCTGTCTACCAGCGGCAGTATTCAGGGGATCGGTATCCCCAGGTGGTGGCGCAGCAGCAGGCCCTGCACAACCGAAATTACCGTTACCAGCCGCGCGACACCGTAGTGCGGCAGCACTATCAGGGTCAGGGGCTGGCAGCGCAAAAAGCGCCCGCGCCTTCTGAGCGGGAACAGCCGGGAGCGCAGCAAGAGAGGCAGAGAAGTGCCAGGCAGCAGGATATCCAGCGGCCTGATCAGCCACCGCAGCAGCAGCAGGGTCGGCCGGTCACCCCACGTTCACAGCCGCCGCAACGGGGAGGCGAAGAGGATCAGCGGGCAGCCCCCAGCCAGGCCCGTCCTCAACAAAGAGGCCCAGCAATGCAGGATCAGCGTCGGGAGCCGCCGCAAGGGGCGGCCCCGCATGAGCAGCAGGCGCCAAGGGCAAGCCAGGAAAATGCGCCGCGAGGCAAGGGAGCGCCGCAGGAGCCAAGGCGCAAGCAGGGACAGGGGAAAGACCGCGACAAAGATGAGGATCGAGGGCAGGAACGCAAATGAGAAGTGGACTGCACAGATCAAGGTGGCGCACCGGCTGCTCGGCCTGATCAAGGTGAGCCAACCACTGGCTGCTGCGCTACTGGGAGGCGCCATGCCACCGGGCCGGGCAGCCCGGTGACGAAGTCAAGGGCTCCTCCACCCCTCCACCCCTCCTCTGCGGATGCGCCGGGCATGGCCGCAGCACCGCTGCGCGAGGCTTGCGCGACGCACCGATGTGCGGCAAACTCCAGCGAGCCCGGGGAAGCCCCGGGCGGAGGGAGCGGCCATGGAATCCTTGCTCACTGATGAACGGCTGTATTCCGACACGGCCGGCGAGCCTCATTTCGCCCACCTGCAAATCGGCCTGTCCACGCGTCACTTTACGCCGCCCGCCCCGCCCTTTGGCGTGTCTGAATTGACCGCCGTCTCCCGCTGCGGATTCCTGCGTGTGCCGGCCGGGTTTGTCGGAGATTTGCCTCCCTCACCCCTGCACATGTGGATTTTCTTCCTCAACGGTGAAATGGAATTCGAAGCAAGCGATGGCGAACGCCGACGCTACGCCCCGCGCAACGCGCGGTTGCTCGAGGACACGACGGAAAAAGGACACCGCAGCCGGGTGCCGGGGGCCGCCGACGCGGTTCTTGCGGCTGTCCAGCTGTACACCAAGTTTTTTCAACGAGGAGGACTCCATGGGCAATCGCTTTTTACGTCTGGCCGTTATTTATCTCTTGCTTGGCGTATCGCTGGGCATCGCCATGGCCGCAAGCCATAACTACACGATGCGACCGGTTCATGCCCATCTGAACCTGCTGGGCTGGGCCAGCATGGGCTTGTTTGGGCTGTGGTACCGGTCTGCGCCTGCGGCGGCCGACACCCGGCTGGCCAAGGTTCATTTCTGGCTGCACAACCTCGCCCTGCCGGTCCAGATGATCACGCTGGCCATGTTTATGGGCGGCAACCAGGCCGTGGAACCGGTGCTGGCGCTGGCCTCGGTGGTGATCGGCGTCGGCCTGGTGTGCTTCGCGATCAACCTGTGGAAGCACACCGGTAGCTGACGCAGGTCGGCATGCGCACCACCGACTGGTGAGGCCTCCTGTGAACAGGCCCTGGCCCCAATACGGTTCAATTAAGGATCCGTGAAGCTCCCGCCCCTTCCGGGGAGGGCTGGGTGGGGGCCAGCGACGACCAGGTAAGCACGGTGGCCCGACGCCCACGCCGTGAGCCCCCATCCCGGCCTTCCCCCAGCGGGGGAAGGAGATGACACCTCATGCTCCTTCACGCGCTTTGCACCGTTGAATGAATTGCCTAGGCTGCAGCCCGCTTGCGCAACGTGGGCAGACCTACGCCGGCAGCGTCGAAGCCGCCGTCCGCGGCCACGACCTGGCCGTTCACATAACTCGCGGCAGCACTGCAGAGGAAACCGGCGACCGACGCGATCTCCCCGGTTGTGCCGTAGCGGTTCAGCGGGATTGCATCGTAGTAATCCGATCGGATGGCCACGCTGTGAACCAGCTTGGCCATCTCGGTCTCTACGGGGCCGGGAGCGATTGCGTTCACCCGGATGCCGACATTGCCCAGCTCCACGGCCTGCTGCTTGGTAAGGTGTATGAGCGCAGCCTTGCTGGTGCCGTACGCAACGCGCAGTGTGCTCGCGCGCAGTCCGGAGATGGACGCGATATTGACAACGCTGCCACCGCCAGTTTTTTGCATGACCGGCGCGCAGGCCTGGGTACACAGAAACGCACCGTCAAGGTTCGTCGCCATCACGTTGCGCCATTCCGCAAAGGTAGTTTCAGCAATGGGTTTGAACACCGCCACACCGGCGTTGTTGACCAACGCGTCAATCCGGCCGAAGGCAGCCCCTACCTTGTCCACGGCAGCTTGCACCTGCTGCGGGTCGGACACGTCACAGTGGACGGCGAGCACGTGATCGTCATTCAGCCTGGCGGCCGTTTGGGCCAGCGTGTCGCCGTCGATGTCGAGCAGTGCGACCCGATGCCCGTGTTCCAGGAACCACTGACCAATCGCCAGGCCGATGCCGCGGGCACCGCCGGTGACCACTGCTACCGGCATGGATGAATTCATTGATGAATTATCAGACGTCATAAGTTGCTCCATAAAAAAGATGATCCCTTGTTATTGTTGTGATTGCATACCGGCCGGCAGCCATTCTCCAACGTGATCGAACGTCATGCAGATCGGATGGAAGCCTGCCACGAAAGGCCCCCGTAGACCTTCGATATCCGCGACAACGCCCGAGAGAAAGCCTTGAGCGACCTGTCGTCTTGCGAACGTACTTCGCCGGCGAGGCTGACGATCTCAACAGCCGGCCCCGGCCTTGGCTAGCCCGACGCGTCCAGCTGGCGGTAGAGCTCATTGGCCCGCGTCAGGTGCTCCCGGATGGCAGACTCTGCCGCTTGTGGATCGCGCGTGGCGATGGCCTCGACGAGTCGCGCGTGTTCGGCCAGGGTCAGCTGCTCGGCACCGGGCGCGCGGACAAAGGGGTGGTAATACTCGATCGCCCAGCCGAACAGGGCCTCGAGGATGGCGGGGAAGATCGGGTTGCCGCTGATGCGCGCAATCTCGCGGTGAAAAGCCATGTCGAGCTGGATGAACTCGTCGACCTTGCCGACCGAGGCCCGGTGTTCGGCCAGCCGCTGCCGCAGTTGCGCAATGTCTTCGTCGGTGGCGCGCTCGGCCGCCACGCGGGCCATGCCCACTTCCAGAAAGACGCGCGCGTCCTTCAGGTGCTCCAGCATGTCGGGCTGGCTGTGCAGCAGGTGGCGGGCGCCGCCGGCGAGCTGCTCGATCAGCCGCCCGGCCGTGGGGATGACAACACGCGCCCGCTCGCCATGGGTGATCTCGACGATGCCCGAGCGCTCCAGCGCCTGCAGCGCCTCGCGCACCGCCGGCCGGCCCACGCCGTAAAACTCCATCAGCTCGCGTTCGGAAGGCAGGTGGGCACCGGGCGGAATTTCGCCGCTGCGGATCCGCTCCTGCAGCCGGTCGAGCACTTCCTGGTACAGCTTGCGGCGCTGAATCTGTTCGGTGGTCATGGTGGCGGGTACGGATGGAGACGAAAAAACTTCGGGCGGGGTGAGTTTTTAATTATCACTTAGTCGAGCAATCAGTAGAAGGGTTAGTCGAGCAAGCGGCCGGCGCGCACGGCGCCGAAAAACGAGGCCGTGCCCATCTGGCCGCCCTTCAGCACAATCTCCAGGCCGTCGCGTTCGCGCCGCTCGGACCAGACCTTGCACAGCGGTGCGCCCGGCGCAAGCCCGGCCACCACGCTGAGCGCGGTGATGTCGAGCGCGCTCGCCACCTCACCCGAACTGTCGCCGCCAGCCACCACGATGCGCTGCAGGGGCACCCGCTCGAGCAGCCGCCGCATTACTTCGGCGAGACCCGCACCGACGCGCTGGGCCGCCTCGCCGCGCGCCAAGCCGGCTTGCGCCGCCGTCGCATCGAATCGGCGCACCGCCGCATCGTCGGGCCCGGCGGCCGAATACACCAGCGGGCTGATGCCCTGCGCTATCGCCCGCACGGCGGCGGCCACCACGCGCTCAATCTCTGCCTCACTCTCGCGCGCATCGAGCAGGCGCGGCAGGTCCAGGCGCTCGGCCTGAAAGCCCTGCCCTTGCGCCCAGGCAATCTGCGCCGCCGTCACCGGCGAGCAACTGCCGCTGACCACGGCAATCACCGGCACGGGCGCCGCCACCGACAGCGAGGGCTGCTCCGGCAACAGGCCCTGGCTGCGCCAGTGCGCGGCCAGCGCGTACTGCAAGCCGGACGACGAAGCGGTGAACAGGCCACGGCCGCGCTGCGTCCAGACCAGCCGGCCGGCTGCGGCCAGTGTTTCTTCGTCGAGCACGTCGAGCAGCACCACCGGCACGTCGGCGCCAGCAAGCGCCTGCACGCGCGCGGCCGCGTCGCCGGTACGCAGCTGGACCATGTCGATCAACTCGCTGCGGCGCGGTGTCTGCGCCGCCAGATGCAGGCGCAGGTCAGCCTCGGCCATGGGCGTGACCGGGTGGCGCGACATGGTCGGATGCCGGTCGAGGCGGTAGCCCACGCCGTCGACCGCCGCGAACAGGTTGCCAAAGGCCTGGTAGCGCTTCAGGCGCGGCGCGCCGACCACCATGGGCGACCAGTTGCCCGGCATCAGCGGCACGCCGATATCGATGGCGCGGCCGATCGAGCCGACCGCGGGCGAGGAGTCGAAGGTCGAGCAGACCTTGTATTGCAGAATAGGCGCGCCGAGTCCGGCCAGGCTGGCGAAGGCCTGCGGCAACTCGCGGTCCATCCAGTCGGGGCTGCGGCCGCGCGACTGCCCGGCCAGGCCGACGCAGCGCACGTCGGGAAACCGCGTCAACCAGTCTGCCGTGGGCGGGCGCAGGAACAGCACGGTCGGCACACCGGCGGCCGTGAAGGCCTCCATCACATCGGTGGAGCCGGTGAAATCGTCACCGTAGTAGGCAAGCAGCAGGCCGTCCGGCCAGCGGTTGTCGGCCACGGCGTTCACCAGAACTCGAGCGCGCTGCGCAGCTCGGCATGCGTTTTGGCATGCTCGTGCAGCGGCGTGCCGGCCATGGCCGCCTCCCAGGCCTGGCGAAACGCGCTGACGCCGGCGGCGATGCCGCCCGGGTGGCCGAAAATGCCCCCGCCGGCGGCATGGATCAGGTCCGCGCTGCCGAGAGCGGCATAGGTGCCGGGCGCCTGCAGGCCGGTCTGGCCCGAACTGAAAACCGGCATCGCCGGCATCGGCTGGTGGGCGAACAACGGCTTGAGCACCGCGCGCGCGGCGGCGATCACACTCGCGTCGGATTCGCTGAACTTGTTGGCCAGGCCGTTGACATGCAGGTGGTCGGCACCCGCCAGGCGCCAGATCTGGTGCCATGGCGCAAAGTCCCAGCCCAGAGCCGGGCTGCGCGAGAGATAGCCCCAGCCGCAGCGGTGCGCATGGATGGGCAGGCTGGCATGGCGGCGCAGCTCCAGCAGGCCGACCAGGCCGATGGAATTGAGGCTGGCCATCACGCAGGTGCCGCCCAGCGACTGCACGAGGTCATGGCGCCGCCGCATCTGGTCCAGGTCGCCGGTCAGGTTGAAGGCCACCATCACCTTGCGCCCGTGGCGCTGGGCCGCGTCGTTGACCACCTGCATCACGGCGCGCACACGCTCGTCAAACGGGCAATGCGGCCCGTCGGCCTGCAGCTCGTCGTCCTTGATGAAGTCGATGCCGCCGGCTATCAGCTGGCGCACCTGCTCGGCCGTCTGCGCGGGGTCCAGGCCGACGCTGGGCTTGATGATGGTGCCGATCAGCGGACCCTTGGCCACGCCGGACAGGCGCCGCGTGCCTTCGATGCCGAAGGCAGGGCCGGGGTAGGCATCGGCGAAGGACGGCGGCAGTTTCAGGTCCAGCACACGCAGGCCCGACACCTGGCGCAGCTCGAACAAATTGCCGGCCACCGTGGCCATCAGGTTGGGCAGCGAGGGGCCGAGGTTCTCGATCGGCCACGACAGCTCCAGCGTGCAGCGGGTGTAGACCTTGGCCGGCGTGGCGACCGGCAGGCTGGGCTGGCCGACCTGCTCCAGCACCTCCAGCCGTTCGATGCGCGCGCCGGAGCGCGCCTTCAGGGCCGGTGTCTCGTTGGGCAGCGTGATGAAAGTGCCGCTGGACTGCTCGCCGGCAATCACCTCGGCGGCGCGCCGCGGGTCATCGCCGGTTTCCAGCCAGTAGGTCGCGTGAATGCGTTCGCTCATGGGTTTCCTCTCCTTCAATTCGGCAGCGCCTGCACGATGGCGTCACCGAGCTCGCGGGTCGTGGCGCGGCCGCCGAGGTCGGGCGTGCGCGGTGTGCTCGCCGTGCCCAGTACTTTTTCTATCGTTCTGACAATCATTTGGCCGGCTTCGACCTCGCCCAGGTGGTCCAGCATCATCGCGGCCGACCAGATCTGGCCGATCGGGTTGGCGATGCCGCGGCCAGCGATGTCGGGCGCCGAGCCGTGCACCGGCTCGAACAGCGAGGGGTAGGTTCGCTCGGGGTTGATGTTGCCCGACGGTGCGATGCCTATGGTGCCAGTGACACCAGGGCCGAGGTCGGACAGGATGTCGCCAAACAGGTTGCTGGCCACCACCACGCCGAAGCGCTCGGGCGTCATGACGAAACGCGCGGTCAGGATATCGATGTGGTCCTGGTCGGCGCGCACGTCGGGGTACTCCGCCCGGATCGCGGCAAAACGTTCGTCCCAGAACGGCATCGAATAAAACAGGCCGTTCGACTTGGTGGCCGAGGTCACGTGCAGCTTGCCGCTGCGGCGCGCCAGCTCGAAGGCGTAACGCATGATGCGGTCTGTCGCGCGGCGCGTGAAGACCGACTGCTGCACCACGATCTCGTGCTCGGTGCCGGCATTCTGCCGGCCACCGATCTGCGAGTACTCGCCTTCGCTGTTTTCGCGCACGACCCAGAAGTCGATCGGCTGCTCGCGGTCGCGCACCGCGGGTGTCATGCCGGGCATCAGGCGCACCGGCCGCAGGTTCACGTACTGCTCAAACGCGCGGCGGATCGGGATCAGCAGGCCCCAGGCCGAGACATGGTCCGGCACGCCGGGAAAGCCGACCGCGCCGAGGTACAGCGCGTCGTGGTCGCGCAGGCGCGCCAGGCCATCGTCCGGCATCATGCGGCCGGTGGCCTTGTAGGTCTCGCAGCTCCAGTCGAAGCATTGCTGCTCAATGCCGAAACCGAAGCGCGCCGCAACGGCCTCGAGCACCCGCAGGCCCTCGGGCACGACCTCGCGGCCTATGCCGTCGCCGGGAATCACGCCGATGCGGTAGGTCTTCATCTTCAGCGGCTTCAGATGCAGCGGCCGCCGTCGACTTCGAGCGCCACACCGGTGATGAAGTCGGCTTCGTCGCTGGCCAGAAAAGCGGTCGCCTTGGCGATGTCGATCGGCTTGCTCAGGCGACCGAGCGGGATCGTCGCGATGATCTTGCGGCGCACTTCCTCGCTGTCCTCGCCGGGCAGGAAGTCGGCCAGCAGGCCGGTCTCGCCCATCACCGGGTTGATGGCGTTGACGCGGATCTTGTCCGGCGCGAGCTCGACCGCCATGGCCTTGGTCAGCGTGATGGCCGCGCCTTTGGTGCCGGCGTACCAGCTCAGGCCCGGGCGCGGGCGCAGGCCGGCGGTGGAGGCGATGTTGATGATGACGCCACCGCCCTGTTGGCGAAACTGCGGCACCGCATGGCGCGCGCCGAGGTAAATGCTTTTCACGTTGGTCGCATAGACGCGGTCGAAAGTTTTCTCGTCGGTCTCCAGCATGGGCTGGTTCTTGTGCGTGGTGCCGGCGTTGTTGACGAGGATGTCCAGGCGGCCGAAGCGCTTGACCGCGGCGGCCACCATGTCGGCGACCGACGCATCCTGCGTCACGTCGACGTGCACCGCCATCGCCTGGCCGCCGCCCGCCTCGATGGCAGCGGCGACCTGCTGCGCCGCCTCGGCGCGCAGGTCGGCCACGACCACCTTGGCACCGAGTTCGGCGAAATGCTTCGCAATGCCTTCGCCAAATCCGCCGCCGGCGCCGGTGATGATGGCGACGCGGTCCTGAAGTTTCTTCATGTCTCTGTCTCCTGAATGATTAGCTTGAAAAGTTCAGCCGTGCTTGATGGCAATGGTCTTGATGGTCGTGAAACCGCGCAGGCCCTCGAAGGCCTTCTCGCGGCCATAGCCCGAATGTTTCATGCCGCCGAAGGGCAGCTCGATGCCGCCACCCGCGCCGTAGTTGTTGATGAAGACCTGACCGGCCTCGATGCGGTGCGCGACGCGCAGCTGGCGCGCGCCGTCGCGCGTCCACACCGCGGCCGTCAGGCCAAAGGGCGTGCCGTTGGCGATGTCGACCGCTTCGTCTTCGCCGTCAAACGTCATGGCCGCCAGCACCGGGCCAAAGACCTCCGACTGCGCAATCGTGTGCGCGGCCGGAACGTCATCGAGCAGCATGGGCGGAAAGAAGAAGCCGCCTGAAGACGCGCCAGGCGCAAGCCGTGCGCGCGCCGCCACCCGCACGCCGTCGCCACGCGCCGCCTCGACCATGGTTTGCACACGCTCCAGCTGCTTGCGGTTGATCAGCGGGCCGCAGTCAAGGCCCTGCAGGCCGGGGCCGGTAGACAGCGCCTCGAAACGTTCCTTCAGCAGCGCCATGACCTGCGCATGAATGGCGCGGTCTATCAGCACCCGGCTGCCGGCGGCACAGGTCTGGCCGGCGTTCTGCACGATTGCATTGACCACCACCGGCAGCGCCTGCTCCAGGTCGGCATCGGCGAACAGGATCTGCGGCGACTTGCCGCCGAGCTCCAGCGTCACCGGCACATGGTTGACGGCGGCCGCCTGCGCAACGGCGGTGCCGGTCTGCGGTGAGCCGGTGAAGGAAATATGGTTGATGCCGGTATGGCTGGCGAGCGCCGCACCGGCTTCGATACCGAGGCCGCAGACGATGTTCAGCGCGCCAGCGGGCAGGCCAGCCTCCAGGCCCAGCGCGGCGATGCGCAGCGGTGTCAGGCAGGCATCTTCAGCCGGCTTCACGACGCAGGCATTGCCCGCGGCCAGTGCGCCGCCGACCGAGCGGCCGAAGATCTGCGCCGGGTAGTTCCACGGAATGATGTGGCCGGTGACGCCATGCGGCACCCGCGCGGCCATCACGGTCGTGCCCTGTGCATACGGAATCATTTCGCCGTGCAGCTTGTCGGCCGCACCGCCGTAATACTCAAAGTAGCGCGCACAGGCCGTGATGTCGGCCTGCGCCTGCTGGATGGGCTTGCCGGTGTCGCGGCACTCCAACTCCGACAGCGCGGTGTGGTGCTGCAGGATCAGCGCCGACAGACGCATCATGATGCGGCCGCGCTCAGTGGCCGTGGTGCGACCCCAGGCGCCGCGGAAGGCGGCGCGTGCAGCCGCCACGGCGGCGTCGATGTCGCGCGCGTCGCTGCGCGGCAAGGTGGTGAAGTCCTCGCCGGTTGACGGGTCGAGCACGGCGATGGCCAGCCCCGAAACAGC
This sequence comes from Polaromonas sp. P4_F4, assembly GCF_056401355.1. Classification (NCBI taxonomy): domain Bacteria; kingdom Pseudomonadati; phylum Pseudomonadota; class Betaproteobacteria; order Burkholderiales; family Comamonadaceae; genus Polaromonas; species Polaromonas sp. P4_F4. The sequence goes on along the minus strand of NZ_JBFUJO010000021.1, from coordinate 9,622 downwards.
GGCGCAATGCTCGCCATTGATCAGGTTGCGCTGGGGTGCAAGCGGGTTCATTTCTTTCCTTTGATTTGAGATCGGATGGAGGGGAAGAAGGGGGAAAAGGCGGTTTATTTGAAGCCCATCGCGCGCGGCAGCCAGGTGCTCAGTGCCGGGATGAAGGTGATGACAACCAGGATGGCGGCGTGGGCGACGAGGAAGGGTTTGAGTTCGCGCACCAGCGCGGCCAGCGGCACCCGCGAGACGTTGGAGGTCACGAACAGCAGCCCGCCCACCGGCGGCGTGATCATGCCCAGCGTCAGGTTGTAGATCACGATCATGGCGAAGTGCACCGGGTCCACGCCCAGCTTGAGCGCCACCGGCGCCAGGATCGGCACCAGCACCATGACGCCGGGCAGCGGCTCAATGAAGATGCCAAACAGCAGCAGGAAGACGTTGACCACGATCAGGAAAACGGTGGGCGTGAAGTGCTGCGCGATCATCCATTCGGCCAGCGTCTGCGGCAGCCCTTCGATGGTCAGCACCCAGGCGAAGGCCGCCGACAGGCCGATGATGATCAGCACCGAGGCCGTCAACAACGCCGAGCGCTCCAGGATATTGGGCAGCGCCTTCCACTCCAGCGTACGGTACACCCACTTGCCGCAGACCAGCGCGTAGAAGACCGCCACCACCGACGCCTCAGTCGGCGTGAACCAGCCGGCGCGCATGCCGCCCAGGATCAACACCGGCAGCAGCAACGCCGGCAGCGCCTTCACGCTGGTGCCGACGATTTCGCGCCAGCCCGGATGCTCGCCGTCACCGCGGTAGTTACGCGCCGTTGACACGCGCCAGTTGACGATGCACATGCCGACCGCGATCAGCAGGCCCGGCAACAGCCCGGCCGCGAACAGCGCGCCCACCGACACGCTTTCGTCCTGCAGCGCGTAGATGATCATGATGATGGACGGCGGGATGATGGGCCCGACGATGGCGGTGGCCGCCGTCAGCGCCGCGGCGTAGGCGCGGTCGTAGCCGGCCTTGTCCATCATCTTGATCATCATCGAGCCAGGGCCGGCGGCATCGGCCAGCGCCGAGCCGGAGATGCCTGAAAAGAAAGTCAGACCGACCACGTTGGTGTAGCCCAGGCCACCACGCTTGTGGCCGACGAACTGGCTGGCAAAGCGCAGCAGCACTTCGGTGAGCGAGCCGCCGCTCATGAGTTCGGCCGCGAGGATGAAAAACGGCACCGCCATCAGCGGGAAGCTGTCGATGCCGGTGAAGGTTTCCTTGAGCAGCACAAACAACGGGTAGTCGCCGCCCAGCAGCAGCGAGGTCAAGGTCGACAAGCCCAGCGCGAAGGCCACCGGCACCCCGACAGCCAGGTAGGCGCAGGCACTAATCAACAGGATGAGGCTTGCGCTCATAAGGCCCCCACGCTTGTCACTATGTGTACTGCGCTACCCCCCAAGGGGGCGCGAGCTTGCTTGAAGCGGTTCTGCGCGGCGCTCATAACGATGCACTCGCGTTGGCGTCAAAGTGCGCGTCCGAGGCGAAGACACGCTCACGCATATAGCCGCGCACGACCAGCAGCCAGTGCGCGATCAGCAGCACCCCGCCGATCGGCATGGCCGCGTATATCCAGGCAAAGGATATCTGGGTGGCTGCCGTGGTCTGGAACTGGGCGCGCTGCAGGTAGAGCCAGCCGTACCAGACCATGAAGGCAAAAAAGCCGAGCAGCAGCAGCGCAATCACGCAGCGCAGCGCCACGGCCAGTCCGCGCGGCAGGCTGTCCTGCAGGTTGTCCACCGCGATGTGCCCGCCGTAACGCAGCACCGGCCCGGCGCCCAGAAAGGTCAGCCAGATCATCAGGTGGCGCGCGACCTCTTCGGCCCACTCGATGGACTCGTTGGTGAGGTAGCGCAGCCCCACATTGGCGAAGATGATCAGCGCCATCACCGCCAGCAGCACGATCAGCACCCAGCGGTTGCCCGCCAGCAGCCAGCGTTCAAAAGTATCCATGCCCAGCTCCTGGCGGATGTGCACTTACTTGACGGCCTGGATCGCGGCGATCTTGTCGGCGCCGAATTCCTTGGCGAACTGCGGATAGGCCGTGGCGACCGCCTTGCGGAAGCTGTCGCCGTCGACCTTCTCGATCACCTGCATGCCATCTTTGCGCAGCTGCGCAATGCCCATGTGCTCGTCGTCATTGACCCTCTTGCGCTGGGTGATGGCCGCCTTTTGCGCGGCCTCGACGAAGAGCTTCTTGTCGGCGTCCGACAGCTTGCTCCAGACCTTGGTCGAGAGGAGCAGGGCCGCGGGCGAATAGACATGGGCCGTCAGCGACAGGTGTTTTTGCACCTGGGAAAACTTCGACGACAGGATTACCGGGATCGGATTCTCCTGGCCGTCGACCGTGCCCTGCTGCAGGGCGCCGAAGAGCTCAGGAAAAGCCATCGGTGTCGGCAAGAGGCCAAAGGTCTTGTAGCCCTCCATGTGCACCTTGTTCTCCATGGTGCGCACCTTGAGGCCGCGGGCGTCGTCGGCGGTGTTGATGGCCCGCTTGTTGTTGGTCATGTGGCGAAAGCCGTTTTCCGTCCAGGCCAGGCCGATCAGCCCCTTGTCCGGCATCTTCTTCAGCAGGTCCTGGCCGATCGGGCCGTCCATGACCTTGCGCGCATGGTCGTAGTCGCGGAACAGGAAGGGGATGTCCACGACCTTGACCTCGGGCACGAAATTGCCGAGCGGACCCGTGGAAGTGTTGACCATATCCTGGGTGCCGAGCTGCACCGATTCGATCATCTCGCGTTCGCCACCGAGAGCCGAGGACGGGAAGTGCTGGCACTTGTAGCGGCCTTGCGTGCCCTTCTCCACCTCGTCGCAGAACGCCGTCGCGCCCACGCCGTAGTGCGAGTCCTTGGGCGGCGTGTAGCCGATCTTCAGAATGGTCTGGGCGCCGGCGGTGCCGGCGAGGCCCATCAGGAGGGCGGAGGCGGCGAGTACCGCGCGGGAAAGGAGGGATGAGCGGGAACGTGAGGTCATGTTTGTCTCCATGAGAGGTTTGCAAGGGGAAACCGAAGGAACGCAGCCGCGCCGCTTCTGTGGCGGCGTCGGCCGGGCGGGGAACGCGAAAACTCAGGTGATGCGGCGGATGCTGTCAGCAATCTCGTCGTGGTCGAAGACTTTTTTCCAGTCGTCGCGCATCAGGCGCGGCTTGCCGAAGGCAATCGCCTTGTTGCAGGCATCGGAGAACTGGCCCGGGATCTCCTTGAAGATCACCGCGCCCAGAATGGTCATGTGGCCCAGCAGGAAGTCGCGGGCAGCGTCCTTGGGCACGCCGCGCGCCACCACCTCGTCCATCGCTTCGCGCATCACGTCGAGCAGCGTGGCGCAGACGGTTTCGGACAGGCCGGGCTCCAGCAAGGCCATCTGCTCGACCGTGAGGCGGTAGGAGCGCAGGATGGGCTGGTAGATCACCTTGGCCACCGCTTCGCCGAGTGCGAAGTCCGCGTCCGTGCCCTGCATCAGCGCGCTGACGATGGACTGCTTGGCATACGCGCCACCGAAAAAATCGCGCCGCGCTTCGCTCGTGCTTTCGTCGTTGAAGATGGGCGGGTGGCAGGGATGGGCGACGAAGTAGACCAGGTCCGGCCGGTCCGGCAGGTGGCCGGCAAAGGGCGCGGCGGCGTCCAGCGTGATCACCATGGTGCCGGGCAGCAGTTTGGGCGAGATCTCGGCGGCGACCTTGCCGATCAGGGTGTCGGGGACGGCCAGGATCACCACCTGGGCGCCATCCAGCGCCGCATCGACCGAGACACATTCAAGGCCCAGCTCGTCCTTCAGACGCTGCCGGCCAACGGTGCCAACCTCGACATGACGCACCCGGTAGTCCGAGCCCTGCAGGTTCCTGGCCAGCCGAACCCCCATTTTCCCGCCCGCGCCGAACAGCGCGATTGTTGTCTTCATTACCAAGCTCCAGTCTGTTAGTGAGTGGGAGCACCCCTTCCCACCCCCTTTCGGGTGGAGAGCGCCAAGGAGGTGTGATGGTATGATGAGTACATCAGCACATCAACATGGGACTAACCCTAGGTCGTTAGAAAAAGGGTCTGGACAGGGTTGCACGCTGCATTGCGCAGGAAGGGCGAGCGCAGGCACGCCGCGCCGGTGTGGCGCGGCCGTTGGATTGGCCATGCAATTGATTAATAGCTGCTCATGCCCGTCGTTTACGGGCCAGAGGCATTTTTGGCTTGCAAAAATCCCCTGCAGGAGTCAGCTTCAGGCGCTGTTATGCGTGATCCACTGAGAACCCGAAAATTGGAGCCAGGACAGGACTGAAGTCAGCGCCCACACACAGCCCGCATGAATATGGCTCTGGCATGTGCGCGAACCCATGAGTGCTACGGTGCCGGGCGGCGGTGAGCCGCGCCGCCCCACAGACGTCAGTGTGTGGGGCGCGGTGGAGCTCAAACGTTCATGATCGACACGGCCCGCGTGTTCAGGTAGGCCTCCAGAGCTTCCGGCCCGCCTTCGGAGCCGTAGCCGGAATCCTTGACGCCGCCAAAGGGCATCTCGGGCCAGGGCGCGGCAGGCTGGTTGATCCACAGCATGCCGACCTCCACGTGCTGCGACAGCGCGTGTGCATTCTTCAGCGAGCGCGTGAACGCGTAGCCCGCCAGACCAAAGGGCAGCCGGTTGGCTTCGGCGATGGCTTCGTCCAGCGTGTTGAAGCTGCGGATGGCCGCCATGGGGCCGAAGGGCTCGTCGTTGAACACCTTGGCGTCCAGCGGCACGTCGGTCAGCACCGTGGGCGCCCAGAAGTTGCCCAGGTCACCGATGCGCTCGCCCCCTGCGGCCACCTTGGCGCCGCGCTGTACCGCGTCCTGTGTGAACTCGGCCATGGCCGTCAGCCGGCGCGGATTGGCCAGCGGCCCCATCTGGATGCCTTCGCCCAGGCCGTCGCCGACCTTGAGGCCTTGCGCGTGCTTGACCAGCGCCGCCGCAAAGTCGTTGCGTATGCTTTCATGCACCAGAAAGCGCGTGGGCGAAATGCACACCTGCCCAGCGTTGCGGAACTTGGCGCCGCCGGCGGCCTTGACCGCCAGTTCGACATCGGCGTCTTCGGCCACGATCACGGGCGCGTGGCCGCCCAGCTCCATCGTCACGCGCTTCATATGCTGGCCCGCCAGGGCCGCGAGCTGCTTGCCCACCGGGGTGGAACCGGTGAAGGTGATTTTGCGGATCACCGGGTGCGGGATCAGGTAGCCCGAGATTTCGGCCGGGTTGCCGTACACCAGGCCGATCACGCCCGCCGGAATGCCCGCGTCGGCAAAGGCCTGGATCAGCGCGGCCGGTCCGGCCGGCGTTTCCTCCGGCGCCTTGACGATGATCGAGCAACCCGTGGCCAGCGCGGCCGACAGCTTGCGCACGGCCTGGTTGATCGGGAAGTTCCAGGGGGTGAAAGCGGCCACCGGCCCGACGGGGTCCTTCAGCACCAGCTGGCGCGTGGCCAAGTTGCGCGACGGCACGACGCGGCCATAGACGCGAAAGCCTTCCTCGGCAAACCACTCGATGATGTCGGCCGAGGCCATGGCCTCGACCTTGGCCTCGGCCAGGGGCTTGCCCTGCTCCTGCGTCAAAACCGCCGCGATCTCGCCGGCGCGCTCGCGCATCAGGCCCGCCGCCCGGCGCATGATCTTGCTGCGCTCGAACGCCGGAACCTTGCGCCAGGTTTCAAACCCCTGCTGCGCGGCCGCCAGGGCACGGTCCAGGTCGGCTTTGGCTGCGTGGGCCACGCGGCCGATTTCCTTTCCGGTGGCCGGGTTGAAGACGGCCAGACTGCGGCCATCGGCTGCATCCAGCCACTGGCCGGCGATGAACAATTGGGTGTTGGGGTAGGTCATGAGATTCGGGTCCTGGCAAAGTATCTGGGGGACAGTCATTGTCTGGCAATTCGATGCAGCGTGCTTGGCCTGCTCAGCGCGCCCCGCGCAGCACGGGCCACAACAGAGCCCACCACAGATGCGGATATACGACTGCAGGCGCTTCCCCAACAGCCCATCTATCGATCAACCTCTTGCCGTTGAGGGGGAGTCCATATACGAGGGGTTAGGCGTCATTTGAGTGGCGGTTCAATAGGGTCACTCTCGGCGCGGGCTCTGGTGAGGGGAGTGGCTATTGGCCTGGACTTTGATCTGTTATGTAGTCAATGCGAAACGACTTGTTCGTAATGAACAGCGCAGTCATGTCTCCGTCTGGAGATGCGCCATGCTCCATTGCTTCACCCTCTGGAAACCAAACGAATGTTCCCGGACCGAACTCACCCCGGTGAGTTACAAGCTTGCCCTCAAGGACGTACATTCCGTGACCGCAAGGGTGTTTGTGATGAGGGTTCATCAGTCCAGCCGGATACCGCAATAGCGTCACACTCATCCCGGTTTCAGGTTCGTTAAGTAGGTTTTTGACATGAAACGGTCTTCCGATTTGCTCCAGTAGCCTTTCAGTCCATTCCATCTCAGAGGGGTTTACTACCACTATGCTTCCGGTGATCATTTTCTCTCCTTAGCGAGTTTCTCAGCGTTTTTTTGCCCAACGTCACGTTGCTCTGGTGGATAAGTTGGTTGCTTCCTTCGCAGCAGAACAGCGACTGGTATCTCTTTGTAGCGGAAACGAGTAATGGAAGCAATCGGCGTCGTAGTGTGCGCTGATGACGCCTAACGTTTGACTTAAGCGGCCTGCCGTAGGCAGGTCCGCTTGAAGGAAGGGTTAGGCATCACGTTTTCTGCGGACGCCATAGTGATTGGAGAGTAGCTCCAAAACCCATGCACGGACGGCACCTGGCAAGGCAATGAACGTCATTGCCACTGCCCCAATTGTGAAGATGAGGCTGAAACCGGGGTGAACCACGGCAACATCGATTGCGACAAAGAACGCGCTAACTATCAGCCCGACAAAGAACATGCCTACCCAATCTTGCCATGAGGGCGGCGAAGGTACGTCCGCCGAGTTGCGTTTCCAGAGAGAACCGCTCCATGCTGAGATGGCGAACGGAACAGTAAACAAGTATCCGGCGATAGCTGTGACCCAGAAGTGATGGTCCGAAGAGAACAGGAATGCAGCAGCCGACACCATGGCAATCAAGAGCACCACACCTATCGTTGACGCAACTGCATCGATTGTTCTATCTCTCATGACTGCCCCACGGTTCGACGTTGTGATGCCTAACGTGAAGATGACCGGACCACCACCCTTCGCGGCGAAGCCGCCTCCTGCAGGTGTGGGTCCGTGTCGATTGCCCAGTTAGACCGCATTGCCCGCCCCGACGCCCTGCGGCTCAATGATGACGCGGCCGCGAAACTTCGGGTCGGCAATCCGCACCCGCCCGTGCTGCATGAACTCTTCAATGTATTCAAAGGCTCGCTCCCGGTTCGAAGGGGCACAGTGATTCCGATCGACAAAGATCAGAACCTCGTCACCCGGAATGTAGCGATCTAGGAGCGCGTCTACTCTCGCACGATCTAATTTTTCTTCCACCATCAGATGCACGTAGTCCGCGGACCCAATGTCGCCACGAAACAGCCGATGCATGAGCGTGGTGATCTCGCGGTTTGTCATGCGGTCTAACGTAAAGGTAACCGGCGCCCACTCAAGGTGGGCCGCGCAGCGGCCAGACGCCCTTGGGCGTCCGTGTTGACCGACAAGTTAAGTCTCATTCTTGACGGCACATCATTGGAACAACTTTGCGGGGAAAACCTTGACATTTCCAAGTGACAGAACCGTTGTCAATAGTGGGCGACATGATGAACGCAACCGGAGGATCCTCGCCAACGACTAGTACAACCCCGTCGTCTGAAACGTGTCCGCCTCGAACCCGACCAGAAGGCACAAGGACAGTACCACGCCCGGAGCCAACTGTGCTCCCACTCGCACGAGCTCGTGCTTCAACCTCGGTCCTCAGGGTCGATATCCCCAGCAGTACTTCGCTTGCCTTCGCACGTTCCGTGTAGCACTGGTAGGTCGGTGTCGCGACAGCAAGTGGAAAGCCGAGCACTACGAACCACAAGAAAAGGAGCAAGCTGTCCTTCAGAGAACGACCTGCGACCCATGCGACTGCTTTCCCACTTTCGACAGGTGCCTCGCGAAGGTGGTTTGACCAAATGACCAAACTGCCGGCCAGGACTGCCCAAATGACTTCGGCGTAGTAAGGGCCTTCTCTACAAGGCTGGCCAAAAAGCAATAGCAGAGCCGAAATGACAATTGCCGCGGGCAGCGACCAATGCGCGCTTGGCAGCGGTCGTAGTCGTGATCTCCACTTTGCGTTAGCGGACATGAGACTTAACGCAAAAATGACCGGACCACGAACACGAGCGGCGAAGCCGCCTCCTGCTGTTGTGGGGGAACTTGCTTCACTTTAATTGACACAGGCTTGCTCGGCCTGCTGCACTTCAAATGCGGCAGGGGGAAGGTAGCGCAGCGACGAATGCAGTCGCTGCTGGTTATAGAAGGCGATGTAGCTGCTCAAGGTCTTCCTCAGTTGCTGTTCGTCGTCAAATGTCTTGCCATACAGCTCCTCGGTCTTCATCGAATGGAAGAACGATTCCATGTGCGCGTTGTCGTTCATCTTGCCAGCTCGGTTCATGCTCTGCAACATTCCCAGCCTTGCGAGTTGGTTGCGGAACTCAAAGGCGGCGTACTCAATGCCGCGATCGCTGTGGAACAGAACGCCCGGCCCCGCGTTGCGGTTGCGCGCCGCCTGCAGCAGCGCCCGAATGGTCAGTGCCGCGTCGCGTCGATGGCTCAAACTCCAGCCCACAATGCGCCGCGAATGCCGATCCATCACCGCGGCCATGTAGCGCCACTGTCCGGCGACCTTCAGGTATGTCACATCACCCACCCACACCTGGTTGCTCTCCTGCGTTTGGGCTGTATCCTGCCTGTAGGGGACGCTGGCGAAGAAGGCGCGCTGCAATACCTTGGAGTTCCGGTACAGCCGGGCGCTGCGGCCCTGCAAACCGGCCAGGCGCATCAATCTTGCCACTCGACGGCGACCCACGGCAACGCCATCCAGGCGAAGTTGGCCGGTGACCCGCGGGCTGCCATAGAAGCCGCGGCTGCGTTCGTGCACCGCTCGCACTTGCTCCAGCAGCTGCGCATCCTCGCCCGATCTCGCACTGGGCTGGCGTTGCTGCCAGGCGTAGAAGCCGGCACGCGTGACCCTGTACAGGGTGCACATCATTTGGATGGGCCAAGTTTGCCGGTTTGCCGCGATGAAGGCAAAGACTTCGCCTTTCGTTCGGAGGCAAACCGGATGGCTTTTTTTAAGAGATCGTGCTCCATCTGCAGGCGCTTGAACTGCTTCTCCACCTCGCGCAGGCGACGCAGTTCCGCAACCGCATCAGCCTCGATCGGTGGCGCCCTTCCGGCCAACTCGCCGTCTCGCACTTGCTTGCGCCACTTCGAAAGCATGAAAGGATGAATGTCCAAGGACTCGGCCACATCCTTCACCAACACGCCCGGCTGGTTGCTCAATTGAACGGCTCTGAGCTTGAATTCAACGCCGTAGTTCTTGATTTTTACTGGCCCTTGTCGTTTTGCCATTGACCACTCTCTCCGTTAGGTAAGAGTGTCAACTAAAACGAGACAAGCTCCAAGCTCC
>NZ_JBFUJO010000020.1:0-101989 GCF_056401355.1 Polaromonas sp. P4_F4 | reverse complement strand
ACGACAACGCGCACATGGAATCGTTCTTCCATTCGATGAAGACCGAGGAGCTGTATGGCAAGACATTTGACGACGAACAGCAACTGAGGAAGACCTTGAGCAGCTACATCGCCTTCTATAACCAGCAGCGACTGCATTCGTCGCTGCGCTACCTTCCCCCTGCCGCATTTGAAGTGCAGCAGGCCGAGCAAGCCTGTGTCAATTAAAGTGAAGCAAGTTCCCGTCCTTGCAGCCGGCTTCGCCCGCCTATCGTCCGCCGGTTACCTCCAACATTAGAGAGCCATGAAACAAGCCGATCTGACGCGCCAGCTGCCGCGAAACAAGGAAGACGCTTCCAGCGCGAACGCTCTGGTCGCCCTCGGTTACCCAACGGTCAAGCCAGTTTTGCGACACATGCTGGAGTGGCTCAAGACAAACGGGTCGCCGGTCGACCTGGTTATGAGGGAGTTCTTCGTCTCATTGGGTGTACACGGAATACCTGTAGTACGGGAGGCCCTTCAATCACGACATGATTTCCTCAAGTACGCAGTCACCACTCACGTTGTTGCGCGCTGGCCAAAGGAGGCTGTTGCCGGAGTGCAAACGGAACCGCAAAGTCTCGCAACGGGCTCCGGGTTCTACGGCACCGACCTCGCTGCCATGAAGCTGCTCATCGAACACGGACTGGCTGACCGGGCGTGGCTGCAGGAGTGGAGCGAATTCAAGCTCAAACGCCTGCGCGAACTATTGGACTCGCCTGAAGAGATCCAGCTCCTGCTCAGAACTCTGGAATGAACCAGTGCTCCAGCTTGTTACGGGGACTTCTCACGTAGCCAAGTATCGATTGCGATGAATTTTGCGCAGCCATCCGTGACCAGTCTCTTTCCCCAAGGCAACAGCACGCTCAATAGTGACGCCCCGCCTTGTAAGAAGCGCTGGCGTTGGGCTTCAACGCCGTGGCTGCCGCCAAAATGGCCGTTGAACGCCCGGCGTGGGCGTGGGTGATGGCCAGGCCCAGCGCGTCGGCGGCGTCCTTGCCGGGGAGGGCTGGCAGTTTCAGCAGCCGCATCACCATCTGCTGGACCTCGGCCTTGCCGGCCTTGCCATAGCCGGCCACCGCCTTCTTCATTTGCAGGGCCGTGTATTCGGCCACGGCGAGATCGCTGGAGACCAGCGCGGTGATGCAGGCACCGCGCGCCTGCCCCAGCAGCAGCGTGGCCTGTGGATTGACGTTGGTAAAGACGATCTCCACCGAGGCCATATCGGGCTGGTAGCGCTGCACCACTTCCCGCACCCCGTCAAACAGCACCTTCAGCCGGGCCGGCAGGTCGCCGCGCACCATGTGCGTGGTCTTGATGGTGCCGCTGGCCACATAGTGCAAGTGGGAGCCGTCGACTTCGACCACGCCGAATCCGGCGATCTGCAAGCCAGGGTCAATTCCAAGAATACGCATAGGCTATAAATTTGGTAGCTGCTTGCGCAGGATTTGAAATGAAAGTGAAATGAAAGTGAAATGAAAGGGCTAAAGGCCAAAATACCATCGAACCGAATGGAAAAATATCGGTGCGGCAAAACACAGGGCATCGACGCGGTCCAGCAAACCGCTGGCGCCGGTGACTGATTTTCCTTCGGAACCCCAGTTGGTAATCCCGCGGTCGCGTTTGAGGGCCTTCATCACCAGGTGCCCCATGGAGCCGGCCACGCAGGCGATCAGGGCCATCGCCACCGCCTGGCCCGGCTTGAAGGGCGTCAGGCCCGCCATCAGGCCGCCGACCAGGCTGGCCACGACCACGGCGGTCAGCCAGCTGGTCCATTCAAAACTTTTGCTCACATTGGGCGCAATCGGCGCTCGCGCCAGCCGGCGGCTGGCCAAGTGCTGCACGATCATGCAGCTCTGCACGACAAACACCAGGAAAAACACGAGGAAGGCATTCTTGCCCTGGTAATTCGGAAACTTCAGCAGCAGCAGGGCCGGCACATGGCTGATGCCGTAGACGCAGACCATGATGCCCCACTGCAATTTGGCGTTGCGCTCCAGAAAGCGGTGCGGGTCGTCTGCCAGCGCGCTGACCACCGGAATTGCCAGGAACACATACACCGGGATGAACACGGTGACGAGGTCGAAATGCCGGGTGATGACCAGGGCAAACTGCAGCGGCAGCACCACAAAAAAAGCCAGCACCAGGCTGCGGTGATCGCCCTGCCGGGTCGGCGAGAGCGTGATGAATTCGCGCAGCGCAAAAAATGCCACCAGGCCAAACAGCACCGTGGCCACGGTTTCACCCAGCGTCCAGCCGACCCAGAACACCGTGCACATCACCCACGAAGTTCTCAGCAGGCCATTGAAATCCTTGAGCTTCTGAGTGTGCAGGTCATCCTCATGCCGGTCCTGCAGGGACAAGACAAATGCGGCCGCACTGATGATGAGCAGCAGGCCAAAAACCACCACAAACAGCAGGCCCACCTGCTGGCCAGGCGACAGGTTGCGCAAAAAGGTGTTCATCAGGGCGTCTGCGGTTGATCAGGTTTGCCGGAGGTCCATGACGGCCTGGCGCGCGCGGGCCAGAAAACTGCCCCGGTCTTCCCCGGCGCCCACCGCGATGGGGGCTCCAAACGTGACCGAGCACAGAATGGGCACGGGCACCACTTCTCCTTTGGGCATCACTCGCTGTACGTTGTTGATCCAGGCCGGCACCAGTACGACCTGCGGGAATTTCTGCGCCAGGTTGTACAGGCCGGACTTGAAATTCTGTGGCTCCTCGTGGTTGCCCCGGGTGCCCTCCGGAAACAGGATGATGGAGTCGCCGTTGGTGAGCGCCTCAATCAGGGGCTCCAGCGGATCCTGCTCGCCGGTTTTGACGCGGTCCACATAAATGGCGTTGAACACCGCCGTGGTAATCCATTTTTTGAACGGCGTTTTGGTCCAGTAATCCTTGGCCGCGATGGGCCGCGTGATGCTGCGCAACTCTTCGGGCAGGGCGGCCCACATGAGGACCAGATCCACATGGCTCTGGTGGTTGGCAAAGTAAATCCGCTGCTCGGCCTTGGGCGGGCAGCCCTGCCAGCGCGCCTGGGCACCGGTCAGCAAGCGAATCAGTCCCAGCAAAAACATGCTCATGAGTTTGGCCAGCACCGGAGACACTTTATCGTTCATGGACTGTCAAGGCAGTTCCACACCGCCCATGCGCGCCACGATGGTGCTGGCGCGTGAGGCCAGGTAGCCCGAGCCCGGCCGGGTTTCAAAATACTTGGGCCGCGGCAGCATCACGGCCAGGCGCGCGGCTTCATAGGCACTCAGCCGGGCCGCCGGTTTGCGGTAGTAGTGCTGGGCGGCGGCTTCAGCGCCAAACACGCCTTCTCCCCACTCGACGCTGTTGAGGTAAATCTCCAGAATGCGCCGCTTGTCCAGCAGGGCTTCCAGCAGCAGTGTCAGCAGCAGCTCCTGGCCCTTGCGCAGCAGTGTGCGCTCACCCGACAGGAACAGGTTCTTGGCCAGTTGCTGGGTGATGGTGGAGCCGCCAATGATCTTCGCTGGTTTTGCGGCCCGGGTGGGGGCCAGCCGGCTGCCCAACTGCGCGGCGCGCTGCTCCGCCCTGGCATTCTTTTCCCAGGCTTTCTCCAGCGCTTCCATGTCCACGCCCTCGTGCTCGGCGAAGCTGGCATCTTCCGACGCAATCACTGCGCGTTTGAGGTGGTCTGGCAGAGCCGCATAGGGCACCCATTGTTGGCGCCATTTCAGCGTTCCGGTCTGCCGGGCGACGAGGTAAATTTCAGAGCGCTGAAAGGCGGTCGATTCGGGGTTGACCACGGTCATCAGCGCGATGCGGGCCACAAAATAAATCTGCAGGGCCAAACCCGCCAGCAGGGCCAGACCCAGCAGGCGCAGCAGCGCTTTCATGCACTTGGCGCTTGCATGTCCGCGCGCATTTCCCGCAGCACCTGCTGCGATGGCGGCCGCACGCCACGCCACAGCTCAAACGCCTCGGCGGCCTGTTCGACCAGCATGCCCAGGCCGTCACGCGGCGTGGCACCGTGTTCCCGGGCCCAGGTCATGAAACCGGCTGCCGCAGGGCCGTACATCATGTCGTAAGCCAGCGCGCCGGGTGTGAGCACGCGGCTGTCGACTGGCACGCCGCCACCGGCAAGGCTGCTCGCGCTGGCGTTGATGACGACATCAAAACAGCCCTCCAGTCCTTGTAGATCCCCGGACGACAGCTCTGTTGTTTGCAGGACATGCTGAAGCGAGGCATGTGCCCTGTGGCGCGCCACCAGTGCATCTGCCTTGGCCCGGGTGCGGTTCACCAGCACCAGCCGCCGGGGCCCGGCTGCCAGCAGCGGTGCCAGCGCACCGGCGCCCGCGCCGCCGGCACCTATGAGCAGGACGTCGCGTCCGGCCAGCGAAACGCCGGCGTTGTTCTGGATGTCGTTGACGAGCCCTATGCCATCGGTGTTGTCGGCATAAATGGTGTTGCGATCCAGCTTCAGGGTGTTGGCGGCCTGGGCCAGCTGCGCCCGGTCGCTCTGCATGCCGGCTGCCTGAAAGGCCTCAAACTTGAACGGAACCGTGACGTTGCAACCGCGCGCGCCGCTCTGCACCAGTTGCGCGAGCGTTGCGGCGAAACCGTCAAGTGGCGTCAGCAGCCGGTCGTATTGCAGCGCCTGGCCTGTCAGTTCGGCAAAGCGGGCATGGATCAGCGGCGATTTGCTGTGTTGAATCGGGTTGCCCAGAACGAAGTACTTATCCATGAATGCAATGCTTATGCGTGATTGAAGTCGGGAGGCATCGGAGCGTTGTTGGCAGGGGTAGCGGGTCGGGCGGGGTTGGGCGAAGGCTTAGCGGCTGGTCAGCCGGGTTTCCAGCGTGTCGTCGCGCGTGAACTTGAAGCGGGACACCACCACGATCTGGTCTGCCTTGCGGCGCATGGCCTCGGTGAAGCGGCCGAAGGGGCCGGTGCCGCGGACGATGCTTTGGGCCCTGCGGTCCAGTGTCAGGTTGCCGGAAGTTTCTGCCACTTCGGTGTCCAGGATGCGGCCATCAAAATTCACGGTCATGACCATGGTGAGCTCGCCATACAGTTTTTTGCCGGCCAGCTCGGGAAAGTTCACCGTACCCTTGTCCTCGATCTTCCGGCGCAGCTCGTCGTAGTACACCGCATAAACCTCTTCGCGGGTCGCTGGACTGATATAGCGTTTTTTGGGCCGGGCATTCTCTTCGTTGATGCGCCGTTCAATTTCGGCCAGTATCTTGACGAGTTGCCGGCGCTTTTCCTCACGATCGGCATGCGCAGGGTTGGTGGCCGCCTGCGTCATGTCGGGTGGCGGCATCGTGGCCAGCTGTTTCTTGATTTGCGTCAGCAGCTGGGTTTGCTGCTCATGCAGCGATTCAATCTGCCGCTGCGTCTCGTCGCTGGCATCACCCATTTCGGTCAGGGCCGAGGGCGGCAGGGGAGAGGTGGCGCGGCCTTTTTCAAGCTGGCCGCCACCCGCCAGCGAGGCTTGCGCAATGGCTTTGGCAAAGTCCGGTTTGTCACGGGATTTCGCGTTGACCAGAATCACTTCCAGCGGTGTGTCCTGGAACACGCGGTTAAAGCGTTCCGGATCGACAAAGCGCACGGCCAGCAGCACCGCATGAAAGGCGATGGAGACGCCCAGGGCAATTTGCAGTGTGCTTGGTGACTTCACAAGAGGGGATTATCGGGCTTATCTGTCTCAATCAGCCGCTGCAAGTGCAGGCGCAGGCGCGCCATCGGCTGCCGGCTCGTCGACATCGACCGCAATCGAGATCGGGCCGGCGGCCAGCTCGGCCTCGCTGTCTTCTTCTTCCATCGGCGCCGCTGATTCATCCGCCGCGGCATCCAGCCGCTCGGTCACGGTGCCTGAAATGTCCAGGGTGATCTCGTCAATCGCGCCCAGTTTCACGCGTACCTTGGCGCCGCGCGGCAGGCCTTGCGCACCCATCGCAGGCAGCACCAGCGGCAGGTCGTCGGCACGCACCAGGTTGTCCTTGAAGGCGGTGGCCGTCAGTTCGGTGATGCCGTTTTGCTGAAGGTATTTGAGTGTCCAGTAGCGCTCGATGCCGGCCTGGAAGCCGTTGTAGGCGCTGTAGGCGGCGTCGAATCCCGAGATGATGGAAAACAGTTCGGCATCCTTGGGTTTGAAGGGCGCCACCAGGGCCGCCGTTCTGCCGTGCCGCGCGCAGGCAATGATCTGCCACTGGTTGACCAGGTCGGTGTAGCGGCGCAGCGGCGAGGTGCTCCAAGCATAGCTTTTGACGCCAATCCCCGCATGCGGCAGGGCCTTGGTGCCCATGCGCACCTTCACCCCGGGCGCCAGGCTGGCCTGGCTGCGGTAAATGCCGGGCACGCCGTGCTCGGCCAGCCACTGGCCCCAGGTGCTGTTGGCCAGGATCATGGCCTCGGCCACGATCAGGTCGAGCGGCGCGCCGCGCTGGCGGATGCTGATGCTGACCGCCTCATCGCCCTGCGGCTCCTGGCCGGACGGGTTGTCGAGCCGGAAGTTGTAGTCGGGCCGGTTGAAGTTTTCAGGCTTGCCGCGCACCACTTCGCGCTGGGCTTTCAGGTGCCTGGCCAGGCGGTGCAGAAAGGACAGTTCCACGCCCCACTGGACATCTACCGGCGGGCTGGCCTGGGCCGCTTCAAAAAACGCCTCGGTGAAGACGCTGTCCAGCATGTCGTGCCGCAGGTTGCTGACGATGGGCACCTGCTCCAGCCGCGTGGCGCTTGCCTTGATCTCGAAGGTGGCTTCGTCCAGCGTGAGATAGAGCGACAGCGCGGGGCAGTTGCGGCCCTCCAGCAGCGTATAGGTCTTGACGATCTCGTCGGGCAGCATGGTCAGCTTGTAGCCCGGCATGTACACCGTGGACAGCCGTGCGCGGCCCACGGCATCAATCGCGCTGCCGGGCAGCACGACCAGGCCGGGTGCCGCAATGTGAATGCCCAGCGTGACGGTGCCGCTGCCCAGGCCTTGCACCGACAGGGCATCGTCGATCTCGGTGGTGGCGGAATCGTCGATGGAAAACGCTTTCACGTCCGCCAGCGGCAGCTCGTCCTTGATCTCGGGTGCCTGCAGGGCCGGGAAGGCCGTGCCCTTGGGAAAGTTTTCAAACAAAAAGCGCTTCCAGTGAAACTGGTAGGGCGAGGCAATGGCGCCGGCTTTTTGCAGCAGGTCCAGCGGTGCGATGTGCGTGTGGCGCGAAGCCTCGACCACGGCTTTGTATTCGGCGCTGTTCTTGTCGGGCCTGAACAGGATTTTGTAAAGCTGCTCGCGCACCGGTGCTGGGCACTGCCCCTGCGCGAGCTCCTCCGCCCACGCGGTAATCTGCGCGGCGAGCTGCTTTTTCTTCTCGATGGCGACCAATGCCTGCTGCAGGACCTCTGCCGGCGCTTTTTTGAAGCGGCCCTTGCCCGCCCGCCGGAAATAATGCGGCGACTCGAACAGGCGGAACAGCGCCGCGGCCTGCTGCTCGAGGGAGGCGGGTTTGGATGCGTCGGAACTGAAATAGTCGCGCGCCAGGTCGGCAAAGCCGAATTCGTCTTCGCTGGCAAACTCCCAGGCCAGGTCCAGCTCGATGTCTGCGCTCAATTTTTGCCCGGCGGCCACCAACTCGGCGGGGGCGGGCTTTTCAAACTTCAGCAGCGCGTTGGCCGCCTTGACCTTCACGCGCTTGCCGGAGTCGAGTTCGACCTGCAGCGATGCATCGCTCTCCGACAAAATCCGGCCCGCCAGAAACTTGCCGGTCTCTTCAAACAATACGAACAAAACGTGATCCTTTGCGTGTCTTTAATGCGTGTCTTTAATGACTTGCGGCTAGTGTAATCAGCCCGACGCTGCGTGCCGGTGTCAGGCCAGTTCCAGAAAATCCAGAATCGCCGGCACATGCAGGTCGAAATCGCTCAGGGCATGGTCGCCACCTTCGAGCAGGCGTATCTGCGCGCCGGCATAACGGGCCGTCATTTCGCGCCAGTCCAGCACTTCGTCGCCTTTGGCGATCACGGTCAGGTAGTTTTCAGGCGTTTTCAGCGGGCCGGCATGCAGCGCGCGCAATTCGTCCACAAAGCGGGGTTCAAAGAAAAAGTGCTCTTCAGCGTTGTGCCAGGCGGTTTGCTCACCGATGTAGCCGTTCAGGTCGCGCGCCGGCTCTACCGCGGGGTTAAGCAGCACCGCCTTGCAGCCGGTCCGTTCGGCCACCGCGGTGGCGTAAAAACCGCCGAGTGAGGAGCCGACCACGGCCAGGCTTTCGAACCCGGTTTCCCGGGGCCAGCCGGCAATGCCGTCCATGATTGCCTGCAGGGCCTCGCGCGGGGAGGGCGGCAGTTGCGGGCACCACCACCGCACGGACGGGTGGCGCTGCCGCACGATGGCGGCCATTTTTTTCGCCTTGGCGGACTGGGGGGAGGAGCGAAAGCCGTGCAGGTAGAGCAGGTGGGTGGTGCGCATGGCGACATGGTACGTGGCTGAGCCGCAGCGGGCCGGTGCGGGGGCTTGTGTGGGTATTGGGTGGCCGGTGCGGCTGCAGTTGGATTGCAGGGGGAAATAGGGTTTCACCCAATATATGAACGAGTGGTTAGCTATTGTATTGATAGCAAAACAGGGTGAGCCCGATCGGCTTCCTGTGGTTGGCTGTATTGAAGCTGGCAGATAATCGGTGCATGGCCGCAGTTTTCGACAAACCCTCTTTTTTCCAGCGAACCGCCCCCCTGCTGCAGGGTTTTGACGGCCCCTTGGCCTTTGCGGTCTTTCTGCTGGCCTGTGCCGGCCTGCTGATCATGTATTCCTCCGGTTACGACCATGGCAGCCGCTTTGCCGACCATGGCCGCAACATGCTGATTGCCGGGGCCATCATGTTCGTGGTGGCGCAGATTCCGCCACAGCGCCTGATGGCTTTCGCCGTTCCGCTTTATATCGTCGGCGTCAGCCTGCTGGTGGCCGTTGCCATCTTTGGCGTCACCAAAAAGGGTGCACGTCGCTGGCTCAATGTCGGGGTGGTGATCCAGCCCAGCGAAATCCTGAAGATTGCCATGCCGCTGATGCTGGCGTGGTGGTTCCAGAAGCGCGAAGGGCAACTGCGGCCGCTGGATTTTCTGGCGGCCGGCCTGTTGCTGGCACTACCCGTCGGGTTGATCATGAAGCAGCCTGACCTGGGGACCTCCCTGCTGGTGCTGGCTGCGGGCCTGGCGGTGATTTTTTTCGCCGGCCTGAGCTGGAAACTCATTGCTCCTCCGGTGCTGCTGGGCCTGATCGGCGTTTTCCTGGTGGTGTGGTTTGAGCCACAACTTTGCGCCGACGGGATGCGCTGGCCCATCCTGCATGACTACCAGCAGCAGCGCATCTGTACCCTGCTTGATCCGTCGCGCGATCCGCTGGGCAAGGGCTTTCACATCATCCAGGGCATGATTGCCATTGGCTCGGGCGGCATCACCGGCAAGGGCTTCATGGCCGGCACACAGACGCACCTGGAGTTCATCCCCGAGCGCACCACCGACTTTATTTTTGCCGCCTACTCCGAAGAGTTCGGCCTTGTCGGCAATCTGCTGCTTATCGCCGGTTTTATCTTCCTGATCCTGCGCGGCCTGGCCATTGCCCTGGAGGCTTCCACGCTGTTTGCGCGCCTGCTGGCCGGTGCGCTGACCATGATTTTTTTCACCTACGCGTTTGTCAACATGGGCATGGTCAGCGGCATCCTGCCGGTCGTGGGGGTTCCGCTGCCCTTTATCAGTTATGGCGGCACCGCCATGGTGACGCTGGGCCTGGCCCTCGGCATATTGATGTCGATTGCCAAGGCCAAACGGCTGGTGCAGACCTGAATGCCTTGGAGGTAAAAATTGCCTGTGTCAAGTAACTATCAGGGCTTGCCTTAAAGCGACTTGCCGCGTACAAAGGCTCTGGTTAGCTGGATCCCTTCCTTATTTTTTCCAAGGAGAAATGTGATGGCCGGTAAATTTGAGCTCAAGAAGGCAAAAAACGACAAGTATTTCTTCTCCCTGCTGGCTGGCAATGGCCAGAAGATTCTCGCCAGCGAGATGTATGAGAGCAAAGCCAGCGCGGTCAGCGGCATTGAATCGGTGAAGAAAAACGCAGCAGAGGACGGCCGTTACGACCGTCTTTTGGGCAAGGACGGCTCACCCTATTTCACGCTGAAGGCGGGCAACGGGCAGGTCATTGGGGTCAGCGAGATGTACGCCAGCGCATCAGCGCGGGATGGCGGCATTGAATCCTGCAAGACGAATGGTCCTGGCGCCGCCACCACCGATCTGACCTGACCGGGCGCTGACTGGGCTGTTCCGCATCGTGCTCCGGCTGCAAAACCCTCCTGCGCATGGCGCGGGCGCCGGGGCCGGGTGCAACAGGCCCAGACTGCCTACAATGGCTGCATGACCTCACTCAAATCTGCCGCCGTGTCCGCTCGTCAAACCAGCGTGGGGGCCGGTCCGCTGGCGCGTCCTACGCACGAGTCCACCTCGCAGAGGCTGGTGATTGCGCAAAAGCTCCTGCTTGAACCCTTCGGGCTGAACGATGCTGCGCTGAACCGCGCCTTGGGTGAAATCACATCCTACGGTGTGGATGATGCCGACCTGTACTTTCAATACACCCGCAGCGAAGGCTGGAGCCTGGAAGAAGGCATTGTCAAAACCGGCTCTTTCAGCATCGACCAGGGCGTCGGTGTGCGCGCCGTGAGCGGCGAAAAGACGGCATTTGCCTATTCCGACGATATTTCCGAGGCCTCGCTGCTCGACGCAGCGCGCACGGTGCGCAGCATTTCTGCCGCCAGCAAGGCCGGGCGTGTGAAAACGCCGCAGCGGAAAGTCGCCAGCAGCCGCTCGCTCTACCGGGACCTGGATCCCATTGCCACACTGGACAGCACCGCCAAGGTCAAGCTGCTGGAAAAAGTGGAAAAACTCGCCAAAGCCAAAGACCCGCGCATCGTGCAGGTGATGGCCGGACTCGCCAGTGAGTACGACGTGGTGATGGTGGCACGCGCCGACGGCACACTGGCCGCCGATGTGCGGCCCCTGGTGCGCCTGAGCGTGACGGTCATTGCCGAGCAAAAGGGCCGCCGTGAGATGGGCTCGGGCGGTGGCGGCGGCCGTTTTGGCCTCGCCTATTTTGACGACGCGCAGATCGCGGAGTATGTGAATGATGCGGTGAAGGCCGCGCTGACCAACCTGGACGCGCGCCCCGCGCCTGCCGGTGAAATGACTGTGGTGCTCGGTCCCGGCTGGCCGGGCATTTTGCTGCATGAAGCGATTGGCCACGGGCTGGAAGGCGACTTTAACCGCAAGGGCTCCAGCGCGTTTTCAGGCCGCATTGGCCAGCGCGTTGCGGCCAAAGGCGTGACGGTGCTGGACGACGGCACCATCGCCGACCGCCGCGGCTCGCTCAATGTGGATGATGAAGGCCATGCCAGCCAGCGCAACGTACTGATTGAAGACGGCATCCTGAAGGGCTACATCCAGGACTCGCTCAATGCCCGTCTGATGAAAGTCAAGCCCACTGGCAATGGCCGACGCGAGAGTTACGCCCATGTACCCATGCCGCGCATGACGAACACCTACATGCTGGGCGGTGACAAGGCGCCTGAAGAGATCGTGGCCAGTATTAAAAAAGGCCTGTACGCCACCAATTTCGGCGGCGGCCAGGTCGACATCACCAGCGGCAAGTTCGTTTTCTCGGCCAGCGAGGCCTTCTGGGTCGAAAACGGCAAGATCCTGTACCCGGTGAAGGGCGCCACGATTGTGGGTAACGGCCCGGATGCGCTGACCCGCGTCACCATGATCGGCAATGACATGCAGCTGGACAGCGGCGTGGGCACCTGCGGCAAGGAAGGGCAGAGCGTGCCGGTGGGGGTGGGCCAGCCGACCTTGCGTATCGACGGGCTGACCGTGGGCGGGACCGCGTAAATTGCCGTCAGACGCGGTATTTGCGGGCCTTTTTCAGACCTGTGCTACATTCCAGTTCATGACTTCAGCGAAATTTTATTTCGGTTACTTTTGGTTCTCAAGCGCCTCCGGCGGTAGAGAGATCTTCGCGTAACCCGAAAAAACGCAACAAATCTCCAAAAACCGCCGGATGCCCGGCGGTTTTTTTTTGCCGTTTTTTTATTTGAATATTTGAATGTTTGACTGATCCCGAATTGCCTGAATTTTAAAAAGGAAGCCTGCGATGAATGCCAAAGCCACCTCTGCCAGCCCTGCCACCGACAGCTGGTATGCGAACGTCGAAAAAACCAGCCAGACCGACGACGAACGCATCAAGGACATTACCGTGCTACCTCCTCCAGAGCATCTCATCCGCTTCTTCCCGATCCGCGGCACCGCTGTTGAATCGCTGATCACGCGGACACGCAAGAGCATTCACAACATCATGGCGGGCAAGGATGACCGCCTGCTGGTGGTGATTGGCCCCTGCTCCATTCACGACCCGGCAGCGGCCTTGGAGTACGCGCGCCGCCTCATGGAGCAGCGCAAGAAATACGCCGGCACGCTGGAAATCGTGATGCGCGTGTATTTCGAGAAGCCGCGCACCACGGTCGGCTGGAAAGGGTTGATCAACGACCCCTACCTGGATGAAACCTTCCGCATCGACGAAGGCCTGCGCATCGCGCGCCAGTTGCTGATTGAAATCAACCGGTTGGGTTTGCCGGCGGGCAGCGAGTTCCTCGATGTCATTTCACCCCAGTACATCGGTGACCTGATCTCCTGGGGCGCGATCGGCGCGCGCACTACCGAAAGCCAGGTACACCGTGAGCTGGCGTCTGGCCTGTCGGCGCCCATCGGCTTCAAGAACGGTACCGACGGCAACATTCGCATTGCCACTGACGCCATCCAGGCGGCTGCGCGCGGCCACCATTTCCTGTCGGTGCATAAAAACGGCCAGGTCGCAATTGTGCAGACCAACGGCAACAAGGACTGCCACGTGATTTTGCGCGGCGGCAAGACGCCCAATTACGATGCGGCCAGTGTCACGGCAGCCTGCAAGGAGCTTGAGGCCTCCAAATTGCCGGCTACCCTGATGGTCGACTGCAGCCACGCCAACAGCTCCAAGCAGCACGAAAAGCAGGTGGATGTGGCGCGTGACATCGCAGGCCAGGTGGCCGGTGGCTCGCATCATGTGTTCGGCCTGATGGTGGAAAGCCACCTGAATTCCGGTGCCCAAAAGTTCACGCCAGGCAAGGACGACGCGCAGGCGCTGGAGTACGGTAAAAGCATCACCGACGCCTGCCTGGGCTGGAACCATTCGCTTGAAGTGCTGGAGTCGCTGTCGGCCGCAGTGCTGGCTCGGCGGGCCAAAAAGTAGGCCAGACGGCCAAGAGGTGCGCCGGCACTCGCGGGTTTCCGCGAATTGCCGATGCACCTTGCTATAGCGAACATGGGTCTTCCACCACCGGGAGCCAGCCATGCGCAGCGAAGTCAGGGTGACATTTAAAAACAGCCCGCCAGTGCGCGTGGACCTGCATGAAGTGCAGCCCATGCCGCACGAAGTGGCCAGGCAGTGGCTGGACGACCAGTTCACCCAGATGGGCTGCGAGCCGCTGCGGCCCACCGGCAAGCTGCTGCTTGCCGACAAGGTTGTGGTGGTAGCCCAGGCCGGTGGCCCGGCCAAATTTGCCGACCCGCAATGGGCCCAGGAGTTTGCCCGCGCAGCCAGCGCGTCGCTGGCCAAGCCGGTGGTACACATTGATGTGGCGGCGCTCAGCATCAGCTACTGATCCACGCTTGGCCCCTCGGTTACCTGCTCGCGCCCGACCTGAGTTCTCCCGGTGCGTCGCCCATCGTCGCCCATAAAGGGCCGCGCATCAGGATTTGAGCGCTTCCAGCAGCCTCGCGTGAATCCCGCCAAATCCGCCATTGCTCATGCACAGCAAATGGTCGCCCGGGCGGGCTGAGGCTTTGACCTGCGCCACCAGCTGGTCGATGTTGTCAGCGACCTGGGCGCGTGCGCCCATCGGCATCAGCGCGGCCCGCGCATCCCAGTCCAGTCCGCCAGCGTGGCAAAACGCCAGGTCGGCCTGCTCCAGGCTCCAGGGCAGTTGCGCCGTCATGCTGCCCAGCTTCATGGTGTTGCTGCGCGGCTCGAAAATGGCCAGGATGCGGTCTCCGTCTTTTCTTGCCCCCTTGAGCTGTCGGCGCAGGCCGTCTACGGTGGTGTGGATGGCCGTGGGGTGATGGGCAAAATCGTCATACACCGTGATATCGCCACCGGGTGCATGAACCACGCCACGCACTTCCATGCGGCGCTTGACGTTCTGGAATTCGGCCAGTGCCCGGGCGGCCACTTCGGGTGCCACGCCCACGTGCTCTGCGGCGGCGATGGCGGCCAGGGCATTGAGCTGGTTGTGGACCCCACCGATGCCCCACTGGACGTGGGCCACGGCCTGGCCGGCCTTGAGCACCTTGAAGTCGTTCGGTTCGCCCTGGGCGGTGAAGCCGCTTTGATTTAGTGGGCTGTTGCCAAAGAGTACCTGCTCACTCCAGCAGCCCTGGGCCAGCACGCGCTGCAGGCTTTCCTCACCGGCATTTACCACGACGCGGCCCTGTGAGGGCACCGTGCGCACCAGATGGTGAAACTGCCGCTCGATGTCCGCCAGGTCGTCGAAAATATCGGCGTGATCAAACTCCAGGTTGTTCAGCAGGGCGGTGCGTGGGCGGTAGTGCACGAACTTGCTGCGCTTGTCAAAAAACGCCGTGTCGTATTCGTCGGCTTCGATCACGAAGGTGTTGCCTTCGCCCAGCCGGGCCGAGACACCAAAATTCAGCGGCACGCCACCGACGAGGAAGCCCGGTTGCAGCCCGGCCCTCTCCAGGATCCAGGCCAGCATGGCCGTGGTCGTGGTCTTGCCGTGGGTGCCCGCCACGGCCAGCACATGGCGTGGCCCGGTCGGGTGGTGAGTGGGATGGTGCAGCACATGGCCCGAAAGCCATTGCGGGCCGCTGGTATAGGGCCGGCCGCTGTTCAGGATGGCTTCCATCAAAGGGTATTTGGGGTTGCCGTCGGACCCGCGCGCGCGCGAAACCACGTTGCCGATCACGAACACGTCGGGCTCAAAGGCGAGCTGGTCGGCGCCGTAACCCTCAATCAGCTCAATGCCCAGGCCGCGCAGCTGGTCGCTCATGGGCGGATAAACGCCGCTGTCGCAACCCGTCACCTTGTGCCCCGCCTCCCGCGCCAGGGCTGCGAGGCCGCCCATGAAGGTGCCGCAAATTCCCAGAATATGTATGTGCATGGGGCTGTATTCTAGGCAGGGCCCTCATGGGTTTTGTCACCACGGCGGCTTGCAGGGCCCCATGTGGGAAAGAAAAATGCCGTTCAACCCATGGACAACCCACGTTCAACCCATTCAATTTGGCCGGAATTCGCTCCTGATTTGATAGTGAAAGGGCAGGCCGTGAACTTTTTGATGCCGGCCCGAACCCAACAGGGGCACAATCACCGGGGCGCCCATTTCGCCACTTTGGCGCCGCTCCCACCCCTGCGCGGGGCTTTCCTGCGGACTTTTCCTCTTTCGTGCTACTGACCCGTGAAACTCAACACCCTCAAATCCGAAATCGCCGCCATGGCCGCTGCGCTGGTGGTGGAGGAGGGGCTGGAATACGGCCCCGCCAAACGCCGCGCCGTCAAGCAGATGGCGCTGCCCGTGCGCACCGAACTGCCCGGCAACGACGAACTGGAAGACGCCGTGCGTGAATACATAGCCCTCTTTTGCGCCGATACCCAGCCCGCCGAACTGGCTGCCCTGCGCGAACTGGCCCTGGTCTGGATGGAGCGCCTGGCTCAATTCCGGCCTCACTTGGGAGGTGCGGTCTGGCACGGTACGGCCACGCGGCTCTCGGATATTTACATTCAGCTGTTTTGCGACGACCCGAAATCGGCCGAGATCGCCCTCATAGAGCACAACGTGGACTACGAGCCACGCACCGTGAACGGCTTCACCGGCGACAGCGTGGAAGCGCTGAGTCTGCGAAGTGTGTGCAAGCCCCTCAATGAGACCGTCGGTGTGCACCTGATGGTCTACGATCACGACGATTTGCGTGGTGCCCTGAAGCCCGATGCCAAAGGCCGTACGCCCCGTGGCGATCTGCCTGCAGTGCAAAAATTGCTGGCCAGCGTGTAAGCGCGCCAGGACAACCTTTCCGGAGTTTTGAAGAAAATGAATCGCAGAAATATGCTTTATGGCAGCGTTGCCGCGGTGGCCGGCCTGGCCGGCGCCGGGGCGGCGTGGTGGAAATTCCAGCCCCATGCGGTGGCACCGGCAGCAGGCACGGGCGTGGCCGGCAAGGCTGAGGAAACGCAGGACGCTTTTTGGAGCCTGAGTTTTGAGACGCCGGCTGGCGGGAATTTGCCCATGAGCAGCTTCAGGGGCAAGCCGCTGCTGGTGAATTTTTGGGCAACCTGGTGTCCTCCCTGTGTGGAAGAGCTTCCTTTGCTGGACTACTTTTATCAGGAAAACAAGGATAAGGGCTGGCAAACTGTGGGCTTGGCAGTGGACCAGCCTAGTGCGGTACGGAGTTGGCTACAGGCGAGGCCGCTGAATTTTCCAGTCGGTCTGGCGGGTTTGACGGGCACCGAGTTGAGCAAGTCACTCGGTAATCTCGCAGGCGGTTTGCCTTTTTCAGTGATCTTCGGCGCTTCCGGTCAGCTGCTGCACCGCAAGATCGGCAAAATCATGCCCGAAGAGCTGGCGCAATGGGCACAACTCAAATAGTCTGACCCTTGCATCGGCGAGACCGGCGAGTTTTGCCGAGTTTTATCCAAATGTTCTGAAAATGGCTGTATTTGCATGCAAATACGGCTTACAGTGGCGTTGGCGTCATTTGGAGCCTCAGGGATAACCTTGTGAAAGCTGGTTTTGAGCAGTGTTGGCTTGAGGTACACTCTGCGCTTTCCTCGGGCCAGTCCATTGACTGCCGCGCACAATAATTGACTGATAAGCGTTTTAAGGCTTAAAAGCTGAGAGTAAGTGGAAAAAGAACGAAGATCGGCAATGCCGATTTTTCATGCTCATTCAAACTGCGTGCTGACATCCTGGCGCCAGTATCTACCGTCGTTGGAGAATCTATGGATCTAAGAAAACTCAAGACACTGATCGATCTCGTCTCAGAGTCCAATGTGTCCGAACTTGAGATTACCGAAGCCGAAGGCAAGGTACGCATTGTCAAATCCAGTGGTGCTCCCGTCGTGATGCAGCAGGCCCCTGTTGCCATGGTAGCAGCTCCGGCGCCAGCTCCCGCGGGTGGCGCGCCCGCCGTGGAGGCGTCCGCACCGGCCGCTCCCGCTGGCCACGCCGTCAAGTCACCCATGGTTGGTACCTTTTACCGCTCCGCGAGCCCCGGAGCCAAGCCTTTTGTCGAGCTCGGCAGTGTGGTGAAAGAGGGCGAAACGATCTGCATCATTGAGGCCATGAAGATCCTCAACGAAATTGAGGCCGACAAGTCCGGCACCATCACCAAGATACTTTCGGAAAACGGCCAGGCTGTGGAATACGGGCAGCCCCTCTTCATTATTGAGTAAGCGGGGCTGTTGCCCCCTTGCCGAACCAGGCCCATCGACGCATGTTCAAAAAAATATTGATCGCCAACAGGGGTGAGATTGCCCTCCGGATCCAGCGTGCCTGCCGGGAACTCGGCGTCAAGGCCGTGATGGTCTACTCCGAGGCCGACCGGGAAGCCAAATACATCAAGCTGGCCGATGAGTCGGTGTGTATCGGACCCGCCCCTTCCTCCCATAGCTACCTCAACATGCCCGCGATCATCTCGGCGGCCGAGGTCACTGACGCCGAGGCGATTCACCCGGGTTATGGTTTCCTGAGCGAAAACGCCGATTTCGCCGAACGGGTTGAAAAGAGCGGTTTCAAGTTCATTGGTCCCACACCCGAGTCGATTCGCATCATGGGCGACAAGGTGTCGGCCAAGCAGACCATGATCAAGGCGGGCGTTCCCTGCGTGCCCGGTTCCGAGGGTGCGCTGCCGGATGATCCCGTGATCATCAAGCGGATCGCCAAACAAGTCGGCTATCCGGTCATTATCAAGGCGGCGGGCGGCGGCGGTGGCCGCGGCATGCGCGTGGTGCATACCGAAGCGGCCCTGCTCCATGCGGTGCAGACCACCAAGGCGGAGGCTGGCGCGGCGTTCGGTAATCCCGAGGTCTACATGGAGAAATTCCTGCAGAACCCGCGGCACGTCGAAATCCAGATCCTGGCCGATCAGCACAGGAACGCGGTCTGGCTTGGCGAGCGTGACTGTTCCATGCAGCGGCGCCACCAGAAGGTCATTGAAGAGGCGCCGGCGCCGGGCATTCCGCGCAAGCTGATAGAAAAAATCGGCGAGCGCTGCGTGGCTGCCGTCAAGAAAATCAATTACCGCGGTGCCGGCACCTTCGAATTCCTCTACGAAAACGGCGAGTTCTACTTCATCGAAATGAACACCCGCGTGCAGGTGGAACATCCGGTGACGGAGTGGATCACGGGCGTTGACATCGTGAAAACCCAGATCATGGTGGCGGCCGGTGAAAGGCTGCCCTTCCTGCAGCGCGACATCCAGTTCAAGGGCCATGCGATCGAATGCCGCATCAATGCGGAAGATCCCTACAAGTTCACTCCCTCACCGGGGCGTATCACGACCTGGCACACGCCGGGTGGCCCCGGGGTGCGGGTGGACTCCCATATTTATGCCAACTACTTTGTGCCGCCCAACTACGACTCCATGATCGGCAAGATCATCGTGCACGGCGATACGCGCGAGCAGGCCCTGGCGCGCATGCGCACGGCGCTGGCCGAGACCGTTGTGGAAGGCATCAACACCAATATTCCGCTGCACCGGGAACTCATGGTCGACGCCAAATTCATGGACGGCGGCACCAACATCCACTACCTCGAAGAGTGGCTGTCCAAGCGTGATAGGTAAAGCCCCCACGGTCGCGCACTGCGTGTCGCTCCCGAGGCCTTGCAGGCCGCGGCTAGCGAGACGCTTCGCCTCTGTCGCCTGTCCAAAGCTGCTCAAGCAGCTTTGGATCCGCAGGCTCCAGCCCCTCCGGTGCCGCTGCGCCTGCGGCCCGGCAAAGCCGGTTCCGCGGCCCTGGCTTGAACGGACTGCCTGGTACCCCGGCATACAGATCTACGGCAAAGGGATGCGCGATGTTTGAACTGATTCTGCTGGCGCCAGTCGACGAGGTGGAAACGCTCAGCGAAGCCCTGGACGCGCTCGATGCGTTGAGCGTCTCGGTGGAAGACGCCGATGCCCAGACACCGGCCGAACAGGCGCTCTTTGGCGAGCCCGGCATGCCGCCACCCAAGGCTGGCTGGGAACGTTCGCGCGTGGTGTCGCTGTTTGCCAGCGAGGCTTTGGCGCGGGACGCCGCCGCCGTACTCGCTGCCCAGGATTTTTTTGCGGGCTGCCAGTTGGTGGCGGTTCAGGCCGTGCCCGAGCAGGATTGGGTCCGGCTCACGCAGTCGCAGTTCACGCCGGTAGAAATTACACCCGAATTCTGGATAGTGCCGACCTGGCACGAACCGCCTGAACAGGCAAAACAGCTCATCCGTCTGGATCCAGGCCTGGCTTTTGGCACGGGCACCCATCCGACCACCCGCATGTGCCTGCGCTGGATTGCGGGCCAGGGCGCGGCGAACAAGGCGTTGGGCCGTGTCCTCGACTATGGCTGCGGCTCGGGCATTCTGGCCATTGGCGCTGCCAAGTTCGGGGCGGTCGATATTGATGCCGTCGATATCGACGAAGCCGCCGTCGAGTCCGCACGCGCCAATGCCGAAGCCAACCATGTCACCATGAATGCCGGCCTGCCTGACAAGGCCGTCGGTGCCTACCAGACCGTGCTCGCGAATATTCTCGCCACACCGCTGAAAGTGCTGGCGCCGCTGCTGTGCTCGCATGTCCAAAAGGGCGGCAATCTGGTGCTCGCCGGCATTCTGGAGCGTCAGGCCGACGAACTCAAGGCGGCCTATCTGCCTTATTGCCAGCTCCAGGTGCTCGACCAGGAAGAAGGCTGGATCCTGATGGGCGCGCGGTTCTAGGCTCGCGGCAACCCGTTGTCCGGCCTGCCTGCCGGCCGGTAACGACTCCTCCCCCCCTACAATACGGCGTTAGATGAGCCTGATTACCCGCTGCCCCGCGTGCGGCACGATGTTCAAGGTCGTGGCCGATCAACTCAAAGTCTCTCAGGGCTGGGTACGGTGCGGGCATTGTGCTGAAGTGTTTGATGCCTCAACGCACCTGCTGCCGGGTGAAGCGGCCGGCCTGCCACCCTCGGTCTTCAGCCCCGAGCAGGAGCCGGTGTTTCGCGAGGCTGCCTCGGCGCCGGACATCGGCGAGCCGGCGCAGGCGGAGGAGTCGGCCGCCGAGTCTTCCTGGGCGCCCGCCCGGTCGTTTGCCGACAGGGTGCCGCTGACCCCTTTTCTTTCCGTGCAGGATGCGCAGGAGCACGACAGCGTCGCCGATTTTGATCCGGCCAGCTGGAAGCAGGCGCTCCACGAACGCAAGCAGCAGGACAGCGTGCCCGCTCCGGCCAGTGCCGCCCGGGAGGACATGCCCCCGCGCACACCGGAACTGGTTCATACGGCGACTGCGGATGAGGCCGAATTCGAATCGTCGGAGATGCCGGCTTCCGGGGTGTCGGACGATGTTTCCTTTGTGCGTACTGCACGGAACAGGGCCTTCTGGAAAAAGCCGCTGGTGCGCTGGTCACTGGGTGCGCTCGCGCTTGTGCTGACGGCCACGCTGGTTTTTCAATGGCTGGTACAGCAAAAAGACAGTCTGGCTGCGCTGGATCCCCGGCTCGGCGCCCTGTTGCAGACGGTGTGTGGGCAGCTGCGCTGTGAAATTCGCGCGCCACGCCATATCGACTCCCTGGTGATTGACAGCTCCAGCTTCAACAGAATCGGCTCCGATGCGTACCGGCTCAGTTTTGTGCTCAAGAATACCGGGACCATTGCGCTGGAGGTACCCTCTCTGGAAGTGACCCTCACGGATACCCAGGACCGGGCGGTGGTCCGCCGCGTCGTGACACCCGCGCAGTTTGGTGTGACCACCACCACCTTGGCCGCCCGTTCGGAACTGGCCGGTGTCCTGAGCCTGAAAGTCTCGGGTGAAGGTGTTCGCAGCGCCTCGCCGGCGCCGTCATCCCCGGTAGTATCGCCCTGGCGCGTGGCTGGGTACCGTGTCCTTGCTTTTTATCCTTGATTACCCATTCACCCCATTACCTCATTACCCCTGATTGAATCGAGAACTGAATGTCTGCTGTGATTTGTGGCTCCCTGGCGTTTGACACCATCATGACCTTTGAGGGTCGCTTTTCGGAGCAGATCCTGCCCGACCAGTTGCACATTCTCAACGTGTCCTTTCTGGTGCCGGCCCTACGCCGCGAATTCGGCGGGTGTGCCGGCAACATTGCCTACAGCCTGCGGCAGCTCGGCGGTGCGCCCTTGCCCATGGCCACCGTCGGCAGCGACGGGGCTGACTATGTGGCGCGCATGAACGCACTGGGTATCAGCACGGAGTTTGTGCGTCAGGTCGGCGATACCTACACCGCGCAGGCCATGATCATGACCGACCGCGACAACAACCAGATCACGGCCTTTCACCCGGGCGCGATGATGCAGGCCCACATCAGCCGCATCGATGCGCGCAGCGATATCAAGCTCGGCATCATTTCGCCGGACGGGCGTGACGCCATGCTGCAGCATGCCGAGCAATTCAAGTCGGCAGGCATCCCCTTTGTGTTTGACCCAGGCCAGGGCCTGCCCATGTTTGACGGCAAGGAACTGGCTCATTTTGTCGAGTTGGCGAGCTGGGTCACGGTGAACGATTACGAAGCCAGAATGCTGAGCGACCGCACGGGCCTGTCTTGCGCCGACATGTCCCGGCAGGTGCAGGGCGTGGTCGTGACCTTGGGCGCGGAGGGCTGCGAGATCTGGATTGATGGCGAGAAGACGCTGGTGCCTCCGGTCAAGGCCGAGACGGTGGTCGATCCGACCGGCTGTGGCGATGCCTTTCGCGGCGCGCTGCTGTACGGGTTGGAGGAGGGCTGGTCGCTGGCCCGCTGCGCGGCACTGGGGAACCGGATCGGCGCGCACAAGATCGCAACGCGTGGCGGCCAGAATTACACGCTGAGTGCCGCTCAAATAAACGGTTAGTCCAGCGGGGCAGTTCAACGGGAACGGGCCTTAACGGCTCTTAACGGATATTCCAGGCTCCTGATGGCATGGCAATCGATCGGGTGCCTCATCTGCCAGGTTTGTCAGGTCCACCAGCTTGACCAGGGTGGAATTTCAGGATGATGGGATGGCTGCCAGCAGGTCGCCCGAGGCGGCCCGGCTTGCCGCGGCGACACTCGCCCGTGATTGTTGGCGCCTCGAAGTCTCTCCTCGCACCAGCGTGAAGCGGTTTGCGGAGCCCCAGGCGATGAGCCCGCCAATTGACCGGTGCCTGATGGGCTTTGCCGTCCACCGGCGGCGCCTGCAGCCGCAGGCAGGTAATGGGCATTAAAAAAGGGGCATTAAAAAAGCCCGATATCTTGCGACATCGGGCTTTGAGCAGAAATACCTTACTGCTTAGGGCTTGCTGGCGGTTGGAAACGGCCAGGCAGCTTGCGGGTTCAGAGTCGTCTGAGCCGCAGGGGCAGCCGCTACAGCGGGTGCTTTGGCAGCAGGTTTCTTCGCGGCTTTCTTCGCAGCGGGTTTTTTCGCTGCTTTCTTGGCGGCGGGTTTTTTCGCTGCGGGCTTCTTGGCTACCTTTTTCGCTACCTTCTTGGCAGCAGGCTTTTTCGCAGCAGCTTTTTTCGCAGCCGGCTTTTTGGCCGCTACTTTTTTCGCTGGGGCCTTTTTCGCTGGCGCTTTTTTCGCAGCCGGCTTTTTAGCCGCTACTTTTTTCGCTGGCGCTTTTTTGGCCGGAGCTTTTTTGGCTGCTACTTTCTTAGCAGGTGCTTTTTTTGCCGCTACTTTTTTAGCCGGCGCTTTCTTCGGAGCAGCTTTTTTAGCCGCAGGTTTTTTCGCAGTTGCCATAGTTTTCTCCTTGATCACATTGCAAAGAGCACTTCACGTCTGGAGTACGCGAAGCGATTCACGGCGTTGGGTCTTCGGATAACCGGCCCAGCGCCGCGAACACAGGAGCAAGGCCCAACGCGCACTCTGCGGCAGCGTCATTGGGCATTGCAATTCTAGAAATCATTATTTTTTTACGTGTCTTGCGTCATTCAATCCAGGATCAATCCCACGACAGGGCGCCGCCTGACTGGTACTCGATCACACGGGTCTCAAAGAAATTGCGTTCTTTTTTCAGGTCGATCATTTCGCTCATCCATGGAAACGGATTCTCCTCGTTGGGGAAGAGAGTTTCAAGTCCGATTTGCGTGGCACGGCGATTGGCGATGTAGCGCAGGTAGCCTTTGAACATGGAGGCATTGAGTCCGAGCACGCCGCGGGGCATGGTGTCTTCGGCATACCGGTACTCCAGCTCCACGGCCTTGAGGAACAAGGCCTTGATCTCGGCCTTGAAGTCCGCGGTCCAGAGGTGGGGGTTTTCGAGCTTGAGCTGGTTGATCAGGTCGATGCCGAAATTGCAGTGCATGGACTCGTCGCGCAGGATGTACTGGTACTGCTCGGCCGCACCCGTCATCTTGTTCTGGCGGCCCAGCGCCAGAATCTGTGTGAAGCCGACATAGAAGAACAGGCCTTCCATCAGGCAGGCAAACACAATCAGGGACTTGAGCAGCGTTTGGTCAGCCTCGGTGGTGCCGGTCTTGAAGTGGGGGTCGGAAATGACTTCAATGAACGGGATCAGGAACTGGTCCTTGTCCTTGATGGATTGCACTTCGTTGTAGGCATTGAAGATTTCAGCCTCGTCCAGGCCCAGCGACTCGGTGATGTACTGGTAGGCGTGGGTGTGAATGGCTTCCTCGAAGGCCTGGCGCAGCAGGAACTGGCGGCACTCGGGCGCCGTGATGTGGCGGTAGGTGCCCAGCACGATGTTGTTGGCGGCCAGTGAGTCGGCAGTGACAAAGAAACCCAGGTTGCGCTTGACCAGGCGGCGCTCGTCTTCGGTCAATCCGTTCGGGTCTTTCCACAGGGCAATGTCGCGCGTCATGTTGACTTCCTGCGGCATCCAGTGGTTGGCGCAGGTCGCGAGGTACTTCTCCCAGGCCCATTTGTATTTGAACGGCACCAGCTGATTGACGTCGGTCTGGCCGTTGATGATGCGTTTGTCCGAAGCCTTGACGCGCAGTGCGGTTGGCGGTGTGCTGCTCACCGCAGGAGCAGCTTGAGCCGCTGGCGCAGCCGGAGCGTAAGCGCCATCGTGCAGCATGCGCACCTGGGCTTGAGGCTCATCAGAAGAAAGAGGCGGAAGTTCCATCGAGCGGCTGTCGGTCGAGCCGCTGGCATGAGGTTTTTGCAGCGATGGTTTGACTTCTTCGTCCCAGGTCAACATAAAGGTTTCCAATACTTTGGGATTATGAAAGCAGCGATACAAAATGAAAAGTGTTCATTCACATCGCTGTAAATTAGTGTTGCTCAATTACATCGATTCACACCATCAAATCGTGCGGCGAATTTCACCGCACGACTCGATGTTTTTTATTGGCAGGCCTCGCAACCGGGATCGTCGATCGCGCAGAACTTGATGTCGGTTGCCGGCGATGCATTCATCTGCACTTGCGCTGCAGCGGCTGCCACCTCAAGCGCGCTCTTGCCGCTGCCCGATGCTTCGGAGCCCGAGGAAACCGAGTTCATCTTGCCGGCCTTCACGGTTGATTTCTCGGCGTGGGTGGCACCCATGGTGCGCAGGTAGTAGGTGGTTTTCAATCCGCGCAACCAGGCCAGCTTGTAGGTGTCATCGAGCTTTTTGCCTGAGGCTCCCGCCATGTAGATATTGAGCGACTGCGCCTGGTCAATCCATTTCTGGCGGCGGGCTGCGGCTTCAACAATCCACGACGTTTCCACTTCAAATGCGGTGGCGTAAAGCGCCTTGATTTCCTGCGGCACCCGGTCAACCGGGCGAAGCGAGCCATCGAAGTGCTTGAGATCGACAACCATCACGTCGTCCCACAGGCCGAGTCGCTTCAGGTCACGCACCAGGTAGTGGTTGATGACGGTGAACTCGCCGGACAGGTTGGACTTGACCGAGAGGTTGCCAAAGCAGGGTTCGATGCAGGCGTCCACCCCGATGATGTTGGAGATGGTGGCCGTCGGGGCAATGGCGACGCAGTTGGAGTTGCGCATGCCGTCCCGCGCAATCTTTTGGCGCAGGGCCTCCCAGTCCAGGGTGGCGGAACGGTCGACTTCCACATAACCACCGCGCTCCTCGGCCAGCATGTCCAGCGTGTCGAGCGGCAGGATGCCTTTGTCCCAGAGTGATCCCTTGTAGCTGGCGTACTTGCCGCGCTCCTTGGCCAGCTCGGTAGAAGCCCAGTAGGCGTGGTAGCAGACCGCCTCCATGGACTTGTCGGCAAACTCGACCGCTTCCTGGGAGGCGTAGGGCACGCGCAGTTCGTACAGGCAGTCCTGGAAGCCCATGATCCCCAGGCCCACAGGGCGGTGGCGCATGTTGGAGTCGCGTGCTTTCTTGACCGCGTAGTAGTTGATGTCGATCACGTTGTCCAGCATGCGCATGGCCGTGGTGATGGTCTTTTTCAGCTTGTCATGGTCAATCGCGCCGTCCTTCAGGTGCTGGACCAGGTTGACGGAGCCGAGGTTGCAGACTGCGGTTTCGGTGTCGCTGGTATTGAGCGTGATCTCGGTGCACAGGTTGGAGGAGTGCACCACGCCGGCATGCTGCTGCGGGGAGCGCACATTGCAGGCGTCCTTGAAAGTGATCCAGGGATGGCCGGTTTCGAACAGCATCGACAGCATCTTGCGCCACATGTCGGTGGCCTGCAGCTTGCGGGCAGGCTTGATCTCGCCGCGTTCGGCCCTGGCTTCGTAGGCGGTATAAATTTTTTCGAACTCCTTGCCGAACTTGTCGTGCAGGTCGGGTGTGTCCGATGGCGAGAACAGCGTCCAGGTGCCCTTTTCCATCACGCGGCGCATGAAGAGGTCGGGAATCCAGTTGGCTGTGTTCATGTCATGCGTGCGCCGGCGGTCGTCGCCGGTGTTTTTGCGCAGTTCCAGGAACTCTTCAATATCCAGGTGCCAGGTCTCCAGGTAGGCGCAGACCGCGCCCTTGCGCTTGCCGCCCTGGTTGACCGCGACAGCCGTGTCGTTGACGACTTTCAGGAAAGGCACGACGCCCTGGGACTCGCCGTTGGTGCCCTTGATGTGGGCGCCCAGGGCGCGCACGGGCGTCCAGTCGTTGCCCAGTCCGCCGGCAAACTTGGAGAGCAGGGCGTTTTCCTTGATGGCGTCGTAAATGCCGCCCAGGTCATCGGCCACCGTGGTGAGGTAGCAGGACGACAGCTGCGAACGCAGGGTGCCGGCATTGAACAGGGTGGGCGTGCTCGACATGAAATCGAACGACGAAAGGATTTCGTAAAACTCGATGGCGCGCGCTTCGCGGTCGATTTCGTTGAGCGACAGGCCCATTGCTACGCGCATGAAGAACGCCTGCGGCAGTTCGATGCGCTGTTTGCGCACATGCAGGAAATAGCGGTCAAACAGGGTCTGCAGGCCGAGGTAGTCAAACTTCAGGTCGCGCTCCGGTTTGAGCGCCGCGCCCAGCCGGGCCAGGTCAAACTGCTGCAGTTTTTCGTCAAGCAGTTCGTTCTGCACGCCTTTGGCGATGAACTTCGGGAAATACTCTGCATAGCGGGTGTGCATTTCTTCCTGGCTGACTTCTTCGCCCAGGACTTCCCGGCGGATGGTGTGCATCAGCAGGCGTGCAGTGGCGTAGGTGTAGTCAGGGTCTTTTTCGATCAGGGTGCGGGCCGCGAGGATGGACGCCTTGTAGACCTCGTCGATGGGCACCCCGTCGTAGAGGTTGCGCATGGTCTCGGCAACAATCGGGTCAGGTTTGACATCGGCGCCCAGGTTGGCGCAGGACGCTTCAATCAGGGCCTGCAAATTGCGCACGTCTAGCGCGACCCGCTGGCCCCTGTCCGTCACATGCAGCATGGGGGCTTCGGGCGCCGGGGTCTGCGGCTGGCGGGCGCGTTCCTGGCTGCGCTTTTCGCGGTACAGCACGTAGGCGCGGGCAATTTCGTGGTGGCCTCCGCGCATCAGGCCCAGCTCGACCTGGTCCTGTACATCCTCAATATGAAAGGTCCCGCCGCCGGGGCGTGAGCGCATCAGGGCCCGAATGACGGCCTGGGTCAGGCCGTCGACGGTTTCGCGGACACTGGCCGAAGCGGCTCCCTGCGTGCCATGCACGGCCAGGAAGGCTTTCATCATGGCCACGGCAATCTTGTTGGGCTCGAACGGCACCACGGAACCATTGCGGCGAATGATCTGGTAATGGGCGAGTGGGTTGGTTGGCGCGTTGCTGTCGTTGTTGACCGGATTGCCGGTCAGACTAACTGGCGTATTGGGCACTGCGTGTTGTGCTGTTTGCATGACTTCCTCTTTGCTTTGTTTGTTTTGTGACTGGGTTTGATGTGGTGTTCAGGGTGATACTGGTTCGCTGAAGGCTGGTCAGATCCGCAAGCTGATTTCTTGGCGATATCCCTCGTGATATTCCTCGTCCTGATCCGCCCGAATTACATCAAACTGAATCAGGGCTAAGACACTATACCTAGGGTCCAAGTGGAATACAAGCCACTACCGGTAGTGTATCGCCGACTGAATTCGCTTTTGCGTCCTGAGGCCTTTTTCACGCTGTTTTTTGCGTGCCGGATGGCGCCGGATGGGTGTGGCGAATAGCCGTGAAAGCCTTGTCAGATCAGGCTTTGGCGAGACAAACGAAGTGCCGACGGGCTTTTGCGCAGACTTCCTTCTGTCAAGGCCGACAAATGCTCGGTGGGTAAAAATGCCATTAATTTTTTAGCCATTCGATGCATGCCCATCGGTGGGCTGCCGACTCCGCATCAGTTCAGTCGATTGCGGGAAAATACCTATCGGGTGCGGCCAGTGAGCGTTGCAACAAGGGCCAGTCAAAACCCGGGCCGGGGTCCTGCTTGCGTCCGGCCGCGATGTGCTCGTGCCCGGCAATGTGGGCAATGGGATAGGCCTGAAGCAGCGCTGCACACAGTCCCGCCAGGGTCTCGTACTGGCGCGCTTCAAAGGTGCTGCCCTCCAGCCCTTCCAGTTCAATGCCAATCGAGTCGTCGTTGCAGTTGCCGCGTCCCCGGTAATGGGACTCGCCGGCATGCCATGCACGGTCGTCGCAGCCGACAAATTGCCACAACGCACCGGTGCGGGTGATGAAAAAGTGCGACGACACCTGCAGGCCCCGAATGCCCTGGAAGTAAGGGTGTGCTTCCCAGTCGAGCTGATTGGTAAAGAGGCGCTGCACGTTGCCGTTGCCAAACTCGCCGGGTGGCAGGCTGATGGAGTGAATGACGATCAGGTCAATGTGTGCGCCGCACGGACGCGGGCCGAAATTCGGTGACGCCAGCGTGCGTGCGAAGCGATACCAGCCATCCCGCCACAAGGCCGCGCTGACAGCCGGCGTGCCGTCGGGTTCAGGCAGGTTCATCGGATGTGTCATCGCCGCCGGGTGTCTCGATGTTCAGGCGGGCAATCCGGTAGCGGATCTGGCGCAGGCTCAGCCCCAGTTTGGAGGCGGCAGCGGTGCGGTTAAACCCGGTCTCCTGCAACACCTTGGAGAGGATGTTTTTCTCCTGCTGGTCGAGAAACGCCTGCAGATTTTCCGGAACCGCCACGAAATCCTGGGGGGGCGCCTCGAAATGCAGGTCGTTGCCTTCGCCAAGTGCCACCGCGCGGTGCAGGATATTTTCCAGTTCCCTGACATTACCGTCAAAGGGATGCGAGCGCAGCTGCTCCATCACCGCGCCGGTGAGCTCAGGCACGGCGAGCCCCGACTCCTTGCAGATTCTTGACAGCAGGGCCTGGCAAAGTGCCGGCAGGTCTTCGCGCCGCTCGCGCAGCGGCGGCACACCGATTTCGATCACGTTGAGCCGGTAATACAGATCCTGCCGGAAGGCGCCTGCCTGAACTTGCGCGCCCAGGTCCTTGTGCGTGGCGCTGACGATGCGGACATCGACAGTGTCTTCCTGCGGCGAGCCCAGCGGCCGCACCGAGCGCTCCTGGATCGCACGCAGCAGCTTTGACTGCATGGCCAGCGGCAGGTCGCCGATCTCATCGAGAAACAGGGTTCCCCCCTTGGCGGCCTGAAAGTAGCCTTGCCGGTCCTGGGTCGAGCCGGTGTAGGCGCCTTTGCGCGCGCCAAAAAACTCTGCTTCGAGCAGGTTTTCCGGAATGGCGCCGCAGTTGACCGCCACAAAAGGGCCGGTGGCGCGGTGGCTGCAGGCATGCACCGCGCGCGCCACCAGCTCTTTGCCCGTGCCCGACTCGCCCTGTATCAGGACCGGTGCCATGCTGCCGGCTACCTTGACAATGCGCGACTTGACCGCCCGCATCACGGCCGATTCGCCGACCAGCTTTTGCAGGATGGCTGACGGCTTATCTGATTTGTCCGATTTGGCTGAGGTGGCAACGGTCGGTCCCGGGCTCAGTTCGCCAGGCCTGGTATCGCCAGCGGCTGGCCGCGCCAGATTCTGCGTGCCCTGGATGGCTGATGCCACGACGTTGCGGAACTGCTTCAGGTCAACGGGTTTGGTGAGATAGTCGAACGCGCCGGCCTTGAGGGCTTCCACCGCATTTTCGGCGGAGCCGTGCGCTGTGATGATCACGCAGCGTTCCGCGCGCTGCTGGGCCACCAGCTCACGCAGCAGCTCCAGCCCCAGCCCATCGGGCAGGCGCATGTCGGTGATAACCGCATCGAAGCGCTTGCTCTCAAGCTGCTCGCGCGCCTGCAATAAATCGCCGGCCGCTTCCACCCGATAGCCTTCGCGAAGCAGCGTCAGCTCATACAGGGTGCGCAGATCCGGCTCATCGTCGACGACAAGAATATGGGCTGGTGTGGTGGAGGGTAGTTGCATGCGTAGGGGTATGCGTAGGGTCTCAGGCAGGCATTGTGTCAAAAGAAAGCTGGGAGTTGCCCGGTGATTGTGGCGCCGGCTTGAAGATGACAAAAAACTCATTGCCTTCGGCGGCATCACGCGCGACCCGCTGATAGCCAATCAGGGCGCCGTAACGCTCACACAACTCCCGGCAAATGTAGAGGCCCAGCCCGCTGGAGCGGCTTTCGGAGGAGAAAAAAGGTTCGAATAAATGGGTCTCGACCGTCGCCTCCAGCGGTTGGCCATCACTCCATACCGCCAGCCGGACCTCGCCTCCCGCCATCACCCGGGTGACCACTTCCATCGAATGCGCGGAGGTGCTGGCATAACGCAGGGCGTTATCCAGCAGGTTGACCATCAGGCGCCGCAGATGCTCGGCCTCGAACCGGACCGCGGCCTGGGCCGCTCCCATGGTCAGGCGCAGGCGCGGTGATGCCCCGGTCTGTCTGGCCCAATCGGTGGCGATGTGAACGACGGTGTCATCCAGCATCAGCGAAGTCGTCTGCGGCGCCGGTGCCTGCTCCTGAGCCCGCGAGATGTTCAGGACCTCATCGACAATTTTGGCCAGGCGCTGGGCGTTTTGCCTGACCATGGCGGTGAGTTGCCGGTGGCCGGCATCTTGCAGGTCTTCCTCAAGCAGGGCGTTGGCCTGTGAAATGGCGGCGAGCGGGTTCCTGATTTCGTGGGCCACCGCGGCAGACATGCGCCCCATGGCGGCCATTTTTTCGGTGCGCACACGCGCTTCCATTTCGCGCAGGTCCTCGAGAAACATCACGCAGAGGTTTTCGTGCGTGCCGTTCTGCGAGGCCGCCAGGCGCGTGCGCACATGCAGCCGCCTTGTGTTGCGTGCCGGGTATTCAAGCCGGATGTCCGCTTCCTGGGGGGACTGCGTCAGGAAGGTGTGATGCATCAGGTCGGCCAGCGGTTGCCAGGCGTTTTCCGTGGCCAGCATGAAGGGCGCGTTGCGGATGGCCTTGCGCATGAACAGCAAGCGCCTGGAAGCCGGGTTCGCAGAACGCACAACGCCATTGACGTCAACCACCAGCACGCCATCGGCCAATGCTTCAATGACCAGTTCATTGACCTGGGTCTGCATGCGGGCCGCAGACTGGCTGGCCTTGGCCCGTTGTTCCTCCCGCGCCAACCGCAGCGCCAGCTGGTTGGCCAGCAGTGCCACCAGGAAGAATCCCGAGCCGCTCAGGCCGGCCTGGAGAAAGCGCGCGTTGAAATCCCCCAACGTCTGCAGGGAAGTCCACCAGGCATCGGCGAGCAACAAAAGCGTGACGCTGGCAGCCGTGCCAAAAGCCAGCAAAATCGGCCCGAGAATCGACGACAGAAGCACCGGCAGGGCAAACAGCGGGGCGTAATTGATGCCGCCCGATTGCAGGAATTCCAGCAGGGAGAAGGTGATCACGTCCACCCCGATGGTGGCCAGCCAGTGTGCGTCAAACGTGCGGCCCGGTGGCCGTGGCCGGGCCCAGAGCCGTACGGCCAGCGTCGCACACAAGTAGGCAATGCACACGGCGACGGGCCAGCGATTGCTGCTGCTGCCCAAGGCATGGATGACGGCTTGCAGGACCACCAGCACGCCGGCAGTCGCGACGCGCGCCGTCATGAAAACGCGCCAGAGGCGCCCGAACGAACCGAGTTCGGGTTCAGTCTCCCAGGCTCCGGGGATCTTTTCCGCCGTCTCAAACCACTGGGATGGCGTGGTCATCTAGCCTCCGGCCTGACGGCGATGCGCATCGCTGCAGTAGATGCCGCCCCTGGATCCGATCAGGGCTTCGGACCGGGGAAGATGCACGTGGCAAACCTCGCAGGCCACCATCTCCGTGACCTCGGTGGCCGGGCGCGGCGGGCTGGGCGGACGAGCCGCGGCGGCTTCATCTCTTTCGGCCTGCCGGTTGTGGCGCCAGAGCCAGAAAACCACCAGCACAAGAGCCGCGACCAGCAGGTATTTCATGCACGCCTCAGGATGACTTCAAGCACAAAGCTCGAACCCGCATAGCCCAGCAGCAGCAGGCCCGCGCCCAGGTACAACACGTGCACCGCCTTGCGGCCGCGCCAGCCGAGGCGGGCACGCCCGGCCAGCAGCCCCGCAAAGGTCAGCCAGGACAGCACGGAAAAAATCGTTTTGTGGTTCCACATCCGGACCAGGCCCGGGCCGTAAAGCGTTTCGGCAAACAGCCAGCCCACCAGCAGGGTCGCTGACAGCAGCACGAAACCTGCTTCCACGAAGCGAAAGGTGAGGCGCTCCAGTGTGAGCAGCGGCACGCCGGCATCGGTTTGCGCGGCCTGCCGGATGGACCGCTCCGAGCGCGTCATCAGCCAGCCATGCACCACCGCCGCGGCAAACAGCCCATAGGAGGCAATGCCCAGCGCCCAGTGCAGCGGCAGCCAGGGCGAGGCGATCCGGTGGTAGCTGGTGCCCGGAAAGAGCAGCGTCAAAATGACTGCGGCGCTGCCCAGCCCCGCCAGTGCCCAATGGGCCTGGAGCTGCGGAAACAGGCTGCTTTCAATCGCGTAGACGGTCAGCACCAGCCAGACGGTCATGGAAAGGGCGGGCGCAAAGCCAAAACGCGGCGGCTCTCCAAGCAGCCCGTTGGCCAGTGCCAACGCGTGCAGCAGCCATGCCGCCAGCAAAATTCCGCGGATGGTGGCCGGGCTCAGGCGAGGGGTGGCCAGCGCCAGGGTTGCGTAGGCTAAAGCGGCGCCCACTGCCGCCCCAAGACCCCACCACGCACTGAAAGCTAAAATCATGGCTACAGTTTAGCCCGTAGTGCTTTCTTTCCTCTCCTCTTTCCTTTCCTAATTGCTCCATGTTTGTGGAGCCTGCTCATGGCCTCAGCCCTTACCGACAAACTCTCCCGCCTCGTCAAGGAAATGCGAGGCCAGGCCCGCATCACCGAATCCAACGTGCAGGACATGCTGCGCGAGGTGCGCATGGCGCTGCTCGAAGCCGACGTGGCCCTGCCGGTGGTGCGCGACTTCATCGCCCGCGTCAAGGACAAGGCCCTCGGCCAGGAGGTGATGGGTTCGCTTTCTCCCGGCCAGGCTCTGGTGGGCATCGTCAACCGCGAATTGGCGGCGACCATGGGCGAGGGCGTCAGCGACATCAACCTGGCGGCGCAACCACCCGCGGTGATCCTGATGGCCGGCCTGCAGGGCGCGGGCAAGACCACCACTACGGCCAAGCTGGCCAAGCACCTGATTGAAAAGCGCAAGAAAAAAGTCCTGACGGTGTCGGGTGACGTCTACCGGCCTGCTGCCATTGAGCAGCTCAAGACCGTGACGGCGCAGGCCGGTGCGGAATGGTTTCCGAGCACGCCCGACCAGAAGCCCGTCGACATTGCCAAAGCCGCGATCGACTACGCACGCAGGCATTTCTTTGACGTGCTGCTCGTCGACACCGCCGGCCGCCTGGCCATTGATGAAGCCCTGATGAAGGAAATCAGGGAGCTGCACGCCGTACTCAACCCGGTTGAAACGCTGTTCGTCGTCGATGCCATGCAGGGACAGGACGCGGTCAACACGGCCAAGGCCTTCAAGGAGGCGTTGCCGCTGACCGGCATCATCCTGACCAAGACTGACGGCGACTCGCGCGGCGGTGCGGCACTGAGCGTGCGGCAGATCACCGGTGCACCGATCAAGTTCTCCGGCACCAGTGAAAAAATCGACGGCCTGGAGGTGTTTGATGCCGAGCGGCATGCCGGCCGCATCCTGGGCATGGGCGACATTGTCGCCCTGGTCGAGCAGGTCGCGGCAGGCGTTGATGTGGCCGCAGCGCAAAAGCTCGCCGCCAAGATCAAGTCGGGCGACGGCTTTGACCTCAACGATTTTCTAAGCCAGCTCCAGCAGATGAAGAACATGGGCGGCCTGTCCAGCCTGCTCGAGAAGCTGCCGGCGCAGATGGCGGCCAAGGCCGGCCAGGTCGACATGGACAAGGCCGAAAAAGACATCAAGCGCAAGGAAGGCATCATCCAGAGCATGACCCCGCTGGAGCGCCGCAAGCCCGAGCTCATCAAGGCCACCCGCAAGCGCCGCATCGCGGCCGGCTCGGGTGTGCAGGTTCAGGAAGTCAACCGCCTGCTCAACGAGTTTGAGCAGATGCAGGGCATGATGAAAAAGATGAAGGGCAGCGGCATGATGAAGATGATGAAGCGCATGGGCGGCATGAAAGGCATGCCGAAGTTCTGATTCCATTTCTACTTCAAAGCGATAGGTCGTTGCGCCGCCTTGCCGTGCCGTAGCACTGTCTGCGACGGCGCGCCTACTCTCGCATTGAATTAGAAATGGAATCGGGGCCATCTGCCCACAAAAAAAGCCGGTTGAAGCGGCTTTTTTTGTAGGCTTTCAAAGCGTCAGGCCGCCTTCAGCCACGGCTGGGCCCGCCGGCTGGCATGCAGCCAGGCGCGGCGCAGCACGGCCGGTGACCGGGTTTCTTCTGGAATCAGCAGGTAGCTTTGCGCGCG
The DNA here is from genome assembly GCF_056401355.1 of Polaromonas sp. P4_F4. NCBI lineage: Bacteria > Pseudomonadati > Pseudomonadota > Betaproteobacteria > Burkholderiales > Comamonadaceae > Polaromonas > Polaromonas sp. P4_F4. Next base: position 67,508 of record NZ_JBFUJO010000020.1, on the reverse strand, counting down.
CAGGGCCGCGCCCACACCCACCTGGCTGGTGAGCACGGTCATCGGAATCGCCAGCAGCAGGGGCAAACCCACAGGCAGCAGCCAGACCAGGGCGCCTGCGTCAATCATTGCAATGCCGGCTGCCAGCAAGGCGATCACGCCGCTCATCGGGGCGAGCTGCGCCAACGCATGCCGCCAAGGCACGGCTGCGGCCTCGCGCGGGGGCGATTTCCATTCCAGCTTCAGGCCCGTCAGGGCAACCACGACAAACAGCGAGTGCGCCAGCATGCGGATGGGCGCCTGCAGCAGGGCAATGAGGGTTTCCAGCAGCGCGCTCCGCAGCAGGCTGGCCGTGCCGCCGTACGCCTGTTGCTGGCGGTTGATCAGCACGGCTGCAAGGCCGAGGATGCGCGGTAAAAACAGCATGCACAGCGTCCAGGCCCAGAGCGACACGAGTTCGCCGGGCAGCAGGGCCCAGTCGCTCATCATGGGCGAGCCCGACAGCCACAGCGCCGTTCCCAGTGTCAGGAAGCACAGCCACAGCGGCGCCGACAGGTAGGCCATGGCACCGGTGGCAAACATGGAGCGGTGCACCGGATGAATGCCCGGCTCTGCAATCAGGCGCGAGTTTTGCAAATTACCCTGGCACCAGCGGCGGTCCCGCTGCAATTCTGCGAGCAAATCGGGCGGCTGCTGCTCATAACTGCCCACCAGGTCGGCCACCAGCCAGACGTGGTAACCGGCGCGGCGCATCAGGGCGGCTTCCACGAAGTCATGCGACATGATGCTGCCCGCCATGCCGCCCGTGCCCTTGATATGCGCCAGTGCGCAGTGCTGCATGAAGGGTGCTATGCGGAGGATGGCGTTGTGGCCCCAGTAGTGCGACTCGCCCATCTGCCAGAACTGCATGCCGAGCGTGAAGAGCCGGCCCGTCACGCGCGAGGCGAACTGCTGCGCACGCGCATGCAGCGTCACATGGCCGATGGCCTGGGTGGCTGTCTGGATGATGCCCGCCCTGGGGTTGGCTTCCATCAGCTTGACCATTGAGACCAGGCAATCGCCGCTCATCACGCTGTCGGCATCCAGCACCACCATGTAGCGGTAGTCCTTGCCCCAGCGGCGGCAGAAGTCGGCCACGTTGCCGGCCTTGCGGTCGGTGCGGCGTTTGCGCAGGCGGTAATACACTTCGATCTGCGGCTGCTCTGGGTGGGCGGCCAGCTGGGTGCGCAGGTCTTCCCATGCGGCCCGCTCGGCCTTGATGATGGCCGGATTGCTGCTGTCCGACAGCACAAACACGTCGAAGTTTTTCACATGGCCGGTCATCGCCACCGACTCGCAGGTGGCGCGCAGGCCGGCAAACACGGTGCGCACATCTTCATTGCAGATGGGCATGATGATGGCCGTGCGGGTCGACTCATTCAGCGGGTAGTGCTGCACCTTTTTGGCCGACAGGGCCCGGGCATCTCCGAACAGCGTCACATAAAACCCCATCACGGCCGTCATGAAACCTGTGACCACCCAGGCCGACAGCAGCGCAAACAGGCTGATCTGGCCGTACTCCAGCCAGGCGTTGTCATAGTCGGGCTGCATGTCGGCAAAAATGCAGGTGGCCAGCACTGTGCTGAGCAGGGTCAGCACCACGAAGATGGCCCGGCGGCATTGGGCCGCGTGCTGCCAGGGCTCCAGCCTCTCGCGCGGCAACACGCGGGCCGGCCTTGGGGTGGTCAGTCCCACCAGCGGCATCAGCGCGGCCGTTCCCAGGCCGTTCCAGAAGCCGCGCCACGGACGCGGCACCATGGAGCCGCGATGGATGGGCGGTGCGGTGACCGAGTTCGGGTGACGCTCCTCCCGCAGGGGGCTGCGGCTGCCGGGCTGGATCAAGGTGTGATGAGGTTGGTCCATGTTTCACTCAAGGTGTTGCTGTTGTGTTGAAGGAAGGCACGCAGTTCGACCGGCTGGGCCGGGTTGAGTCGCTGCACGCGCAAGGTCATGCGCCAGGTGCCCGTGGCAGGGTTGCGGTAAGCCAGGCTTTCGAGCACACGGCCGTTGGCACTGGCGGTGGCAATGGCCCGAACGGCGGCGTCTTCGGGCAAGGCCTCGAGTGCCGGTCCCGCAAAATCGATGACGAACTGGATCTGCTGGTTCCGCGCATTGGCATCGAGCTTGGAATAGCCGGTGCCGCGGCGCGATTGGGTGACCCAGCCGTTGGGCGGCAGTTGCTGGTTCTTGCCTTGCCAGGCTATCTGCCAGGCCAGGTCCAGGGACTCGCCGGGGGCGGGCATCCTGTCGGGTACCCAGTAGGCCGCCACGTTGTCATGGGTCTCGTCCGGCGTGGCAAATTGCAAAAGCTCCACGCGACCGGCGCCCCAGTCACCGACCGGTGTCACCCAGGCGCTGGGCCTGAGCTCGTAACGTGCTTCGGTGTCCTCGTAGCTGTTGAACGCGCGGTCGCGCTGCATCAGGCCGAAGCCCTTGAGGCTCTTCATGCGAAACGAGGTGACCAGCGGTGAGGCAGGGTTCTGCAGCGGACGCCACAGCCATTCCCCTTCTCCGGTCGCAATCATCAAGCCGTCCGAGTCGTGTACTTCTGGCCGAAAGTCGCCGGGGCGGGGCTGGTTTTCACCAAAGAAAAACATGCTGGTCAGCGGTGCCAGCCCCAGCGTCTTGACCGGCGTTTGGGCGCCCGGCTGCTTGTTGTCCCGCATGAAGATGCGTGCCTGCACCGCTGTGGTGGTCTGTTCACCCGGCGTGATGTCAAAACGGTAGGCGCCCGTCATGCGCTGCGAGTCCATCAGCGCATAAACCGTGAGCCGCTTCGCATCGGCCGCGGGTTTTTCCAGCCAGAAGTCCGTGAAGCGCGGAAACTCTTCCTTGCCGCCGCCCACGGTGTCCACTGCCAAGCCGCGGGCTGACAAGCCGTAACGCTGGCCTGTGCCCAGCGCCCTGAAGTAGCTGGCGCCCTGGAACACCGCCAATTCGTCCTTGTAAGTAGCCGAGTTCAGGTTGTTGAAAGCGCGCAGCCCACCGTGGCCGAGGTCGCCCCACTTTTCTGGCGACAAGCTGTTTTTTCCGTAATTGAATTCGGCGGGGCGGTAGGGGATCGGTTTGACGCCTTCGGGCGTGATCTCATGGATGCGAACCGAGGCCACCTCCCTGCCAATGTGGAAGAAATTCACTTCATAGGGGAGTTTGTCGGCTCGCCACACCGTACTGGCCGGGTTGAAGCGGATGTCGCGGTAACCGTCATAGTCGAGGTTGGCGAGTTCCGCCGGCATGGCTTGCGTGGCGGGTTTGAAGGGTGTCTGGGCACGCTCGCGGGCCAGGCCGGCGACGTCGTCCAGGCTCCAGGCGCGGGCTTGGCCCGCGCCCAGGACCAGCAGGCCCAAGCATGCCAGGGCGGTCAGGCGGGCCTGCCAGGCGTTGCCGCTGCCTGAAACATCAGGGACAAAAGGGGCGCGGGAAGGGGCGAAAACTTTGCCACGAAACGGGCTGAAAAAGGTTTCCATGGACTGACTAGGGCAAACCCTGTGCCAGTTCTGAAAACTCCTTTAAAATCAACCACTTGGCCAGGATGTTCCGGGAGTGGCAGCGACAAATCCGGAAAAACCGGTCAAAAGCTGCTTTTTTGTCGCCTGAGAGCGACAGCCTTCTGCGCCTGCAGAAAAAATCCCTTTGAAATCAGGGGCTCCAGGCTGTCGCCAGCCAGCGACTGCCTGGCGGCGGGGCCCCGCCATCCGTCACGGGCCGTCAGGCGGTGGAGGTGCTGTCGGCCTTGAAATGCCCGGGCGTCAAGCCATGTTTTTGCATCAGGCGGTAAAACTCGGTGCGATTCCGGTCGGCCAGGCGCGCGGCGTCGGCCACATTGCCATCGGTCAGCTTGAGCAGGCCGACCAGGTAGTCGCGTTCAAAACGTTGCCGGGCCTCGGCAAAAGTGAGTACCTGCACACTCGGCGAGCGAAGGGCGCGCTGCACCAGGGCCAGCGGCACGAGCGGCGTGGTCGACAGCGCACAGACCTGCTCCACCACGTTGTAGAGCTGCCGCACATTGCCCGGCCAGGCGGCCGTGGTCAGGGCCTTGATGGCTTCGGGGGCGAAGCCGCTCAGGCGTTTGTCATACTTGCTGGCCAGTTTGATGAGGAAATGGTTGGCCAGCAGGGGAATGTCCTCGCGGCGCTCCGACAGCGGCGGCAGTGTCAGTGTCACCACATTGAGGCGGTAATACAGGTCGGCGCGGAACTGGCCTTCGGCCATGGCGGAGTCCAGGTCGCGGTGGGTGGCCGAGATGATGCGCACGTCCACCGGGATCGATTGGCTAGAGCCCAGCGGCCGCACCACCCGCTCCTGCAGCACGCGCAGCAGCTTGACCTGAAGGGCGGGCGGCATGTCGCCAATTTCGTCGAGCAGCAGTGTGCCGCCGTCGGCTGCCTGGAACAAGCCCTTGTGACTGGCCACCGCGTCGGTGAAGGCGCCCTTGACGTGGCCGAACAGTTCCGACTCCAGCAGGGCCTCGGGGATGGCGCCGCAGTTGACGGCGATAAAGGGTTTGCCGGCGCGCGGGCTGGCCTGGTGGATGGCCTGTGCCAGCAGTTCCTTGCCGGTGCCGCTTTCACCGCGCAGCAGCACACTGGCGTCCGATTGCGAGATCATGCGCGCTTCCGCCAGCGCTTCGGCCATGCGGCTGGAGCGGCTGATGATCTGGTGTTGCCATGCCTCGGGGCTGCCCCGCCTGGCCGGATGCGAAGGCGCGCTCAGCGCCAGGGCCTGCGCGATCTTGTCGAGCAGGCCCTTGCCGTCAAAAGGTTTGGTCAGGTAGGTGAACACGCCCCGCTCGGTCGCCTCCACCGCATCGGGAATGGTGCCATGCGCCGTCAGCAGGATCACCGGCAGCGAAGGATGCTGGGCGCGGATGTCGTCAAACAGGGCCAGGCCATCGCGGCCGGGAAGCTGCACGTCGCTCAGCACCAGTTGCGGCCGCTCGATATGGAGCTGGGTCATGGCCGCCTCCGCAGAGGTGACTGCGGTCACGCGGTACCCCGCCGCCGTGAGCCGGATCGTCAGCAGGCGCAGCATGTCCGGGTCGTCGTCAACGACCAACAGATGGGCTGCTTGTGAGACCGGCGCTGCGGATGGCGTGGAAGAGTCGGTCATGAGGTCATGGCGCCGGGGGCCGGCCACGGTTGGCTGGTGCCGGGGACGATGCGGGCGCAGCCGGGGGACGGCTCGCCAGGCTGCGCTCAATGGCCTTGAGCGCTTCCAGCCTTTCATTGGTCTGGTCCAGCTTGCGCTGCACATCGCGCATCTGCTGGTTCTGTTTTTCAAGCTGTTCTTCAAGGCGGCGCTGCTCGGCAAAACGCGAGGCCAGCAGGCGGGCCAGCGGCTGCAGCGCCTGGGCTTCCGTGTCCGCGTTGCCGAGTACCCGGGCCAGCAACTCCTGCGCCCGTATCAGGTCTGGCAATTGATGAAGCTGGCTCAGGACCAGGGACAGCCGCAGCTGATCGGCGGGAGTGGACGCGTCGCCCAGCCGTGCGAGCTCCTGGCCCAGTTCGGCGGGTGGCATCACGCGTACCCGCTCGGCATAGGCCAGCATGCGGACCACGGCGTCCGGCTCGGCCGATGGGGCTGGCTTCGCTGCGCCAGCCGGCTGGCCGGCATTGGCACGTGCAGCGCGCTCGGCCGCGGTAGCGGGTTGTGGGGCCGTCTTGCCCGCCGCGTCGCCGACGCCCTGGCTGGACGGGCCGGCACTGCAGGCCGCCAGCGCGGCCGCAGCCGCCAGGGCCAGCAGGCCCGCGTGGATGCGGCGAGTGGAAAAATCAGGGTTTGGAAACATGGGGAAGCTCAATCCGGAAGTGTGCACCAGGTTGGTCTGGCAGCAGTTCAAGGCGCCCGCCGTGCGCCGCAATATATTCGTGCACGATGGACAAACCAATGCCGCTGCCGCGTACCACGTCGGCGGGTTGCCGCTCGCCACGGTAGAAGGGCTCGAAAATCCGGTCTCGGTCGGCTGCAGCCACGCCGATGCCCTGGTCGTGAATATCGATGCGTACCCGGCCCGGCAGCGCAGCCAGCTCCAGGCGGACCATGCCCCTGGGCGGTGAGTAGCGGATGGCGTTGGACAGGAGGTTGGCCAGCGCGGTGCCGATTTTCTCGGCGTCCAGCTCCATCCTGAGCGGCTCACCCACGACGGCGACCGACAATTCCCGTGCACGCCATTGCAGGCGCTGCGCGTCGACCTGATCCTCCATGAGCTGCAGCAGGTCCACCGTCTGCCTGCGCAACTGGCGCGCCTCGAACGCCGCGGTATTGAAGCGCAGCAAATCCTCAATCTGCCCCTGCAGCACGCCGGTGTTGTGCTTCAGGATTTGCGCAATCTCGCGCTGGTCATCGCTCAAGGGGCCGGCCACGCCGTCTTCCAGCAGTGACACCCCTTCTCGCAGGGACGCCAGTGGCGTCTTGAGCTCATGCGAGATATGGCGCAAAAAGCGGGACTTGTCGGCATCGAGCTCCACCAGGCGCAACCGCAGCCAGTTCAACCGCTGCCCGACCAGAGCCAGATCGGCCGGTCCCTGGATCGCAATCACCTGGTCCAGCCGGTTTTCACCGAGGCCCACGATGGCATGTTCCAGCCGCTTCAGGGGCAGGGTGAACCAGATGCCGAACGCCAGCGCCATGACCACCGCCAGTGCGATGGCCCAGCCCACCTGCTGCGCCAGACGCTGGCGGCTGGCCTCCAGCCGGCCTTCCAGCGATTTGTTGCGTTGCTGAATGGCTTGCTGAACCTGCACCGCGATGGCCGCATTGACCCCCTCCAGTTCGCGAAACTCCTGCGCCAGCTGGCGTTCCCGGTCCAGCGCGGTTGCCGGCGGGCCGGGCATCAGGCTGACAACGGTTTGCAGGTGCGCGCGCCATTGCCGCGCTTTCGCGTTCGGGATGCCTTCCTTGACCAGGCTGTCCAGGATGGCCGTCGACTCGCGGACTTCATCGCCAAAGCGTTCACGCAGCACCCGGTCGTCGAGGACAACCGACTGCCTTGAGGTGCGTTCCATCGAGACGCTGCGCTCGCCCAGCGACTGGGCCGCGCTGCCCAGTTCAAGCGCGCGGGCCGCATTGTCGCGGCTCTGCAGTGTCAGGTCTTCGAGGGTGAACAGCGCGCGCAGCGAAGCGGCGCCGAGCAAGGCGGCGATCAGCAGGAACGCGATGACTAGCAGTTGCCGGAACGAAAACCGTTGCAGCATGTGCTTGGCGTGCTGGCGCAACGAGCCGCCTCAGGCCGGCATGGCGATGTCCCGGGTCAGGACTTCGCCGCGCAGGGAGCGCTGTGTGGCCGCCGTGATGGTGATGTCGAGCATCTGGCCGATCAACTGCGGCTGGCCCTTGAAATTGACCACGCGGTTGCACTCGGTGCGACCCATCAGTTCGGTCGGGTCCTTGCGCGACGCGCCTTCCACGAGAATGCGCTGCACGGTACCCAGGCGGCTGGCGCTGATGGCGCGCACGCTGTCGTCGATCGTGGCCTGCAAATGCTGCAGGCGCCTGAGCTTGACCTCGTGCGGCGTATCGTCGTGCAGCGCGGCGGCAGGTGTACCGGGCCGCGGGCTGTAGATGAAACTGAAGGAGGTGTCGTAGCCCACCTCGTCAATCAGCTTCATCATCTTGCCAAAATCTTCTTCGGTTTCGCCCGGAAAGCCGACGATGAAATCGCTGCTCATGGCGAGGTCGGGGCGGATGGCGCGCAATTTGCGAATGGTGCTTTTGTATTCCATGGCGGTGTAGCCGCGCTTCATGGCCATCAGGATGCGGTCCGAGCCGTGCTGCACCGGCAGATGCAGGTGGTTGACCAGCTTGGGCAGCCGGGCATAGGCGTCAATCAGGTTTTGCGTGAACTCGTTGGGGTGGCTGGTGACATAGCGGATGCGTTCGATGCCGGGAATATCGGACACATATTCCAGCAGGGTGGCAAAGTCGGCGATCTCGGCCGTGCTGCCCATGGGGCCGCGGTAGGCATTGACGTTTTGCCCCAGCAGCGTGACTTCCTTGACGCCCTGGTCGGCCAGGCCCGCCACTTCGACCAGTACGTCTTCAAAGGGGCGCGAGACTTCCTCTCCGCGCGTGTAGGGCACCACGCAGTAACTGCAGTATTTTGAACAGCCTTCCATGATGCTGACAAAGGCGCTAGCGCCTTCCACACGGGCCGGCGGCAGGTGGTCAAATTTTTCAATTTCAGGAAAACTGATGTCGACCTGGGGTTTGTTCAGTCGCGCACGTTTGGCCAGCAGGTCGGGCAGGCGGTGCAGCGTCTGGGGGCCGAACACCACGTCGACATACGGCGCGCGCTGGATGATAGCCGCGCCTTCCTGGCTGGCAACGCAGCCGCCCACGCCAATCAGCACGCCTTTTTCCTTCAGATGCTTGACGCGGCCCAGGTCGCTGAAGACTTTTTCCTGCGCCTTTTCGCGCACCGAGCAGGTGTTGAACAGGATCAGGTCGGCTTCGTCCACGTTCTGGGTGGGCTCGTAACCTTCCGCCGCATGCAGCACGTCGGACATCTTGTCCGAGTCGTACTCGTTCATCTGGCACCCGAAGGTTTTGATAAAAACTTTTTTGCTCATGATGTGCTATATAAATGATAGCTATGGTCGCCCTTGAATAACGGGCAAAAGGGGCGAGAGGCTTGCTTGGCGATGGATGACGCCAGATTACTGCTTGTAGGCCGGCAGCTGCGTGTAGGGTGTCTTGCCGTCGTCCGCGGGAGCCGCAGCCGTGCCGGTGATGAAGTTGAAAACGGTGCCGGCGGAACCGGCCCGCTTTTCCCTGGCTTCTTCTGCGTTGAGGATCCAGACCTGCTGCACCTGGCCGATGTTGTCGCGCAGGTAGTTGACCACCAGCGTTTGGTTGGTCAGCGGACCCGGCAGGATAAAGTGGTTGTTGGCATCACGTATGCGTGCACCGACCGAGAGGCGGTCAGCTTTGCCGTTCAGGGAAATTTCCGGAGGCGCCAGCACAGTCATTTCGCCGCGCAGGGCGGCTTTGGGAAATTCCCGAACCTTGAGTGGGGCGTCGTCTGTCTGGGCGGCAATCGGCGTTGTGACCAGGCTGGCAGCAGCAGCTGTCAGGACCAGGACGGCCATCAGGCGGTGGGTGCAGCGGTTCATGGTATGTGTCCAGAGGCTGTGAAAATTAAAGAGAGGTCGGCGGGCGCCTCGGCGGTTGCGGCCGATTCATCGGCAAGTCCCGGTTTGCGAGGCTTTCGCAGGCGTCTGCGCTCGGTTGGCAATTCTACCGCACTGCCCGAAAAACTTTATGAATCAACGGTTTAAAGCTTCGACCTGAAGTCAGTACCCCGGATCAATGGCTCAGAACCTGTTTACGATCTAAACGGGGCCGCGCAAGCACCTTCTCGGGATGGGATGCAAGGCGCGGTGCGCCGCCCATAGCTCGGGCTATGGGCAAGCGCCGCAACGCCGCAGACCGCCCGAGAAGGCGCTTGCCCTTCGGGTTGGGGTGAAATCGGGCGATTGAGCCACCCGGGCCCTTGCATGGGCATTAGCCCATGCGGCGGACCCGGGCGCCCCACTCATCCCGATTGCACCCCAACGCGGCCTCGTTTAGATCGTAAACAGGTTCTCAGAGATTTGTGGCGGCGTTGACCCAACTTCCTGAGCAGTTTCGGTTGCGTGCAACCACCGGCCAAAGAAAAAGGCGGGCCGATCATTGATCGCCCGCCTTTTTGAATGTTTGGTGGTGATAGGTGGACTTGAACCACCGACATCAGCATTATGAATGCTGCGCTCTAACCAACTGAGCTATATCACCGCGCGACCGATATTATAGCCGCTTGAAAAGCGCTGGCGTCAGCGATGGCTGAACACCGGTTTGCGTTTGTTCAAAAATGCGCCCATGCCTTCTTTCTGGTCACTGGTGGCGAAGATCGCGTGGAAAAGCCGCCGCTCAAACATCACGCCGTCACTGAGCCCGCTTTCGAAGGCGCGGTTGATCGCCTCCTTGGCGGCCATGAGCGCGATCTGGCCGTAGCCGCAAATCATCAGGGCTGCGCCGAGCGCCTCGTCCATGAGGTTGTCCAGCGGCACCACGCGGCTGACCAGGCCGGCGCGCTCCGCCTCGGCGGCATCCATCATGCGGCCGGTCAGGGCCATGTCCATCGCCTTGGCCTTGCCGACCGCCCGTGGCAGGCGCTGCGTGCCGCCGGCGCCGGGGATGATGCCCAGCTTGATCTCGGGCTGGCCGAATTTCGCGTTGTCGGCGGCAATGATGAAGTCGCACATCATGGCCAGCTCGCAACCGCCGCCCAGCGCAAAACCGCTGACCGCTGCAATGACCGGCTTGCGGATGCTGCGGATCTGCTCCCAGTTGCGGGTGATGTAGTCGTTGTTGTAGACCTCGGCAAAGCCGTAGTTCGCCATGACGCCGATGTCAGCGCCGGCTGCAAAGGCCTTCTCGCTGCCGGTCAGGATGATGCAGCCCACGCTGTCGTCCGCATCAAACCCCTTGAGTGCGGCTCCCAGTTCATCCATGAGCTGGTCATTGAGCGCATTGAGTTGCTTGGGGCGGTTCAGGGTGATGATGCCGACCTTGCGCGCGTCGGGGCCCTGGGTAGAGATCACAATTGTTTCGTAGCTCATGGAAAGTCCTTCGTTTTGACCAATTTATCATGCCACGTTCCGGCCCGTTTTCGGCATTGCGCAAGCTTTCCGCGGAGCTTCAGGCCTTGGGCGCCAGCCACCGATCAACCAGTCCGGCATCCTGCACTGCCAGCCGCCAGGTGGTGAGGGCGGCCGGCATGGCCAGCTCCAGCCGCATCAGTCGCTTGTCGCGCGACACCAGCGCCACAACTTTTTTGGCCGTCCCTGCGTAGAGCAGCAGGTCGTCCAGCCGGCTCATGCGCCAGCCGCCAGGTTGGCCGGCATGGCGCGCCCGCGCGCTGCCGGCGGGTTCCAGTCCCAGCCATTCATCGCCGGCCGCGAAACCAGCCTGCTCGGCAACCCCGCCACGCAGCACGGCCTTGATTTGCACACTCTGGCCTTCGCCGACCCGCAGGCCCAGCCGCTGTGCCAGCTGGGCCGGTTCTTCGAATACGGCCACGCCGTGCTGCTGCAGCAGTTCTTTCAAGGGAAGCTCGGCCCGCCCGTGCACCCAGCGTGTCAGTTCGGGCGCGAAGGAGCGATGACCCAGGGCCAGGAGAGCCTGCGCAAAATCAGCCTCACGCATGGGGCCGGCCTTGCAGTTCAGCCAGAGCGTGCGCATCACGTCGTCGAGCGTCGCGCCCGCGTTGGCGTTTTCGGCAGGCCGGCTTTCACTGCGCAATGTCAGGTCAAAACACAGGGCCACGAGCGCGCCCTTGGTGTAGTAGCTCACGGTGGCATTGGGCGTGTTTTCATCTGGCCGGTAGTACTTCACCCACGCGTCAAAACTGGCCTGGGCGACCGACTGCACCAGCCGGCCCGGCGTCTGCATCACCTGGTTAATGGTTTTGTTGAGCAGTTTCAGGTAGGCCGCGTTGTCCAGCAGGCCCGCCCGGCGTAAAAGAAGGTCATCGTAATAGCTGGTGAAGCCCTCAAAGAACCACAGCAGCCCGGTGTAGTTCTCGCGGTCGTAGTGGTGGTTTTCAAATTCTGCGGGGCGCAGGCGCTTGACATTCCAGGTATGAAAATACTCATGGCTGATGAGGCCGCGCAGCGTGGTGTAGCCCTCGGATGGTTTGGGTTCGCCCAGCCGCGGCAGGTCTTTGCGGTTGCAGATCAATGCCGTGGAGTTGCGGTGCTCCAGTCCGCCATAATCGTCGTCCACCGCGTTGAGCATGAACAGGTAGTTTTTATACGGTGGCTTTTTGCCGCCGTGCCAGAAACGGATTTCCGCTTCGCAAATTTTCCGGGTATCGGCCAGCAGCCGGTCGCCGTCAAATGTGGCGGCGGCACCGGCCACTACAAAGCGGTGCGGCACGCCGCAGGCGCTGAAGCTGCCGCTCCAGAAGGCGCCCATCTCCACCGGGCAGTCGACCAGCTCGTCGTAATCGGCTGCCACGTACGTGCCAAAGCCGCGTTTGTTGACCTTTTGTGCGGTCAATCCCGTGGCCACCGCCCAGCCGGCCAGCGCCTTGGGCGCCGGCAGCTCCAGCGCATGCGGCGCTTTCTCCTGCCCCTCCACTTTCAGGCACAGGCTGGTGCCATTGAAAAAGCCACGGTCGGTGTCCAGCCAGGCGGCGCGTACCGAGTTGTCGCGTGCATGGACTTCATAGGTCAGCACCAGTGGCTGGGTCGGGTCGCACTGGATGTGCCAGGTGCATTTGTCCACTTGCTCCACCGGCAGGGGCCTGCGGCTTCCCTGTCGGGCCTCCAGGCACTGAAGGTTTTTTGAAAACTCGCGCACCAGGTAGCTGCCCGGTATCCACACCGGCAGGGCCACCCGTTGCCCGGCTGCCGGTAACGGGATGGTGAGTGTCACGCGAAACAGGTGGGCATTGGGATCGGCTACCTCGACGCGGTAATGAATGGATGTAGACGGAAGTGTTTTGTTTTTCATGTTGAGGCCTGGCGTGTCAGGCAAAAGAATACTCCACCCTTACGTCTGCCCCCTCTCCATTCTTTCTCCACCCTTTCAATCGAGGACAAAGAAGTAGGCGGCTTCTACGCTGCTCCTGCGGGCGCAACGTGGAATCGGCTATGTGCAGCAACCTTGTGCAGCGAGGCTGGATAGGGGGCGCTGCACAGGGCGCCAGGGTGTGTCTCCGGGCCTTCAGCAGGCACGGCTCAGAGCACTGCAGCGCTTGCTGTGTGACCACTGCGGTCGTTTGCAGGTGGGTCGTCAGCCGAGGTCAGCAGCGGTGGCAGGCCCTACTTGCCGTCGGTGAGGGCTTTTTCGACCTGTTGCGCGCTGATGGCGCCGGGCACACGGGAGCCGCTGGCAAAAACCAGGGTGGGTGTTCCCGTGATCTTGTGCTTCCTGCCGAAGTCGATGTTGCGGTCAATCGACGCGGTGTCGCAGCTGGCTTTGGCCACGGGTTGGTCGCGCACCATCAGGTCCACCCAGGCCTTGGCCTTGTCTTTGGCGCACCAGATGTTTTTGGACTTGTCGGTCGAATCAGGGCCCAGGATGGGGTACAAAAACATGTAAACCGTCACATCGTTGACTTTTTGCAGGTCACGTTCAAAGCGCTTGCAATAGCCACAGTTGGGGTCTTCAAAAACCGCCATCTTGCGTTTGCCATTGCCGCGCACCACGGTAAACGCGTCCTTGAACGGCAGGGCGTCAAAATCTATCGCCGTGAGCTTTTCAACGCGTTCTTCGGTCAGGTTGCGTTTGGCACGGGTGTCAAGCAGGTGGCCCTGCAGCAAAAAGTTGCCTTCCGCATCGGTGTAGAAAATTTCGGTTTCATTGACCCGAATTTCATACAAGCCATTCATGGGGGTCTTGCTGATTTCGTCGATTTTCGAGAATGCGGGCAGTCTTTCAGCCAGGTTTTTGCGGATAGCCGCCTCCTGCGCCAGCGCACCACCCAGGCTGCACGCTATCAGGCCGGCAACGGCGATTGTTTTTACGAACTTCATTTTTTGCCTCTGCTTGTTTCAGTTACTTCGGTTGGTTCCGGTTGGCGTCATCTACCCGCGGCCTGCCGCGCGATCCAGTTTTTCAGAAGGGCGCTGCGGGCAAACCCCTTCATGCCCCAGTTGCGCAACGCCTGCCAGCGCCCATCGGTCTGCGCAAAAAGTCCGTGCAGGCCATCTGTCACGGCGCCCATGGCGGCCACGTCCGCCTTGCGTGCCCTTTCGTATCGGCGCAGCAGTTTTTCATCTCCCAGCCCGCGCCAATATTCGCGCTCCGCAATCACCCTGGCAAGCATGGCTGCGTCGGCCAGACCGAGGTTCAGGCCCTGCCCGGCCAGCGGGTGCACGGTGTGCGCCGCATCGCCCGCAAGTGCCCAGCCTGGTCCAACCCAATGCGCGGCGTTGGAAAGCGCCAGGGGCCAACTGGCCCTTTCGCTTGTTAAACGCAAGGTACCCGCCTCCTGGCCGCAGACGGCTTGCAGGGCAGTGCAGAATTCCTCCGGCGGCAGTTTTTCCAGGTCGCCCGCGCGCTCCACAGAAACAGACCACACCAGCGCCACAGAGTTCCCCGCCGCACCAGATAAAGGCAAAAGCGCCAGTATGTCGCCATGGGCAAACCACTGGCGGGCGATGCCGCCATGCGGTTTGTCCGAGTCGAGCCGGGCAGCGATGGCTTTTTGGGGATAGGGCTTGACGGTCCAGTGCGCGCCGAATTCATCGCGGCTGCTGCTTTTGTGGCCTTCACAGATCACGGTGAGCGCCGCTTTGACTGGCGTCTTCACCATTTCAATCTGGGGCTGGTAGCGCACCGCCTGGATCAGTTGCTCCTCGAGTGCCGGTACATCGACGATCCAGGCCAGTGCCCGTTCCGTTTCGCCGGCGTCCAGGCTTAGCGCCGTGAAATCCAGCTTGCCGCCGTCGTCCCCCCACACCTGCATCTCCAGAACCGGCGTGGCAAAAGGCGCTTCGGGCCAGGCCCGCAGTGTTTCCAGCACCTGGCGGGAGGCGCTGTTCAGCGCGTACGCCCGCACATCGGCTGCGGCCTGCGCTGCGGGCGCCCTGTCGGGCCGTGTGACCAGCGCCACGCGCAAACGCTCGCGCGCCAGCAGCAAGGCCAGTGTGCGACCCACCACACCGTCGCCGCGAATACAGACATCAAAGGGCTTGGACATCCCTCATTTTAGAAGGCAGTGCAAAATTGATGGTTCAAAGCATGCCTGGCAGATGGGTCAAACCCGGCATTAAGCAGGCTTCGAGCAGGTATTCGACGGGCATTTAGCGGGTATTCATCCCGAATTCAAAAGGACTGATCAAAGTGAGCGATTCATTGAACGACGCAGGGATGAACACTGCCGATACACCGTCGGACATGACCGCGGTCATTTCGCAGCTATGTGTGTACCCGGTGAAATCCTGCGCCGGGGTGAGTGTGCAGGAAGCCATCCTGACCGAAACGGGCCTGGAATTTGACAGGGCCTGGATGGTGGTGGACGGGGAGGGCGCGTTCCTCACGCAACGCGAATTGCCGCGCATGGCGCTGATCCAACCTCAGCTCAAGTACCACGAAATGGTGTTGCGTGCCCCCGGCATGCTGGCCTTGCACGTCGCTTTGGACGAGGTGGAGGGCCCGGTGCGGGTGCGGGTCTGGGACGATGAGGTCGCCGCTTATGACATGGGCGCCATCGCGGCCCAGTGGTTCACCGATTTTCTCGGCACCCCGGCACGGCTGGTGCGCTTTGACCCCGAGCACAAAAGAGTCTCCAGCCGTCAGTGGACCGGCGATGTGGAGGCGCTCAACCAGTTCAGCGACGGTTATTCGCTGCTGGTCCTGAGCGAGGCGTCGCTGGACAACCTCAATGCAAGGCTGCGCGCCTCGGGCGCTGCCGCAGTGGGGATGGCGCGCTTTCGGCCCAATATTGTGCTGGGCAAGGCAGGCGACAGCGAATTCGGGCCGCACGACGAAGACCGGCTCGACTTGCTGCAGATCGCTACGGAACAAGGCACGGTGCAGCTCAGGCCGGTCAAGCCTTGCCCGCGCTGCCCGATTCCCAACATTGACCCGGCCACCGCCATCACCAGCCCGGAGGTCACGGACATGCTGCAAACCTACCGCCAGGACGCACGGGTCAATGGCGCGCTGACCTTCGGCGTGAATGCCATCGTTTTGCGCGGCACCGATCACCTGCTCAGGGTCGGCCAGAAGGTCAGCGCCAACTACCGCTTTGATTGAGGCTTTTTGAGTAGTCCGGTTTTCGCCTGAAAACCACCACCGGTCTCACCGGGCGGCCGGTCGGGTTCATTCCGGGGCGCAGGGCCGCGGCGGGCCCCACCGCCCCCTCAGATGAGGCTCGAGGAACGTCCGTTACCGGTCATCGAATACACTTCTGGATCTGTTTTTGAAGGTTTGTCATGAGTTTGAAGTGCGGCATCGTAGGCTTGCCTAACGTCGGAAAATCCACCCTGTTCAATGCGTTGACCAAAGCGGGGATCGCGGCCGAAAACTATCCTTTTTGCACGATTGAGCCCAACGTCGGCATCGTGGAAGTGCCTGACCCCAGGCTGGCCCAATTGTCTGAAATCGTCAAGCCCGAACGTGTTGTTCCCGCAATCGTCGAGTTTGTGGACATTGCCGGCCTGGTGGCAGGCGCCAGCACTGGTGAAGGCCTGGGCAACAAATTCCTGGCGCACATTCGCGAGACCGACGCCACCGTCAATGTGGTGCGCTGCTTTGAAGACGACAACGTGATTCACGTGGCCGGCAAGGTGGACCCGATTTCCGATATTGAAGTGATCCAGACCGAGCTGTGCCTGGCTGATCTGGCGGCGGTTGAAAAAGCCCTGCATCGGGTGACCAAGACTGCACGCTCGGGCGACAAGGAGTCCGTCAAGCTGGTGGCCATCCTTGAAAAATGCCAGGCTGCGCTCAATGAGGGCAAGCCCGTGCGCGCCGTGGATTTCAGCAAGGAAGAACTGCCGCTGCTGGCGCAGTTTTTCCTGATCACCGCCAAGCCCGCAATGTTCGTGGCCAACGTGGCGGAAGATGGTTTTGAGAACAATCCATTTCTGGATCGCCTGAAAGCCTACGCAGTCGCGCAAAAGGCCCCCGTGGTGGCGATCTGCGCGAAGATGGAAGCCGAAATGGCCGACATGGACGAGGAAGACAAAAAAATGTTCCTCGCTGAAATCGGCCAGGACGAGCCCGGGCTGAACCGGCTGATCATGGCTGCCTACAAGCTGCTGGGCCTGCAGACCTACTTCACGGCGGGCGTGAAGGAAGTGCGTGCCTGGACCATCCATGTGGGCGATACCGGCCCGCAAGCCGCCGGCGTGATTCACACCGATTTTGAGAAGGGCTACATTCGTGCCCAGACGATTGCATTTGATGACTTCATCACCTTCAAGGGCGAGCAGGCCGCCAAAGACGCTGGCAAGATGCGCAGTGAAGGCAAGGATTACGTCGTCAAGGATGGCGACGTGATGAACTTCCTGTTCAGCAGCTGAAACTGGCCGATTGCTGACCGGCAGGAAATCGTTCAAGCCTCTTGCCATGGTCGTCAGAACGAGGGCCGAAAGCTGATTTTTGATGGCCATCGGGCGCTAGCCGCCCACCGTACTCACCGGGACAATTTTTTCCATGGAACCTGTACGCCTCGCCAAACGCCTTGCTGAAATGCTGTCCTGTTCGCGCCGCGAGGCCGAGCAGTACATCGAAGGCGGCTGGGTCACGGTAGACGGCGTGGTGGTGGAAGAGCCCCAGTTCCGCGTGCTGAACCAGACCATTGAATTGTCAAAAGACGCCAGCCTGCTGGCCCTGGCGCCGGTCACTTTGCTGCTGCATAAACCGGCGGGCCACGAGGCAGCGCTGGACGCACCGGCAGGCCGCGGCGTCCCCTCCGCCGCCGGGCTTCTGGTTGCCGCGAACCAGTCGCCGGACGACCGGTCCGGCATTCGTCCGCTCAAGAAACATTTTTCTGCCGCTGAGCTGGTCACGCCCCTGGCGACGGCGGCCAGCGGGCTGGTGGTGTTCACCCAGGATTGGCGCGTGGCACGCAAGCTTCGCGAAGATGCCGGTGTGCTTGAGCACGAGGTGATTGTGGAGGTGACGGGCGAGATCAAGCCCGGCGGCCTGGAGCGCCTGAACCGCGTTGACCATGGCTTCACCTTCCAGGGCGTGCTGTTGCCGCCGGCCAAGGTGAGCTGGCAAAGCGAGGCGCGCCTGCGTTTTGCGCTCAAGGGCGAGCGGCCCGGGCAGGTTGCTTATATGTGCGAAAGCGTCGGGCTCAGGGTAGTGGCCATGAAGCGCCTGCGCATCGGCCGTGTGCCCATGAGCAACCTGCAGCCCGGCCAATGGCGCTACCTGTTGCCCCACGAGCGGTTTTGAGGCGGGCCCGATGGCCTCGGGTGACAGGCGGGGTGGCCGCCGTTCAGGGGCCGATCACACCGGGAAATGCCCAGATCAAGGTGCCCGTCATCAAAAAGTAGCGTACAAACTTGCCGACTGCCATGTAGGCGAGGCAGGGCCAGAAGGGAAACTTGAGCCAACCGGCGACAGCGCACAGCGGGTCTCCCACAACAGGCAGCCAGGCGAACAGGCAGGCTTTGGGGCCGAGTTTTTCCAGCCAGCGAATGGCGTGTCCATGGTGTGACGAATGTTTGTATTTGTCGACCACCTTGTGCGCACCGTAGCCCATCCACCAGTCAACGGCGCCGCCCAGGGTGTTGCCGGCACTGGCGACCAGCACCACCGCCCAGAACATCTCAGGGTTGAGCTTGACGAGCCCGAACACCACGGGCTCGGAACCGAGCGGCAACAGCGTAGCGGAGATGAACGACACCACAAACACCGTGCTCAGACCGTATTCCGGCAACGCAAGGAGTTCTACGATGTGGCGGATCCAGGTTTCCATAAGCGTTGGAGCATAAGCGTTGGAGTATAGGCAGCAGCCAGCGCAAGTCCTGCAGGCAGGCCTGTCGGCAGGGCGCTTACAAAATCCCGCATGCAATTTCAATTGCTGAAATTTTAGGCAGCTACAATCATGCCTTCGGTTTTCAGCAATCAGCGCCCCCATTTTTTCCATGAACATTGGCCCCTACGCTTTGGCAAACAGACTGTTTGTTGCGCCCATGGCTGGTGTGACGGACCGGCCGTTCCGCCAGCTGTGCAAAAAGCTGGGGGCGGGCTATGCGGTCAGCGAGATGGTGACCTCGCGCCGCGATCTATGGGATAGCCTCAAGACTTCGCGTCGCGCCAACCATGCGGGCGAAGCTGCGCCGATTGCGGTACAGATTGCCGGCACCGACGCGCAGATGATGGCCGAAGCCGCGGCCTACAACGTGGATCGCGGCGCACAAATCATCGACATCAACATGGGTTGCCCGGCCAAGAAGGTGTGCAACAAATGGGCCGGCTCGGCCCTGATGCAGGACGAAACGCTGGCGCTGCAGATTGTGCAGGCCGTCGTTGCCGCCTGCGCGCCCCATGGCGTTCCCGTCACCCTCAAGATGCGCACCGGCTGGTGCCAGGCCCACAAAAATGCCCTGGTGATTGCGCGCGCGGCTGAAAGTGCCGGAGTGCAGATGGTCACCGTGCACGGCCGCACGCGCGAGCAGGGCTACAAGGGGTTGGCCGAATATGACACCATTGCCGCGGTGAAGTCTGCCTTGCGTATTCCGGTGGTGGCCAACGGCGACATCAGCAGCCCCGAAAAGGCCCGCGATGTGCTGGCTTACACCGGTGCCGATGCCGTGATGATTGGTCGCGCGGCGCAGGGACGGCCCTGGATTTTTCGCGAGATTGCACATTTCATGGCCACCGGCACGCATCTTGCGCCGCCGCTGGTCGCGGAAGTCAAACGCCTGTTGCTCGACCACTTGCTGGATCACTATGATCTGTATGGCGGCTACACCGGCGTGCGCACGGCGCGCAAGCACATCGGTTGGTATGTCAAGACCTTGCCGGGTGGTGAAGTGTTTCGCGCAAAGATGAATCTGCTGGAGGACTGCGATGCGCAGTTGCGCGCAGTCGGGGAGTTTTTCGAGGAGCTTGGCGACCGGATGGACCGCATTCCGGCAGTCGGGGACGCCGGGGGCGGGCCGGGGCAGGCATGGACGAACAAAGATAAAAATCAGGAGGAAGCTGCTGCATGAGCAAAAAGCACATAGAAGAATGCGTACGCACCAGTCTGGAGGGGTATTTCAGGGACTTGCGCGGTACCGATCCCGACGGCATGTATGACATGATGGTCCGGGTGGTTGAAAAGCCACTGCTGGAAGTGGTCATGCAGCATGCGGAGCAGAACCAGTCGCGCGCCGCCGAATGGCTGGGGCTGAACCGCAACACGCTTCGCAAGAAGCTGGTCGAGCACAAGCTCATCAAATAAGCCCTTCACTTTCACCGTCCGGTTTTCCGGGCCTGCATTTCTTCAAAGACAAAAAATGAACGCACTGATTTCCGTCTCCGACAAGACCGGCATCCTCGAATTCGCCCAGTCGCTGCATGCGCTGGGCATCAAGCTGATTTCCACCGGCGGCACGGCAAAATTGCTGGCCGATGCCGGCCTGCCGGTGACCGAGGTGGCGGAACTCACGGGCTTTCCGGAAATGCTCGACGGTCGCGTCAAGACACTGCACCCCAAGGTGCATGGCGGACTGCTGGCGCGGCGCGATGTGCCCGAGCACATGGCCGCCCTGAAAGCGCACCAGATCGACACGATTGACCTGCTGGTGGTCAACCTCTATCCGTTTGAGGCGACGGTGGCCCAGGCCGGCTGCACGCTGGAAGACGCGATTGAAAACATCGACATCGGTGGCCCGGCCATGGTGCGCTCGGCCGCCAAAAACTGGAAAGACGTGGGTGTGTTGACCGATGCCTCGCAGTACGCCGGGGTGCTGGACGAACTCAAGGCCGGCGGCAAGCTGACGGACAAGACTAAATTCGCCCTGTCGGTGGCGGCTTTCAACCGCATCAGCCAGTACGACGGCGCCATCAGCGACTATCTTTCCGGCATTCAGGCCGATGGCACGCACAGCCTGTTCCCGGGCCAGGCCAACGGCCGTTTCATCAAGGTGCAGGATTTGCGTTATGGCGAAAACTCGCACCAGCAGGCCGCGCTATACCGGGATTTGTACCCGGCGCCAGGCTCCCTCGTGACGGCCAGGCAGTTGCAGGGCAAGGAACTCTCTTACAACAACATTGCCGATGCCGACGCCGCCTGGGAATGTGTCAAGAGCTTTGATTTCCTCAAGGATGGTGCCGCGTGCGTGATCGTCAAGCATGCCAACCCCTGCGGCGTGGCCGTGGGCAAGGACGGGCTGGAGGCCTACAGCAAGGCCTTCAAGACCGATCCCACATCCGCGTTCGGCGGCATCATCGCCTTGAACTGTCCTCTCGACGAGCACGCCGCGCTGCAAATTTCAAAGCAGTTTGTCGAAGTGCTGATGGCGCCGGCCTTTTCGCCCGAAGCGCTGGAAGTGTTCAAGGCCAAGGTCAACGTGCGGATCCTGCAGATTGACCTGCCGCCCGGCGGCGACACGGCGTGGAAGCAGGGCCGCAATTTGATCGACGTCAAGCGTGTGGGTTCAGGCCTTCTGATGCAGACTGCGGACAACCACGCGCTGGCTATCGGCGAGCTGAAGGTCGTCAGCAAGCTGCAGCCGACGCAGGAGCAACTGCATGACATGCTGTTTGCCTGGAAGGTCGCGAAATACGTGAAATCCAACGCCATCGTGTTCTGCTCGGGCGGCATGACGCTGGGTGTGGGTGCGGGCCAGATGAGCCGTATCGACTCGGCACGCATCGCCTCGATCAAGGCTGCAAACGCCGGCCTGACGCTGCAGGGTTCAGCGGTTGCCAGCGATGCGTTCTTTCCTTTCCGCGACGGGCTGGATGTGGTGGTGGATGCGGGGGCGACCTGCGTCATCCAGCCAGGTGGCAGCATGCGCGATGATGAGGTGATCGCCGCGGCCAACGACCGCGAGGTGGTGATGGTGCTGACCGGTGTGCGGCACTTCAGGCATTGAGCAGCCGTTTTTTTGAAATGATTTGGGTCTCTAGGTGGGTCTCTAGGGTTGGGTAAAAGTCACAACCCCGAGCACCAAACACGAGGCCGGCTCAGCCTGCAGCAAAAAACTTTGCGGCAGCATCCACCGTGGCATCAATATCCGCCGCGCTGTGCGCCGAGCTGACAAAGCCGGCTTCGTAC
This sequence comes from Polaromonas sp. P4_F4, assembly GCF_056401355.1. NCBI lineage: Bacteria > Pseudomonadati > Pseudomonadota > Betaproteobacteria > Burkholderiales > Comamonadaceae > Polaromonas > Polaromonas sp. P4_F4. The sequence continues at coordinate 45,772 of NZ_JBFUJO010000020.1, read as the reverse complement.
AGCGCCGGCGCGTAGTACACACCGCTGGCCAGCATCGCATGAAAAAAGCGGTTGAAGGCTGGGCCGTCGGTCGTCATGACCGTGGCGTAGTTTTGAGGCAGTTGCCCGAGCAGGAAAAAGCCGAACATGCCTCCCTCGCTGTCGCCGCAAAAAGGCACGCCCGCCTTGTTGGCCGCCTGCGTGAGGCCTGCGACCAGGCTGCGCGTGCGCTCCCCCAGTGCTTCGTAAAACCCGGGTTTCTGTATCTCGTGCAAGGTGGCCAGGCCGCAAGCGGTGGCCACCGGGTTGCCCGACAGCGTACCGGCCTGGTAGACCGGACCCAACGGCGCCAGCTGTTCCATCACGGCGCGGGTTCCGCCAAAGGCCGCCAGCGGCATGCCGCCGCCAATCACCTTGCCGAGCACCGTCATGTCGGGCTTGAAGCCGGGAATACTTTTGGCGTACACGCTTTGCGCGCCACCGAGGGCCACGCGAAAGCCGGTCATGACTTCGTCAAATACCAGCAGCGCACCATGCTGGGTACATAGCTCGCGGCAACGTTTCATGAAAGGAATGCTGGCCCGCACGAAATTCATGTTGCCGGCAATCGGCTCGATCATCAGGCAGGCGATGGCGTTGCCATGCAGGGCGAAAGCCTCTTCCAGCTGGGCCAGGTGGTTGTATTCGAGCACTAGGGTGTGCTGCACCACCTCAGGCGGTACACCGGCGCTGGTCGGGTTGCCGAAGGTGGCCAGGCCGGAGCCGGCTTTTACCAGCAGGGCGTCGGCGTGGCCGTGGTAGCAGCCCTCAAACTTGATGATTTTGCTGCGGCCGGTCGCGCCGCGCGCCAGGCGAATGGCGCTCATGGCCGCTTCGGTACCCGAACTCACCAGCCGCACCATCTCGAGGGACGGCACCAGGCGCACAAGCTCCTCGGCCAGTTCCACTTCGCGCTCCGTCGGTGCGCCATACGAGAAACCGTCCAGCAGCGCTTTCTGGACGGACGCAAGCACGGCGGGATGTCCGTGCCCCAGAATCATCGGCCCCCACGAGCCGATGTAGTCGATGTAGCGCTGGTCGTCGGCATCCCAGAAGTAGGCGCCCTGGGCGCGCTGCACAAAGCGCGGCGTGCCCCCCACGGCCTTGAACGCCCGGACCGGTGAATTCACGCCTCCGGGAATCAGCTTTTTGGCGCGCTCAAACAACGCGGTGTTGCGGGAGTGCTCGGGAGTGTGGGGCTTAATGTTTCGTGGTTCCATTGGGCGGCAGGTCAAAAGGGGGCTTGGACGTCAGTGCGGCATCGTCTGGCGTGTCGCCTGCTTCGTCTTCGGATTCTTCATCATCGACATCGGCCTGTGCCCAGAACAGACGGTCCGGCACGATGTTGCCCATGCCGGGGTGAAAGCCGGCATCCAGGCTGTGATCAAGGTAGGTCAAGGCTTCGGCGGTGGCGGCCTGCAGATCGTGGCCATTGGCCAGCAGGGCCGAAAGGGCGGCAGACAGCGTTTCGCCGGCACCGGAAAATACCGCCTCGAAGCGCTCGAATTTTTCGCTGTACAGGACCGCTTGCGGCGTGGCCAGCACGTTGTCTATGAACTGGTCCGGCAGGGGAATGCCGGTCACCAGCGTGTAGGGCACGCCCAGGTCGGCCGCAGCCTTGGCAATGTCGCGGGCCGAGGGGTTGCGCTCGCCCGGCCAGTCAGGCAGCAACCAGCGCCACAGGCTGCTGTGGTTGCCGACCAACACCGTCGTCTGCGGCAGCATCAACTCGCGAAAGGCATCGAGGTAGCTGTCAATCTCGCTTTCGTCCCACCATGACAGGTTGGGCATGTAAGCGATAAGCGGTACATCGGCATAGTCGGTCGCGATCTCGGCGATGGTGCTGATGTTTTCCGGGCTGCCGACAAAGCCGACCTTGATGGCCGACACCGGCATGTCTTCGAGTGCGGATCGCGCCTGGTCGGTGACAGCCTCTTCGTCGAATGCAAAATGATCAAAAATCTCGGCGGTGTCGCGCACGTAGGTGCCGGTGACGACGGCCAGCGGATGAGCCCCTGCGGATGTAATCGCCGTTATGTCGGCCGTCAGTCCGCCCGCTCCGCTCGGATCGTTGGCATTGAATGTCATGACGCATGCCGGAGACGCGTCGCTGTCCTCGGTTTGCAGTTGCCGACTGTCCAGTGAAGAGGTGTTGGGGTTTGCCATAGGCTGCGATTTTGCCTTGTACGCGAATAAGCAACGCCGCCTCGATACAATTGTTGCATTCTATTCGAAGGCAACTTAAGCTGTGACTCAATCAATGACGTGGATGTGTTTGATCTGTGGGTGGATTTATGATGAAACTGCTGGTGCGCCCGAGCATGGCATTGCCCCGGGAACACCGTGGGCCCAAGTGCCCATGAACTGGACCTGCCCGGAATGCGGAGCGCGTAAAGAAGATTTCGAAATGGTTCAGATATAGGCGTTTGGGCACCTGCCTGAACAGTCCAGTCGCCGCCTGGTGCTATCGTGCCGGGGGTCCGCAAAAACAGGAGCAAAGGCAGTGAGCATTCCCAATTCCGGATTGAAGGTCCTGGTCATCGATGACAGCAATACGATCCGGCGCAGCGCCGAAATCTTCCTCAAGCAGGGAGGTCACGAAGTATTGCTGGCCGAAGATGGCTTTGACGCCCTCTCCAAGGTCAACGACTACGAGCCCGACCTGATTTTTTGCGACATTTTGATGCCTCGACTGGATGGCTATCAAACCTGTGCGATTATCAAGCGCAATGCGAAGTTTTCGGGTGTACCCATTGTGATGCTGTCCTCCAAGGATGGCGTGTTCGACAAGGCGCGGGGTCGCATGGTGGGTTCACAGGACTACCTGACCAAGCCTTTTACCAAAGATCAGCTGCTGCAAACCGTTCAGGCGCTTGGCAGTGCAAAACAAGGAGTAGTTTGATGGCGATTAAGAAAATATTGGTAGTTGATGACTCCAAGACTGAGTTGATGTATCTGACCGATCTGCTGGTCAAGAATGGTTTTACCGTCAAAACCGCAGAAAATGCGGAAGATGCCTTTCGCCGCCTGGCCGAAGACAAGCCGGAACTGATTCTGATGGACGTGGTGATGCCGGGGCAAAACGGCTTCCAGCTGACGCGCGCCATCACGCGCGATCCCCTTTATTCGGACATCCCCATCATGATGTGCACCAGTAAAAATCAGGAAACCGACCGGGTGTGGGGCATGCGTCAGGGGGCTCGCGACTACATCACCAAGCCTGTGGATGCGGATGAGTTGATGGCCAAAATCAAAGCCCTTGGCTGATCACACGCATAAAACCAGAGCATGGCGAACAGACAAGCCCTCAGAGAGCTACAAACCCGGCTGGCCGACAGGTTGCAGGTTGCGCGAACGCAGGGCGTTGCTGCATCCTGGCTGGCCGTGGAGGCTGGCGGAAGGAACTACCTGTTTCCCCTGAGCCAGTCCGGTGAAATTTTTCCATGGGTTCACACGCAGACGGTCCCTTACACCCAGGCCTGGTTTGCCGGTGTTGCCAATTTGCGCGGCGGCCTCTTTGGCGTGGTTGACCTGGCAAGCTATGTGAGCGGCGAGGCACCGCCTCCGAAGACCGAACTTGCGCGCACGGAGTCGAGGCTTGTTGCGCTCAACAGTGCACTTGAAGTCAATTGCGCCCTGCTGATCGACAGGCTGGCCGGTTTGCGCAAGCAGGATGCCTTCATCGATTTCTCCGAGAAGGCGCCTGACGCGCCCGAATTTTTTGGCAACCAGTACGTTGACCTCAATGGTGCAAGCTGGCAGGAAATCAATCTTCAGCTGCTTGCCCAGCAAGCTCATTTTTTGACGATCGGCGCATAGCGCGCACGTGTTTCTCCCGGAAGGCTCCCCCATGTCTGTTATTGAAAATATCCAGAAGCTGTTTAAACCGAAGTCTGTCCAGCCCGAAGACAGCATGGACATGGCTTCCGTGGGTATGCCCGGTGATCCCCTTGGCTCCACCGTGGGCGGAGCCGCCTCCCTCAATGCCGCAACCATGCGCCAGATGGACGGCAACCTGGATGCCTTTGCACCGAGCCGGGTGGCGGCAACCGAGGAGGGCGAGTCGGTGGAAAGTCCCGACCTGCTCTCGCTGCCCCTGCTGGGTCGCCGTACCATAGGCCAGCACCAGAGAATTCTGGTGGGCTTGCTGGCTCTGGCGGTGGTGGTGTTGGGTACCGTGACCTTCCTGGCGCTGAACCAGGCCGACAAGGTCGCCCAGCAGGTGGCGGCAACCGGCCAGTCACTGATGCAGTCGCAGCGTTTGGCGAAGTCTGTATCGCAGGCTCTGGTGGGCAGTGCCCAGGCTTTCCCCGATGTGCGCGAAAGCTCGGACGTGCTGGCCAAAACCGTGCGCGGCCTGAAGTCCGGCGAGGACAGCTTGCGCCTGGCGCCGGTTGCCGATGTACTGCAGCCGGACGTTGAAAAGGTCACGCCCTTCATGGAGCGGGCCGAGAAAAATGCCAAAACCGTGATGGGTCAGCAAAACATCCTGACGCAGGTGGGCAACGCGCTGCGCACCATTAACCGTCAGTCTTCCGATTTGCTGGAAATCGCCGAAACCGTATCTTCGCTCAAGCTCCAGCAGAATGCGGCGCCCGCTGAAATTTCAGCGTCTGGCCAGCTGGTGATGTTGACCCAGCGGATCGGCAAGTCTGCCAACGAGTTCCTGACCATGGAAGGTGTGAGCCCCGAGGCTGTGTTCCTGCTGGGCAAGGATTTGAACTCCTTCAAGGAAATTGCCCAGGGTCTGCAGGACGGTAGTCCCGAACTGCGCCTGACCGGCTCCAAAGACCCGCAGACCCGCGAGCGGCTGGAGGCCTTGATGGCGCTTTATGAGCAGACGCGCGTGCAGGCGGGCGCCATTTTGGGCAATTTGCAGGGTCTGGTGTCGGCCCGCGAAGCCCAGTCTTCGATCATTGCGGACAGTGAGCCGCTGCGTCGTGGCCTTGAGGATCTGCAGGGCAAGCTGTCTTCCCAGACCGGCCTGGGCGTCGGGGCGTTGACGATCCTGGTTATTGCGGCGGCCTTCGCGCTGCTGTGCGCGGCAGGTCTGGCCCGTTTGCAGGTGCAAGACAGCCAGCAGCGGCAGGCGGTTGCCGAGACGCAGCGACAGGAAGCCAAAAGCCAGGAGCAGGACGCCAAGCGCGTCAACGACGCGAACCAGGCTGCCATTTTGCGCCTGATGAACGAGTTGCAGACGGTGGCTGAGGGCGATCTGACCCAGGAAGCGACGGTGACCGAGGATATTACCGGCGCCATTGCTGACTCGGTGAATTACACGGTGGAGGAGTTGCGCCAGCTGGTGGGTAACGTGCAGAACACGGCGACCCGGGTGGCGCAGACGACGGCGCAGGTGGAAAGCACATCCACGGAGCTGCTGGCAGCGTCGACTGAACAGCTGCGCGAGATTCGCGAGACTGGCCAGTCGGTGCTTGACATGGCGTCCCGAATCAACGAAGTGTCCACCCAGGCGCAGGAATCTTCCCAGGTGGCGCGCCAATCGCTGACGGCGGCTGAATCCGGCTTGCAGGCGGTGCAAAACGCGATCGGTGGTATGAACTCCATCCGGGACCAGATTCAGGAAACCTCCAAGCGGATCAAGCGGCTGGGTGAATCGTCCCAGGAGATTGGCGAGATTACCGAGCTGATCTCGGACATTACCGAGCAGACCAACGTTTTGGCGCTGAACGCTGCCATTCAGGCGGCGTCAGCCGGTGAAGCCGGACGTGGCTTCTCGGTGGTTGCCGAAGAGGTGCAGCGACTGGCCGAACGTTCTGCCGATGCGACGCGCCAGATTTCGGCGCTGGTGAAAGCGATTCAGACCGACACCCAGGATGCGGTAGCCGCCATGGAGCGTTCCACGCAGGGTGTGGTTGAGGGAGCCAAGCTGTCCGATAACGCCGGTACGGCACTCACTGAAATTGACCAGGTGTCACGTCGCCTTGCCGACCTGATTGAGCAGATTTCCAATTCAGCATCCCGGGAAGCCGCATCGGCCAACGTGGTGGCCGGTAACATCCAGCACATTTTTGCCGTGACGGAGCAAACCGGAGAAGGTACCCGTTCTACGGCACAGCAGGTGCGTGACCTTTCCCGCATGGCGGAAGAGCTGCGCCAGTCAGTGTCCCGATTCAAAATCGCCTGATCACAGCCTGTTGTGCGTTGACAGCAACCCCAGCCTTTGCCACTTACTCCTGAACCGGCCCGTTACTTATGCAATCCAACGTCCCGAATTCAAAAGCTGCCGAGCCTGACCTCGCCGTCAACGATCTGGGTCCACTGGCTTGGGTGCTGGACGAACTTCGCAAGTCACTGGAGGGTGCGGCCAAGGCGCTCAAGCGCTTTGTTCGGGACGCCGAGGCCGCACGGGGTTCCGATCTCGCGGCGATTGACGCGAACCAGTTGCGGATCGCGCGCCAGCAGTTGCACCAGGCTGTAGGTGCGCTGGAGATGGTGGGGCTGCCAGGGCCCGCGCTGGTGCTGCGTGCCATGGAAGCCGCGGTGCAGAAGTTTGTGCAGCAACCTGAGCAATGCAGTCAGGATGCCGCTGCCAGGATTGAGCGTGCCAGCTTTGCGTTGACGGAATACCTCGAAGGTGTGCTGGCGGACAAGCCCGTGTCTGCGGTTTCACTGTTCCCGCAGTATCGCGAAGTCCAGGAACTGGTGCGTGCGGACCGCATTCACCCTGCCGACTTGTGGCCCTTTGAGTGGCGCTGGCTGGAGCCTGAGCTGGCCGCTATGGCTGAACCCCGGAACTACGACAGCGGCGCGCGTGCCTTGCTGGACCAGTCGGTGCTTCAGCTCATGAAGGGCAAGGCGCCCGAGGCTGCCCGGAATCTCAAGGACTTGAGTCTTGGCTTTGCTGCCAGGCAGGCCGATCGCCAGCCCCGGATTTTCTGGAAAATTGCGGCAGCTTACTTTGAAGCTGTCGAGCATGATTTGCTGGGCTCTGATCTGTATGTCCGGCGCGCTGCGTCCCGGATATTGCTTCAATATGCCTCGCTGGGAAAAGGCGATGTTGCGATATCGGAGCGGTTGGTGCTGGATCTGCTCTTTTTCTGCGCGCAGGCGGTTTCCACTCAGGCCGCTGATACCCCGATACTGTCCGCCGTTCGATCGGTGTATGGTCTCAACCGGTTCAAACCGGTCGATTACGAACTTGTTCAGTTTGGCCGCTTCGATCCGGCACTGCTGGCTCAAGCGCGCAAACGGATCACCTCGGCCAAGGAGACATGGTCGTCACTTTCTGCCGGGGATGCCAGCAAATTCAAGTCGGTGGTCGACCAATTCAGCCTGGTGACCGATTCCCTGCTCAAACTCCATCCACCGAGCGAGCCTTTTGCAAAAGCCCTGACCCGTGCGATCGAGACCACGGTTCGCTCCGGCCAGCCACCGGGTATTGAGTTGGCCATGGAGGTGGCGACCTCGGTGCTTTATCTGGAAGCCGCCTTTGACGACCTGGATCCCAACGATCCCCAGTTGACCGTGCGAACGGCCAATCTGGCAGAACGTCTGGAGGGTGTCCGGGCCGGTGGTGAGCCTCAGCCGATGGAAGGCTGGATGGAGGAGTTATACCGCCGTGTCAGCGACAAGCAGACCATGGGCAGTGTGGTGGGTGAGTTGCGCATATCTCTGGGCGAGCTCGAAAAGTCACTGGATGTGTTCTTTCGCAACCCACAGGACAAGACCGCACTGCAGGCGGTACCCGGGCAGCTCTCACAGATGCGTGGCGTGTTGTCGGTGCTGGGGCTTGACCAGGCATCCCATGCGGTTTTACGCATGAAGGAGAGCGTGGAGCAAATGCTCGTCACCGAAATCGACGAGCAATTGGTGCGGTCCGCCGGCACATTTGATCATCTCGGCAATAACCTCGGTGCCCTGAGTTTTCTGATTGACATGCTCAATTACCAGCCAGTGCTGGCGAAAAAGCTGTTTGTCTATGATGAAGAAAAAGGCGAACTCAAGCCGCTGATGGGCCGCACGCAAAGCCCGGCGAGCGCAGCTTCTGCCGTGACGGTGAACAACGATCTGCTGTCGCGCGAACTGATCTCGGTGGTGCAGGACGCGGGGGGTGGCGGGGGCGATGGAAACCTCACGGGCAGACTGGATGCGTTGGCCACGCATGCGGCGCTGGCCGAACAGCCTGCCTTGGCCCAGAGCGCCCGTGAGGCGGCGAAGGCCGTGTCGGCCAACAATGCCGACGCCACCGCTGTCGCGTTGACATCGCTGGCATCCTCGGTGATGCAGGAGGCGCCAGCCGCGCCGGCCGGTCCGCTCGCTTCGGCAGATTTTGAAGAAGATGACTTGCGCGATATTTTCCTTGAAGAGGCGCGCGAGGTCGTCGGCAACGGCCAGGAAGCGCTTTTGGCGTTGGCAAGCGATCCCGGCGATGTTTCCCAACTGACGGTGCTGCGGCGCGCATTTCACACGCTCAAAGGCAGCTCGCGAATGGTCGGACTCAACGAGTTCGGTGAAGCAGCATGGTCGCTCGAACAAATGCTCAATAGCTGGTTGGCGGACCAAAAAACGGCTACCGATGCGTTCAAGAGCCTGGCCGCGGAGGCCATGGCCGGCTTTGCAAAGTGGATTGAAGATATTGCCGCGAACGAGGATGCTTCGTGGTCCGCCTCTGCCTTCAGCGGCAGTGCTGACGCCATGCGTACCTCGGGGCGCTACGTCCCCTTGAACCTGTTTGTGTCGGTTGAAGCGCCTGGCCCTGCCCCAACCGTCGATGACGCGGCAACGGCTGGAACGCTTGAACTGCCAGAACTTCAACTGGAGTCAGGCACACCTGACCCTGTCAGCGTCGGCAGTGAAACACCTGCCGACGTAGCCGTTGAATCTCCTTTTGAGTTCAATCTCGACTTTGACGATGCCATTGCTGCCGCAGCGCCGGTCGTCGTGGCTGCCGGACAGGCAGCCGCACCTGCAATGGATATCGATATCGAAGGCATTGATTTCGACAGCCTTTCTGCGCTTTCTGCGGAGAGCGATGCGCCGGCCGATTCTGCCCAGCGTGTGGCTGAGGGTGAGTTTTTGGACCTGTCGCTCGAAGCCGAGTCCGAGTCCGGGCAGGCGGTTGAATTGTCGGTGGAAGATTTTGACAAGCACTTCAATCTGGACGCTGTGGATGCTGTAGAGGTTGTGGACATTCTGATGCCCGATCAGGCCATGCCTGCCGGGTTTGAAATTCCTCCTGCCGAACTGATGGCCGCCGTGCCTGAGGTCGTTGATGCCACCGCGAGTTTCGAGGTGGTTGAGCCTGCCCCGCCGCAAATTGACGAAGCCCCGGCGGCGCTGGACATTGCGGCGTTTCAGGATTCCCTCAGTGATCTTTTGCAGGTCGACGGCAATGGTGATGAGCAGGTCAAGGTCATTGGGGCGCTGCGCATAGGCATCCCTCTTTACAACGTCTATTTGAACGAGGCTGATGAGTGGTCGCGCCGACTGGTCATGGAAGTCGCCGAATGGGTGATTGAGCGTCACCAGCCGGTCAGTGATTCCACTGTGGCGCTTGCCCACTCCCTCGCGGGCAGTTCTGCGACAGTCGGGTTTTATGCGTTGTCGGAAATGGCCCGGGCGCTCGAGCATGCACTGCAGCAGTCCCAGGCTCACCACCGCAATGGCGCCACCAAGTATGGCCAGGTCTTCGTGGATGCGGCGGAAGATATACGCCGGTTGCTGCACCAGTTTGCCGCCGGCTTCCTCAAGGAGTCCGACAGCGGCGTGCTTGAACGCTTGCGGCAACTTGACTTTTTTGACTCGGTTCTGCCCCCTGCGGGCGAATCTTCCGAGCTTGACTTCCCATTTGAAGCCCCGCCGGCCGAGGAGGTCAGCGTTGAGTCGGCTCAGGAAGCTGAAATCGCGGACGTCGGCATGGCGGTGGCTTCAGCTCCGGTCGTGCCACCCCCGGCTTCCCCAGTAGTCATCGCTTCGCCGGTGCGGCTGGTGCCACCAGCGCCTGTTTTGGTGTCGACTGCGACCAGGGCCTCCATGGCCGCCGCAGCCGCCGCACGCCGGGATGAGGAAGACGAAGACGACATCGACGCGATCGACGCCATCGATCCCGATCTGTTTCCGATTTTTGAAGAGGAAGGCGCAGAGCTCATGCCCCAACTGGGCGGCGCGCTGCGGCAATGGTCGGCCCGGCCCGACAACCTGGGTGCGCGCATGGAGGTTTTGCGCGCTCTGCATACGCTCAAGGGCAGTGCCCGTCTGGCGGGCGCCTTGCGGTTGGGTGAAATGGCTCACCGCATTGAATCGGAAATCGAGCATCTGGGCTCCGACGCCGCAGTCACCCAGGATTTCGAATCGCTGTTGACGCGTTTTGACGCCATGCAGGCCACTTTCGAAGAATTGCGACGTGCAGACGCCGCGGCTGCTGCAGTGCCCTTGACTCCCCTGGCTGCCGTTGAGCCGCCAGCCGAGGCCGCAGCCCCTGTGGCGTCAACAATTTCGGAAGACGCCCAGCAGTCCCCAGCCACCGAGCCTGCTGCAGCTGACGCAAGCAACAGCATCAGTACCAGTAGTACCAGCGCCAGCGCCGGAAAACTGGCCATCCCCGCGCCGCAAGCCATGGCCATGCAGCCCCTGCGCCAGGCGGCAACAGCTTCCATCCGTGTGCGATCCCAGTTGCTTGACCGGATGGTCACCCAGGCGGGTGAAGTCATGATCACTCGGTCCCGCCTGGAAGCCGAACTCGGCCAGTTGCGCGGTTCGCTGAATGACATGAGCGGCAACTTGAACCGTTTGCGCCAGCAGCTGCGTGACATTGAATTGCAGGCTGAAACGCAGATGCAGTCGCGACTGGCGCAGGCCAAGGAGGCCCAGGCCGGATTTGATCCGCTCGAGTTTGACCGGTTCACCCGCGTGCAGGAGTTGACGCGCATGATGGCCGAGTCGGTCAATGACGTGGCGACCGTGCAGCGTACCCTGCAGCGCACGGTGGAAGCCACCGAGGATGACCTGATTGCACAGGCCCGCCAGACCCGCGAATTGCAGCGCGACCTTCTGCGCACGCGCATGGTGGAGTTTGAAGGGATTTCCGAGCGTCTGTACCGTGTGGTGCGGCAAGCCTCCAAGGAAACCGGCAAGCAGGTGAAGCTGGACCTGCTGGGCGGCACCATCGAGATGGACCGCGGCATGCTGGACCGCATGACACCCGCGTTTGAGCATTTGCTGCGCAACTGTGTGGCGCATGGTATTGAAGACCCGCAGGTTCGTGCCGAAGCCGGCAAGGACCCTGTGGGGCTCATCACCGTTCATCTGCGCCATGAAGGCAACGACGTTTCGGTGGACTTCAGCGATGACGGCGCCGGCCTGAATCTGCAGCGCATTCGCGAGAAGGCCGTGAGCCTCGGGCTGGTGACGCCAGAACAATTCCTGGATGACCAGGAAGCCGCCAACCTGATTTTCACGGCAGGTTTTACGACTGCCGCACAGGTGACCGAACTTGCCGGGCGTGGCATCGGCATGGATGTGGTTCGCGCGGAGGTCAACGCACTGGGCGGCCGGATTGAAACCACTACGGTGTCCGGCAAGGGGACGCACTTCAAACTGGTGCTGCCATTGACCACTGCAGTGACCCAGGTGGTGATGATTCGAGCCGGCAAGCAGTCGGTGGGCGTGCCGGCCAATGTGGTCGAAACCGTGCGCCGCGCTACTGCCAAGGAACTGCAGCAAGCATATAACAGCGGCACGCTTGAGGTCGCTGGCGAAGCCGTCCCCTTCTTCTGGTCGGGCGCATTGCTGCAAGCTTCGCACCACAGCAGCGAGACCCAGGGCAAGACCACGCCGGTGGTTATTTTCCGAAGTGCGGCCCAGCGCATGGCCTTGCATGTCGATGAAGTGCTGGGCAACCAGGAGGTCGTGGTGAAAAACCTGGGGCCGCAGCTGTCGCGCCTGCCGGGTTTGGCGGGCATGTCTGTGCTGGCTTCGGGTGCCGTCGTGCTGATCTACAACCCGGTCGCGCTGGCTTCCGTGTATGGCCAGCAGGCACGGGCCTGGAGTACTGACCGGGCGGAGCCGCACATGCTCGAGGAGCTGGGTAGCGGCGCCGACAAGGCGGTTGCACTGCTTCCTGCCGCGCCGCAAATCCCCCTGATCCTGGTGGTTGACGACTCGATTACCGTGCGGCGCGTCACGCAGCGCCTGTTACAGCGCGAAGGTTACCGGGTGGCCATGGCGGCCGACGGTCTGCAGGCCCTCGAAAGGTTGCAGGAAGAGCGGCCTACGGTGGTCTTGTCGGATATTGAAATGCCGCGCATGGATGGTTTTGACCTGGCGCGTAACATCCGTGCCGATGTACGCCTCAACAGCCTGCCCATTATCATGATCACTTCGCGGATTGCCGAGAAGCATCGCGAGCATGCCAAGGAGCTGGGGGTGGACCACTACCTGGGCAAACCTTATTCGGAAGAAGAGTTGATGAGCCTGGTGCGTCATTACTGCGCAGCAGACATCCCTGCGTCCGCATAAAAGGCAGCCTTGCCCATGCCGGGAGGGCATGGGAAGCTGTCAAAAACAGAGCGGATTAGAGCGGAGCAGGGTCAGGGTTTTTTTGACCACCGCGTAGCGCTGTAGTGTCAGTGCCCGCGCTTCATCGTGCTGGACGATGGGCCTTGGGTAGTTTTGCCCGAGCAACACGCCCGCCACGCTCAGTTCAACCGGTTTGGCCAGCCAGGGACTGTGCAGGCATGGGGTAGGCAGTTTTTCGAGGGCCGGCAGGTATTTGCGGATGAACTTGCCTTCCGCGTCAAATTTTTCGCTCTGGCTGACCGGATTGAAGATGCGGAAATAAGGCTGTGCATCGCAACCTGTGCTGGCAGCCCACTGCCAGCCTCCGTTGTTGGCTGACAGGTCAAAATCATTGAGTTTTTCGGCAAAGTAGCGCTCACCCCAGCGCCAGTCTATGCCGAGGTCTTTCACCAGAAAACTGGCGGTCACCATGCGCAGGCGGTTATGCATGTAGCCCGTCTGGTTGATTTGCGCCATGGCCGCGTCTACCAGTGGGTAGCCCGTGCGGCCATCACACCAGGCCTGGAAGCGGGCGGTGGCTATTTCGCAGCTTTCCCACACGATGGCGTCATATTCGGGCTTGAACGCACGGGTTGCAGCATGGGGGAAGTTGCTCAGAATCTGGGCATAAAAATCCCGCCAGATCAATTCGCTGAGCCAGGTGGCGGCGCCTTCGCTTCCCTCGTTTTGCTGCTGCAAGGCCGTTGAAGCCATCTTGCGGATCGAGACCGTGCCAAAACGCAGGTGCACGCCCAGGTAGCTTGGTCCCTTGAGGGCCGGAAAGTCGCGCGTGTCCCGGTAGCGCCCGATGCGGCCCAGAAACTCCTCAAAAAGCGCAGTTCCACCCTGGCTTCCTGTGGGGATTTTCAGCGCCGACAGGTTGGTTTTCACAAATCCCAGCGTATCCAGCGATGGAATAGCAGGCGGCTCACCGCCCGGCAGGGGGGCCAGGGCATCGGCATACCGGGCCACCGGATAGGGCTTCACATAGAAGCTGTCGACCTTTTTCAGCCAGGCATTTTTGTAGGGGGTGAACACGCTGTAGGGTTTGCCGGCCTGCGTCAGCACCTCCGTGCGCTCAAAAATGACGTGATCCTTGAAGCTGTGGAACGCCACGCCTTGGCTGGCCAGCAGCGCTTGCACCGCGGCGTCGCGCGCCAGGGCCTGGGGCTCGTCGTCATGGTTGGCGAACACCGCATCGACGGAAAGCTTTGTAACCAGCGTTCCCAGGGCCTCGCTGGGCCTGGCATGGCGCACCAGCAAGGCGGTCCCGGCGGCGCACCCGCCCTGGCGGGCCAGGCCGTGCAATTGCCCGCTCAGGTCGACCAGGGATTCCCGGATGAATTACACGCGCCGGTCAGCCCGGGGCAGGCCGTCCAGGATGTCCCGGTCAAACAGGAACAGGCAAAACACCTGCTGGCACGACTTCAGGGCGTGGTAGAGCGCGGCATTGTCCTCGGCACGCAAATCCCGCTTGAACCACATCAGGCCGGTCCGGTATTTTTTTGACATGGAATCGATGGTAGCCAAGTAGGGCGAACTGGGGCGAGTTGGGGCAGGCGGGCTCTGCCGGCGGGTTTTCCGCGGAGCCTGCCGCCAACTCGGTGTTTTCCATTAGAGTGCGCGTAAAATCATGGCATGGCTACGGATTCCGCACTGATCAACCTGACGCATCATTTCCTGATCGCGATGCCCGGGCTGGAGGATGAAGCCTTTGCCAAAAGCGTCGTGTACATGTGCGAACACAGCGACCGCGGGGCATTGGGCCTGGTCATCAACAAGCCCAGCGACATCAACCTCAAGAACCTGTTTGACAAGGTTGAGTTACCGCTACACCGCGACGACCTCACCGAGGCGCCGGTGTTTCAGGGTGGCCCCGTGCAAACCGAGCGGGGGTTCGTGCTCCACGAATCCATGATGCCCGGCAGCGAGTCGGTGTATGCGTCGACCATGACGATTCCCGGGGGGCTGGAAATGACCACCTCCAAGGATGTTCTGGAGGCGCTGTCGACCGGCGCCGGCCCGCGCAAGGTGTTTGTCTCGCTCGGCTATTCAGCCTGGGGCGAGGGTCAGCTGGAATCGGAAATCTCGGACAACAGCTGGCTGACCGTGCCTGCCGATGTGGCGGTGATTTTTGACACGCCGGTGGAGCAGCGCTACGACAAGGCCCTGATGCTGCTGGGCCTGCAGAGCTGGATGCTGTCTCCCGACGCCGGTCACGCATGAGCCTGGCGGCCGTGCCTCTTTCGACTGCGCGTCTTCAAACATTTCTGGCTTTCGACTTCGGCCTCAAACGTACTGGCGTTGCGACCGGCAATGTGCTGACCCGCACCGCCACGCCCCAGGCAACCATTGTCGCCACGGGCGATGCCCGCCTCAAGGCGATTGAACTCCGGATCAGGGAATGGCAGCCAGATGCGCTCGTCGTTGGGGTTCCGTTTCATCCGGATGGCGCGAGCCACGAAAATACCCGACGCGCACAAAAATTTGCCCGCCAGTTGCGGGCACGCTTCGGCCTCAAGGTGTTCGAGGTCGATGAGCGCTACAGCACGACCGAGGCCCTGGCCGGCGGCGCGGCGGATGCTGATGCGGCATCTGCCTGCATAATTCTTGAGCAATTTTTAAGGAGTCTTCCATGAGCAGTCTGACACTGGACGCTGAGGCGCTGTACAGCGATTTGCTGCGGGGCCTGCGACTGCAACTGACCTCCTACGACCAGCCACCGCTGCTGGTGGGGGTTGCCTCAGGCGGGGCCTGGCTGGCACAGCGCTTGCAAAAAGACCTGGGCTTGGCGCAAGAGGCCGGCATTCTGTCTTCATCGATGCACCGTGATGATTTTTCCCAGCGCGGCCTGGCCTCCAGTGGGCAAACCTTGCTGCCCTTTGATGTGAACGGTGCCCACCTGATTGTGGTGGACGATGTGCTCTATACCGGCCGCACCATCCGCGCGGTGCTCAATGAGCTGTTTGACTACGGCCGGCCCGCCAGCGTCAGGCTGGTGGTGCTGGTGGACCGGGGCGGGCGCGAATTGCCGGTGCAACCCGACTTGGCCGTGGCGCGGGTGGCCCTGCCTGCTTCGCAAACCCTTGAGCTGGCGCGTGCTGAAGACGGCCGCTTCAGCTTTCAGGTCCAGGACCGGTAATTTAAAGAAAAAGAGGAGTCCCAAGCGTGTTGTACCGACGAAACCCACAACTCAACAAGAACGGCGAGCTGATCCACCTGCTGTCGATAGAAGGCCTGCCCAAGGCGATCCTGACGCAGATTCTGGACACCGCCGCCAACTTTGTCAGCGTGAACAACCGTGAGGTCAAAAAAGTGCCGTTGCTGCGCGGCAAGAGCGTTTTTAACCTGTTTTTTGAAAACTCCACCCGCACCCGCACCACCTTTGAAATTGCGGCCACGCGCCTGTCGGCCGACGTGATCAACCTCGATATTGCGCGTTCGTCGGCCTCCAAGGGTGAGTCGTTGCTGGACACCATCGCCAACCTGAGCGCCATGGCCGCCGACCTGTTTGTGGTGCGCCACGGCGAATCCGGTGCGCCCTATCTGATCGCCCAGCATGTCGCACCGCACGTGCATGTGATCAATGCCGGCGATGGCCGTCATGCCCACCCGACGCAGGGCCTGCTGGACATGTACACCATTCGCCACTACAAGAAAGACTTCAGCAACCTGACGGTGGCCATCGTGGGCGATGTGCTGCATTCGCGCGTGGCGCGCTCTGACATTCATGCGCTCACCACGCTGGGTTGCCCCGAAGTGCGCGTGGTGGGCCCCAAGACACTGGTGCCTGCTGACATGGCGCAGATGGGTGTGCGCGTCTGCAACACGCTGGAAGAGGGCATCAAGGACGCTGACGTGATCATCATGCTCAGGCTGCAAAACGAACGCATGTCGGGCGCCCTGCTGCCCAGCAGCCAGGAGTTCTTCAAGAGCTTCGGCCTGACCAACGAAAAGCTGCAACTGGCCAAACCAGATGCCATCGTCATGCACCCGGGGCCCATCAACCGGGGTGTTGAAATTGACTCGGCGGTGGTCGATGGCACGCAGAGCGTCATCCTGCCGCAGGTCACCTTCGGTATCGCAGTGCGCATGGCTGTCATGGGCATCGTTGCAGGGAATGAAGCATGAATATGGCCCCCACGCTTGTCACTTCGTGTACTGCGCTGCCCCCCAAGGGGGCTGAACTTCGCTTGGGGCGGCCCGGCGCTTCGTTCGTGACCCCCACGCTTGTCGCTTCGCGTACTACTCTGCCCACCAAGGGGGCTGGCCTGGCTTGGGGCGGCCCGGCACAGCGGCCTTTTTTCGGAAAAACAAAATGAAACTTCTCATTAAAAACGGCCGAGTGATCGACCCCGCTTCGGGGCTGGATGAAGTCTGTGATGTGGCCATTGCGGCGGGGCGCATTGTCTCGCTGAACCACACGGCGGCCGATTTTTCCCCCAACAAAACCCTGGATGCCACGGGCTGTATCGTGGCGCCCGGCCTGATCGACCTGTCGGCCCGGCTGCGCGAGCCTGGCTATGAGCACGAAGGCATGCTGGAGAGCGAGCTGGCCGCGGCGGTTGCCGGCGGTGTGACCAGCCTGGTCTGCCCGCCGGATACCGACCCGGTCCTCGATGAACCTGGCCTGGTGGAGATGCTCAAGTTTCGTGCCGAAAAGCTGCACCAGTCGCGTGTGTTCCCGCTGGGCGCGCTGACGCGGGCCCTGAAAGGCGAGGCGCTGACCGAAATGGTGGAGCTGACCGAAGCCGGTTGCGTGGGATTCAGCCAGGCCGAAGTGCCGCTGGCCAACACCCAGGTGCTGATGCGCGCCTTGCAATACGCGACCACCTTTGGCTACACCGTCTGGCTGCGTCCGCAGGAAATGCACCTGGGTCAGGGCGTGGCCGCCAGCGGCGCGCTGGCGACCCGCCTGGGTTTGAGCGGTGTATCCGTGGCCGCCGAAACGATCGCCCTCCACACTATTTTCGAGTTGATGCGCGCCACCGGCGCGCGGGTGCACCTGTGCCGGATCAGCAGCGCCGCAGGGGTGGCGCTGGTGGGCAAGGCCAAGGCGGAGGGGTTGGACGTGACCTGCGACGTCAGCATCAACAGCCTGCATTTGACCGATGTCGATATCGGCTACTTCGACAGCCGCATGCGGCTGGACCCGCCCCTTCGCCAGCAGCGCGACCGGGATGCCATTCGTCAGGGCCTGGCAGACGGCACGATTGATGCACTGGTGTCCGACCACAACCCGGTCGACGAGGATGCCAAAACCCTGCCGTTCGCCGAGGCCGAAGCAGGCGCGACCGGCCTGGAACTGTTGCTGGGCCTGGCCTGCAAATGGGGTGCTGACAGTCAGGCTGGCATGGCCCGTGCACTGGCGGTGCTGACGAGCGAGCCGGCACGCGTACTTGGCAACTCCCTGGGCACGCTGCAGGCCAGTGCCGGCCGGCTGGTCAAAGGGGGCATGGCGGATTTGTGCGTGTTCGACCCGGCCGGGGAGTGGATGGTTGAGCCGCAGGCCTTGCGCAGCCAGGGCAAGCACACGCCTTTTTCGGGCTATCAGCTCCCTGTGCGCGTGCGCTGGACGGTGGTCGGCGGGCAGTTGGCTTATGAAGCTTCGCGTTAATCACACGTCCCGGACTGCATGAAGCTGCTGGGCGTTTGCTGGAAGCTGCTGCGAGCCACGGCCCACGCGGTGGTGGGTTTCCTGACCATCAAGATATTGTTTCCGCGATTGAGCCAGGCCCATCGCGAAGCACGCGTGCAGGTGTGGGCGGGGGAGCTGCTTCGCATCGTGGGCATCGAGCTGGTGGTGAACGGCACGCCGCCCGCGGCAGGACCGGTGCTGCTGGTGGCCAACCATATTTCGTGGCTGGATATTGTGGTGATGCACGCATCACGCCATTGCCGGTTTGTCTCCAAGTCCGATGTCAAGAGCTGGCCCTTTGTCAGCACGCTGGCCGATGGGGCCGGCACGCTGTACCTTGAGCGTGAGTCGCGCCGCGATGCGCACCGGGTGGTGGTGCAAATGGCGGAACGCCTGCGTGCGGGTGACATCCTTGCGGTGTTTCCTGAGGGCACCACCGGGGATGGCATCACGCTCATGCCCTTTCACGCCAACCTGATCCAGGCCGCCATCGAGGCGTCTGTGCCGGTGCAGCCGGTGGCGCTCAAATTTGTTGATCCGGCAACGGGTGCGACGAGTCTGGCACCCAGCTATGTGGGCGATGAAACCCTGATCGGATCGATCTGGCGAACCCTGACGGCAGAGGGGCTGAGGGCTGTGGTGACTTTTGGGGTGGCTCAGGGCGCCGAGGGGCAGACCCGGCGCCTGTGGGCCCAGGCCCTGCGCGAGGACATTGAGCGCCTCAGACGGGTGTAGCGTGCGGGGGGCGCTGCAAAGGCCCGGCAGTGCTGGTGGAGGGCAGGGGGGTCGCTGAGGTCAGGGGGGGAGCGGAGGCGCCCGTGACCGCCACAGCCTCCCGCTCAAAGGTCACCACGTGATCGACCTCGGCGCGAATGCCGATCCACTCGCCCAGGGCATGGTCGTGGTGTGAGGGCACATGGGCCACTACCGTCTCGCCCGTCAAAAGCCGCAACGTGTACAGAAATTCCGACCCGCGGAAGGCCTTGCGGAGGATCTGCGCTTTGACCGGCGCATTGTCGTCATGCACGATATCGTCGGCGCGCAGCAGTACATCACACAAGCCGTCGGGATAGGCCTCGGGCAGGGGGCATTCGCGGATGTCTGTCAGGTCACCGAGCGCGGTGTGCACCACCACCTCTTTGCCACGCTGTTCAATGTGCGCCTGCGCGAACACCCCGTGGCCAATGAAGTCGGCGACAAAGCGGGTGGCCGGCCGGTGATACAGGGCGTAGGCGTCTTCCCACTGGTGCAAATGCCCTTCATGCATCACGCCAATGCGGTCGCCGATGGCAAATGCCTCCAGCTGGTCATGGGTGACAAACAAGGCCGTGGCACCAGCCGCCTTGAGGATGCCGCGCACCTCATGTGCGAGGCGCTCGCGCAGGTCCACGTCCAGGTTGGAAAACGGCTCGTCCAGCAGCAGCAGGCGCGGCTCCGGTGCCAGCGCCCGCGCCAGGGCCACACGCTGCTGCTGCCCCCCGGAGAGTTCATGCGGAAAACGCTTGTGCACATTGCCCAGGCCCACCAGCTCCAGCACCGCGTTGACGCGCTGGTCCCGCTTGGCAGCGGGGAGATGGGTCAGGCCAAAAGCCACGTTGTGCGCCGCGTTCAGGTGCGGAAACAGCGCGTAATCCTGAAACACCATGCCGATGCGGCGCGACTCCGCAGGCACATGGGTATCAGGGCTACTGACGATTTGCTGTGCCAGCTTGATGGTGCCCGCCTGCGCGCGTTCCAGGCCGGCCACCGCACGCAGCAGGGTGGTTTTTCCGCAGCCGGAAGGTCCGATCAACACCCCGATTTCGCCCGCCCGCAGGCCAAAGGTCACGCTGTCGACAGCCGGTTTTGAGCGGCCCGCGTAGTGCACACCCAACTGGGAGACATCCAAGAACATGGGTTGATTGTAGATGCTTACAATTCTCATTTGCAGTGACTGACTGCAAAAACCATGGCGCACGCTGGTTTGGGCACAGCCCGCTCCGGCAGAGGCCTTTTTTCGGGTCTACATGCTCCGCCGTTTCCTACCCTCCGCGCTTCTTTTTGCGCTGGTCAGCCTGCTGACCTTGCCGGTGCTGGCCGTGGCCTTCTCATGGCTGCAGTTCAACGACGAAGCCAGGTCCATCCTGGTCCAGATGCTGCAAACGGTGTTGCCCGCCTACACCGGCGTCTCGCTGCTGCTGTGTCTGTGTGTGGCCCTCGGTGTTGCGGCGGTGGGCATGGCCACTGCCAGCGCGGTCACGCTGTTCGAATTTCCCGGCCGACGCATTTTTGAGTGGGCCCTGCTGCTTCCGCTGGCCATGCCGGCCTACGTGGTGGCCTACGCCTACACCGACTTCCTGCAGTACGCGGGCCCGCTGCAGACCTGGCTGCGTGCCGCCTTTGGTCTTCAGGGCCGCCTGCTGCCTGAGGTGCGCAGCCTCGGTGGCGCCGTGCTGGTATTCACCGTGGCCTTGTATCCCTACGTGTATTTGCTGGCGCGTACAGCCCTGTCAGAGCGGGCTGTGCACCTGATGGAGGCGGCCCGCCTGCTCGGTGCACCGCTTTCCCGCCGTATCCGCGCTGTGGCCCTGCCTTTGGCGCGTCCTGCCGTGGCCGCCGGGGTGGCCCTGGCCTTGATGGAAACCCTGGCTGATTTTGGCGTGTCCAGCTATTTCGGCATCCAGACCTTCACCGCCGGGATTTACAAGGCCTGGCTGTCCATGGACAACCGCATTGCCGCGGCACAACTGGCTACCGTGCTGCTGATTTTTGTGGCCATGCTGCTGAGAATTGAGCACAGTGCACAAAAACGGATGCGTTTTGCCGCAGGCCGGGGTGCGCGCGCCGGCGCCCAGGACGCCGCGCCGGTGCGGCTGCGGGGTAGCCGTGCCGCCCTGGCGTGGCTGGTCTGCGCCTTGCCCATCGCGATGGGTTTCCTCCTGCCCGTGCTCTTCATGCTGCGCCCGCTGGTGCTGGGCTGGGACAGTCTGCTGTGGGACAAATTTCTCGGCTGGACGCTGAACAGTGTCTGGCTGGCCGGGCTGAGCGCGCTGCTGGCCACCGCGCTGGCCGTCAGCCTGGCGTTTGCCGTGCGCCGCCAGCCCCATGTGCTCACCCGCTTGGCGGTGCACCTGGCCAGCCTGGGTTATGCCGTTCCGGGCGCGGTGATTGTGGTGGGCCTGCTATTGCCCGTGGGCTGGCTGCAGGCGGCGGCCCCGCAGACCGGCGCGGGCTATTGGGTCACCGCCACGGTGCTCGGGATTGTCTGGGCCTACCTGGTTCGCTTCAGTGCGGTAGCGCTGCAGACCATGCAAAGCGGTTATTCACGCATTCCCGCCAGCTTTGATGACAGTGCGCGCATGCTGGGCACGACAGGCGCCGGCATTCTTGCCCGGGTGCACTGGCCGCTGCTCAAGCGCTCAGTGGCGGCTGCCGGCTTGCTGGTGTTTGTCGATGTCATGAAGGAGTTGCCCGCCACGTTGGTGCTGCGCCCTTTCAACAGCGACACCCTGGCCGTCGTGACCTACCAGCTGGCACGGGACGAGCGGCTCGGGGAGGCCGCCCTGCCGGCACTGGCACTGGTGCTGGTGGGGCTGCTGCCGGTGGCGTTGCTGAGCCGCACCTTGCGGTCGAGGTAGGCCGGCGGCAGGCCGGCTCTCGGCTTCAGGTTTTGGCCTTGATGTAGCGGTATTCCTGGGTCAGGCCGCCAAAACCGTAGGCTTCCGCCCGCACATCCTGCACGTGGATGTAGCTTTCTTCATGCACATTGCCGAGCAGCTTGCCGAGTGCTGAAAACGCCTCGGCGATGTATTGGGCTTTTTCGTCCTTGGTGTTCGTGCCGTCCACCACCTTGATGTCGAAGTAAAAGCTGTTTTTCCCCTGCTCGGCCAGCGAGCGGCCCCCAACGATCCAGTGCTCGGGCGGGACGTAGTCAATCGCGATGGCGGTGAGTTCGCGCTTTTTCCGCAGGATTCTGGTGGTCAGCTCGAGCAGGGTTTCCGAGACCGCATGGGTGAGGGCGGTACTGGCGGGCTGGCTGATCTTGACATTCAGGATAGGCATTTGAAGAACTCCATATAGTTAGCTATGCAACTAAAACATTAAAAAAAAGACGGGGCAGTGAACGCGTTATTTCAAGGCGGAAGACACGCTTCTGACCCGGGCGACGGTCTCATCGAAGTTCTCCTTTCCTATTTGTTGCTGAATGCGGCGGGTGACTTCGCCGCTGGCCTTGTTGATACCTGCATGGAGCGCTTCGGCCCGGCCTGTGGGGTAGACGACCCAATGCCGTCCATCGGCTTGCGTGCCCCTGCGCTCAATCAGCTTGAGCGCCTGCAGCCCGTCCAGCAGGCGCGTGGCGGTGGGTCGTGAAATGGTCAACTCATCTGCAATCTCGTGTTGCATCATGCCCGGGTGCTTGAGCACCAGCCGCAACAGGAAGCCCTGGGAAGGTGTCACACCGAATGGCTTGAAGGCCCGTGTCCATTCCTTGTCGACCAGGCGGGCCAGCGCGGTGGTATTGAAATAAAGGCAGTGATCGAACATGCGGTGCAGCTTAGCATTTAATAGTTAGCTATGCAACTAGTTACTTCGCAAATCATTCCGGGATTTATGGAATTTCCGGGGGGCACAGGTGCGGCGCTGCGGGAGCCTGTAAGTATGAGCCTACGCGTAGCAAATGCGCGGGACTACGGCTCGCCCGCCGCCCCGAGAGTAAAGTTTATTCACCCGTAACGTGCTTACTGCGGTTTATAGCTGCGCAAGCCGTCAGACGGAGTTCGTCAACATCCTCAGGAGATAACCATGAACCAGGACCAGCTAGAAGGCAACTGGCTTCAGTTGAAGGGCAAGATCAAGGAGCAATGGGGCAAGCTCACCGATGACGACCTTGATGTGATTGCCGGCAAGCGCGACCAGTTGCTGGGCAAGATTCAGGAGCGGCACGGCCTCAGCAAGGAAGAGGCTGAAGAGCAGTTCAAGGCGTGGCATGAGCGCAACCCCACCAACTTCTTTGAACGCTACTGAGCCGAACGTTATCGAGTCGTCATGAATGGCTGATTTCCATCTGATCAATGATTAAAACTTACCAAAGGAATCATCATGAAAACCAAATTGCTAATGCTCACTGTGGTGATGTCTTGTGCTTTTGCCGGCAACGCTGTGGCCATGACCAAAGAGGAATACAAAACACAGAAAGACCGGATCTCGGCCGATTACAAGGCGGGTTGGCAAAAATGCAATGCCATGAAAGCCAACGCCAAGGACATTTGCGTATCCGAGGCAAAAGGTGCAGAAAAAGTGGCCAAGGCGGAACTGGAAGCGCAGTACAAACCCAGTCCCAAGAATGACGAGAAAGTGACTTTCGCCAAAGCCGATGCCGCTTACGATACCGCCAAGGAAAAATGCGACGACCTGTCGGGTAATGCCAAGGACGTCTGCGTGAAGGACGCCAAGGCTGCCCATGTGAAGGCCAAAGAAGATGCCAAGGTGATGAAGGCTGGCGCCGACACCAGCAAAAAGAAAACCGAAAAAATGGCTGATGTGAAAAAGGACGCCGCTGAAGAAAAACGTGAAGCGGACTACAAGGCGGCCAAGGAGCGCTGCGACAGCCTGGCTGGCGCGGCCAAAGACACCTGCCAGAGTGACGCCAAGAGCAAATACGGCATGAAATAGAGGGCTGAAAGGCTGAAAGGCCATCAGTAGGGCAGGCGATGCAGAGCCCCGCGCCCCTGATGCAAAGGTGCAAAGGAGATCCCGTCAGGTGCGAGCCTGGCGGGATTTTTCGTTGGGCCGGCTTGCGGCGAAAACCCCGCAGAGAGGGGTCACGGTGACTGACCAGCCACCTGAAGGTGCAGGCGCGCGGACCTCATTTGCCAGCAGCGCCGGCAGGGTCCGATTTCAGAGACTATGTTTCAGCGCCATTCACGCTCGCCGCCTGGCGAATGGCGTCCAGCGTCACGCGGCCCACGATATCGCCGCCCGCGTTGACAACCGCGGCCTCATCGGCACCGCTGTCAAGCATTGCAGACAGGGCATCGCGCAGCGGTGCGCCAGCCGGCACACGCGGCGCACTGCTGGCAGGTGTACCTGCATCGGTGCACAGCCCGGTTGTCAGCAGTGACAGTCTTTTGAGCGACCGGTCTTCGCCGACAAAAGCCTGGACAAACGAATTTGCAGGAAGCGCCAGGATGCGTTCCGGCGTGTCGTACTGAACGACTTTTCCGGCACGCAGGATGGCGATGCGCGTGGCCATTTTGATGGCTTCGTCGATGTCGTGCGTGACAAAGACAATGGTCTTCCCGAGTTCGCGCAGGATGCGCAGGAACTCGTCCTGCAGACTCGCGCGGGTGATGGGGTCGATGGCCCCGAAGGGCTCGTCCATCAGCATCACCGGCGGGTCCGCGGCAAGCGCCCGTGCCACGCCCACGCGCTGCTTTTGGCCACCGGAGAGCTCCCGCGGAAAACGGTCCCGGTACAGGCCGGGTTCCATGTGGACGAGCGCCAGCAGTTCATCCACACGCCGGGCTATGCGCGGCGCGTCCCAGCCCAGCATTTTCGGTACGGTCGCCACGTTCTCGCCGATGGTCATGTGGGGGAAGAGTCCCACCTGCTGGATCACATAGCCGATCGAGCGGCGCAACTCTACCGCGTCTATCCGGGTCACATCCTGTCCGTCGACTTCAATCCGCCCCGAATCGGGTTCCACCATGCGGTTGATCATGCGCATGGTCGTGGTCTTGCCGCACCCCGAGGGGCCGATCAGCACGCAGATTTCGCCCGCATTGATGGTGAGCGACAGTCCGTCGACGGCAGTCTGGCCGCTGGTTCCGAAGCTCTTGGTGAGGCGGTCGAGTGTGATCATGCGCGAAGGCCTTGAGGGGTCATGCGGCGCTGCAAGGCGCCAAAAAGAAAATCAGTGCCCAGCGCCAGCAGGGTCACCGGGATGGCGCCCACCAGCAGTTGGGGGATGGCCATCATGGCAATGCCCGCGGTGATGAAGTCGCCAAGCCCGCCGCCGCCAATAAAGGCCGCCAGCACCGCACCGGAAATCACCTGCACCGCGCCGGTGCGCAGGCCCGCAAAGATGACCGGCAGGGCCATCGGCAGCTCGACCTGCCGCAACAGCAGGGTCCGCGTCATGCCCATGCCAACCGCCGCGTCGACGGCGTCGGCGTCCACGCCACGCATGCCGACGATGGTGTGGGTCACGATGGGCGGCAGCGCGATCAGCGTCAGGGCGAACAGCGCAGGCGCAAAGCCGGTCCCCAGAAGCGGCATGACCAGCGCGAGCACGGCCAGCGACGGCAGGGTGCGTCCGACATTCGCTGCGTTGACCACGGCCAGCGCCAGGCCGCCACGCCGTGCCACGGCAATACCGGCAGGTATGCTGATCAGCGCGGCCAAAAACAGCGCTGACCCTGACAGGGCAATGTGCACGCCCAGCGCCCGGTAGAACTGGGTCGGATGGGTCGCCAGGAAGTTCCAGGTGTCGGCCAGCATTGTTTTTCCTGGGGGTCAGGCCGCACGCCGGCGTTTAAGCTGCCGTTCGAGCAGTGCGAGCAGCAGGTCGACGCTGACCGCCAGGGCGCACGCGGTCAAGGCGCCTGCCCATATTTTTGCGGGGTGATCGCTGGCAATGCCGTTGAAGATCAGCGTGCCCAGCCCGCCTGCGTTGACGTAGGCCGCGACGACGGTCACGCTGATGACCGTCACGGCGGATACGCGCAGACCCGCCACGATCACCGGTAACGCCAGCGGCAATTCGATGCGCCGCATGATCTGGGCCGCGCTCATGCCCATGCCACGGGCGGCATCGATCACGTCTGCCGGAACCTCCCGAATGCCCGTCGCCACACTGCGGATCAGGATCATCAAGGAAAACGCCACCATGGTGATGATGGCATTGGTACGGCCCAGCCCGACGAGCGGAATCAGGAAGGCGAGAAAGGCCAGTGTCGGAATGGTGTACAAAATCCCGGAGACCGTCATCACGGCCCCGTACAGCCGTTCGCGCCGGGCGGCCACGAGGCCAATCACCAGCGACAGGGCGAATGCAATCGTGAGCGCCGTCAGGGAGATGGCAATGTGTTCCCACAGGGCATACACAATGTCAGTCCAGTTGCGCAGGAACCATTTCATAGGGGTGTCACGCGGCCCCTGGACTGACGGCCCATGAACTGAACAAGCCCGAGGCTACGGCGCGTTGGACCCGGTCAATGTCCGGGCCCAGCGGACGGTCTTCGTCCAGCATGGCGACCAGGTCGCGCAGCTGCAGGTAGGTCGCGCGCGCGCCTTCCCCCATGGCGGCCTGATCGGTTTCACGCAGGTCTACGGCCTGGGCGGCGATCAGGAGTTCAATGGCAATGACGTAGTGGACGCGCTCCAGCAGTTCGCCCAGTTTTTCGGCAACGCCCAGCGCCATGCAGGCATGATCCTCCAGCCCTTCGGAGACCGGCAGGTAATCAAGCGAGCCGGGGTTGGCGCGCAACCGTATCTCGGCCCACAGGGCGGTCAAGGTTTTTTGCACCGTGGCGAAGCCGGAATGGGCCGGCCCGTGACGTGTCAACTGCAGGGGCAGGCCGGTGAGCGCGGGGGACATGAAGCGCTGGCAGCGGGCCACAGACATGCTGGCGGCCTGTGCCAGCGCAATCGCGCAGGCATCCAGCGCGAGCGCCAGGGCCGGCACGTGAAAGTTTCCGTTGGACAGCATGATGCCGTCGTCTGCCAGCACCAGCGGACTGTCGGCGGCGCTGTTGAGCTCCACTTCGACCTGCTCCCGGGCCAGGGCTATCGTGCCCCGGGCGGCGCCATGCACCTGGGCCACGACACGCAGCGAGACCGGGTCCTGAACGCGGCGGGCGGCACCCGGCGCGAGCAGCGCGCTGCCCTTCAGGAGCGCGCGCAGCTGGCTGGCGACTTCCACCTGGCCGGTCGCAGGCCTGGCCATGACCGCGCTGGGATGGAGCGGGGAAAGATTGGCCCGAAAGCCCTCGAATCCCAGCGCCACCGCGGCCAGCCAGGCATCCAGTGCGGCAGTGGCGTCATGCAGCACCAGTGCGGCACGCGCGGTGGTGGCGGCGTTGGAGCTGATCAGCGCCAGGCCGTCCTTGGCGCCGAGCTTGACGGGCTGCAACCCGGCGCGCTCCAGGGCGACGCCGCCCTTGAGCACCTCGCCGCCAAATTCGGCCTCGCCTTCGCCGAACAGGGGCAGGGCCAGATGTGACAGCTGGGGCAGGTCAGCCACACCGATGGAGCCGAAGCGTGGCACCACTGGGTGCACCCGGTGGTTCAGCAGCGCAATACAGGCATCCAGCACGCCGGGTGACACGCCGGAGCCGCCGCGCGCCAGGCCGGCGATGCGGGCAAATTGCATGGCGCGAACGCTGGACTGCTCATAAGCCGGTCCGACCGCCACCGCGCGGGCACGCACGGCCCGTCGCTGATAGTCTTCCAGATCATCTTCCGCCAGCAGCGCGCCGGTGTTGGCGCCCAGCGCGGAATTGAGGCCATAAACAGGCGCGCCGGACGCCGCCAGGCGGACCACCACATCGCGCGCCGCGGTAACCCGCGCCCGGGCTGCGGAGGCCAGTGCGACGGCTTCACCCTGGCGGGCGACGCGCACCAGATCGGCTATGCCCACCCAGGTGTCGCCGACTTCAATCGTCATGGAATGTCAGCTCTCATTCGCCGATGCTGTGACCTGTGGGCTTACTTGATCAGCCCCTTGGCTTTGAGGAAATCGCGTGCCACATCTTTGGGTTCCAGCTTTTCGCCATCGACCTGGTAGTTCATCTGGGCCATTGTGGTTTCGTCGAGCAGGGCGCTGACCCGGTTCAGGACCTCACCAATTTTGGGGTTGGCATCGAGGACTTCGCGGCGAATGACAGGCACCACGAAATACGGTGGCCACAGGCTTTTGTCGTCGCGCAGCCGCTTCAGTTTCATGGCGCTGATCATGCCGTCTGTGGAGTAGCCGTTCACCACCTGGATCTGATCGTTCTTGAGCGCCTGGTAGCGCAGGCCAATGGCCATCTGCAGGTCTTCCCCGAACACCATGTCGTATTTGGCTTTCAGGCCAGGCAGCCCGTCCTTGCGATCGCGAAATTCAGGGCCGGCGCCGATCTTCAGGTCCTTGGCGGCTTTCGCCAGATCCGAGAGGGTTTCCAGCTTGTACTTCTGTGCGGTCTCCGGGCGGACGACCATCACATACCCGTTGTTGAGGTTGGACTGGTTCAGCACGGCAAAGCCCATCTTGGCGTAGGCCTCTTTCACCTTGTCATAAACGGCCTTGGGGTCCGTCATGGGCTCCTGCTTCAGCACGGCAAGCAGCATGGTGCCGGTGTACTCGGGGTAGAAATCGATCTGTTTCTCTTCCATGGCCTTTTGCGCAATCAGCGTGCCACCCAGATTGAGCTTTTTCTCGGTCTTGATGCCTGCGGCTTCCAGGGCCTGGGCGTAAATTTCTGCGAGCACAAACTGCTCGGTGAAATTCTTGGAGCCCACGCGGACCACTTGCTGGGCCTGCGAAGCAAGGGGCACCACGGCGGCGAAGGCCAGCGCCCAAAAGGCCAGAAATTTGCGAATCTTCATGATGATCTCCGTTTGAGGATGGCGACAGGAATGGTGAGAGGAATATCGGGATGAATATCGGAGGAATAGTGAGAAGAATAGCGTCAGATATTGCGGCAGTGACAGCGGACATTAACTGTTTTTCCTGAATCGTGCCTGGAATCCCGGCGCTCCTGCGCCCCTGAAAATCACCCATTCCGGCGCGCCAACTTGTATATACAAGAGAATAATAGTAGCATACGAAAATTGCCTGTGCAAGACGAAAAATCACTCTGCAACAGCCGTTTTTTCGCAGACATGCCAGACCTCAAAACGGACTCCAGCAAGTGCCTTTTTCCTCACCGTCTTCACTTTTTGCCTCCCTGACCCTCCGACTTCCTGGCACCCTGGTGTGCGTGGTCATCGCCCTGGCGGCCACGTTCTTATCTGAGCATTACGGCGGGCCGCAACTGCTGTATGCCTTGCTGATCGGTCTGGCATTTCATTTTCTGTGCAGCAATCCCCGCGTCAGGCCAGGCGTTGACTTTTGTGGCCGAAGCCTGCTGCGTATCGGCGTGGCGCTGCTCGGCGTGCGCATTACCTTGACCCAGGTCGCCAAGCTAGGCCTCGAATCTGCGGTGGTCATCGCGGTGGGGGTGGCGCTGACGATTTTTTTTGGATTGCTGCTGGCCCGGTGGTTGAAACGTCCCCGCGAGGAGGGCCTGCTCTCCGGCGGCGCCGTGGCCATCTGCGGCGCATCGGCGGTGCTGGCCCTGTCGTCCGTCCTGCCGCAAACCAGGGAGAACGAACGCTTCACGCTGCTGGCGGTGGTGGGCGTGACGGTGCTGTCCACCCTGAGCATGGTGATCTACCCCTTCGCGCTCAAGGCCATCGGCCTTCCCCCTGAGCAGGCGGGTATTTTCCTGGGTGGCACCATCCATGATGTGGCGCAGGTGGTGGCTGCCGGCATGATGCTGGGCCCCGCAGTGGGCGACACCGCCACCGTGGTGAAGCTGTTTCGCGTCATGCTGCTGATGCCCATTGTGGTGTTCGTCGCCATCAGCTACCGAAACCATCCGGATACCAAGGCGACCGATGATGAAGTGCCGCTGGTTCCGGGCTTCCTGCTCGCCTTCATTGTGCTGGTGCTGCTGGCCAGCATCGGCACATTCACACCCGACATGACGCAACTGGCGAGCAGCACCTCGCGCTGGCTGCTGGTCACGGCCATTGCGGCGGCGGGTATCAAGACGAGCTTTGAAGACCTGCTCAAACTCGGCTGGCAACCGGTTGCCATGCTGGTGGGTGAGACGGTGTTCATCGCCTCGCTGGTGCTGGCCGCCATTGTGACGCTGCGGCTGGGCCTGTAGCTGCGGGGCTGCCTGCCGGATGAGGTCCGCGGCTTATCCGTGGCTTATCCGCGGCTTTACACCAGACGCAAGGCGGTCAGCTCGGTAATTTTCGCCTCTCCCGCCAGGCCGATACGCCCCTGTGCCACCAACTGGTGCACCGCACCGATGTCAGGCGCCAGGCTGCGGTCGTGCATCATGGCCGGCGATACTGAACGCACCAGTTGCAGCACGCCTTCCAGTGCAGCGGCGCTTTTCAGCGGCCGCAGAAATTCAATCCCCTGCGCCGCCGTCAGCAACTCAATGGCCACGATGTACTCCGTGTTGCGCAGCATGGGCTGAAGCCGGCGGGCCGCAAAGGTCGCCATGCTCACGTGGTCTTCCTGGTTGGCCGAGGTGGGCAGGCTGTCCACACTCGCTGGATGGGCCAGCGATTTGTTTTCTGACGCCAGCGCGGCGGCGGTCACGTGCACGATCATGAAACCCGAATTCAACCCGGGCTCGGGCGTGAGAAAGGCCGGCAGGCGAGACGCCACCGTATCGACCAGCATGGCAATGCGCCGCTCGGTGATGGCGCCGATTTCCGCGATGACCACGGCCAGCGCATCGGCAGCCAGCGCCACCGGTTCCGCATGAAAATTGCCGCCGGATAAAAGCTCCCCCCCGACGTGGCCTGCGGCCATCTCTCCCTCAAGGGGGCGGCTCCTGTGGCCCGGCAAAGCCGGTTCCCCGGCCCCTGCTTGCAATGCAACTTCCCGGGTGGATGCGAACACCAGCGGGTTGTCGGTGACGGCATTGGCTTCACGCATCAGCACCTGCGAGGCATAGCGCATCTGATCCAGGCAGGCGCCCATGACCTGAGGCTGGCAGCGCAGGCAGTACGGGTCCTGCACGCGGTCGTCGCCCTCCAGGTGGGAGCGGCGGATCTCGCTGCCGACCATCAGCGCGCGGTAGGCGGCGGCACAGTCGATCTGTCCGGGCTGGCCGCGCACGGCGTGAATGCGGGGATCAAACGGCCCGTCGCTACCGCGTGCGGCGTCGAGCGTGACAGCCCCGGAAATCACGGCGGCTTCGAACAGGCGCTCGGTCGCCAGCAGGGCATCCAGCGCCAGCGCGGTGGAGACCTGCGTGCCATTGATCAGGGCCAGCCCTTCCTTGGCCGACAACTGTATCGGCGCCAGCGAGGCATGTTGCAGCGCGTTTGCGGCGGGCAGGCGCTCGCCGCGATAAAACACCTCGCCTTCGCCAATCAGCGGCAGGCACAAATGCGCCAGCGGCGCAAGGTCGCCGGAGGCGCCGACCGATCCCTGGCAGGGAATCACCGGCGTCAAGCCGTGGTTGTACAAGGCCAGCAGCAGGTCGATGACACATTCACGCACGCCCGAAAAGCCGCGCGCCAGGCTGGCAGCCTTGAGCAGCAGCACCAGCCGCACCACCCGCTCCGGCATGGGTTCGCCCACACCGACGGCATGCGAACGCAACAGGTTGAGCTGCAGGGTATTCAGGTCGACCTGGGCGATGCGCTGGTTGGCCAGCTTGCCGAAACCGGTGTTCACACCATAGACGGCGGCGCCGCCCTGCGCGGCCTGCCGGACGAGCTGGGCGCTGGCACGAATGCCGGCGGTGGCTGACGGATCTATCGTCAGCGGCTCGCTGCCTGCGTGGATCTGGCGCAGTTGCGCCAAGGTTAAAAAGCCTGGCTGGATGTTCATGGGTGACTCGTTGGCAAGCAGTGACAGCGGCAGTGACAGCTGGAAGTGTAGGTATTACCTCATTCGGGTTTGATGTTCTTTTGCCGGATCACTTCGGCCCAGCGCACGGTGTCGGCCTGAATGGTGGCGGCGAGTTCCGACGGTTTGCCGGCGCCAGGCGTCATGCCCAGCGCGGCCAGCTTGTCTTTCAGTTCGGGACGGGCGAGGAGGCGCGCGGTTTCCGTGTTGAGCCGGTCAATCACCGGGCGTGGCGTGCCGGCGGGCACCATCAGCGCATACCAGGACACCGCCTCGAAGCGGGCCAGGCCCTGCTCGGCAAGGGTCGGGACTTCAGGCATGACCGGCGAGCGCTTGAGGCTGGCCACTCCCAGCGCGCGCAGCTTGCCGCTCTGGATGTGGGGCAGCACCGAGGACATCTGCGCGAACATCATCGACACCTGGCCGCCGAGCAGGTCGTTGAGAGCTGGCCCGATGCCCTTGTAAGGCACGTGGAGCAGCTGCACGTTACTCTGCAGCGCGAGCAACTCGCCCGCCAGGTGCGCCTGGCTGCCGGCACCGGGCGAGGCGAAGGAGAGCGCATCCGGCTTCTGTGCGGCCAGGGCCAGCAGTTCCCGGAGCGAGCGTGCCGGCACCGCCGCATTCACCACCAGCACGTTGTCCACCGTGGCCAGCATGGCAACCGGCGCGAGATCCGAGGCCTTGTAGGGCAGGTTGGGAAACAGCGTGGGATTGACCGCGATATTGCCCAGGGGCACGATCGCCAGCGTGTGGCCGTCAGGCGGGGCCTTGGCCGCCTGCTCGACGCCAATGTTGCCGGCCGCGCCTACCTTGTTGTCGACCACGGCCGGCTGGCCGAGGGCTTCGGACAGGCCCTGGGCCAGTACGCGGCCCAGCACGTCGGTCGGTCCGCCGGGTGGAAAGGGCACGATCACATGCAGCGGCCGGGACGGATAGGTTTGCGCCAGCGCGCCGAAGGGCGTCGCCGTCACCAGCAGGCTGGCCAGCAGACTGAACAGTGCCGGCAGAAAGAAGGGAAAGCGAAAGTGAAAGTCAAAGTGGAAGCGGCGCATCAGAGTTCCTCGAAAGGGATGGCGGCCGCAGCGGCCATGGCCGCGAGGGGCTGGTAATCGGCGGGGTCGGGCACCGCAAAGCCCGCCAGCAGCAAGCCCTGCATGAGCGGCGCCAGTTCCGGTGCGGTGGCCGTTGCCAGCAGGGCCGCACGCAGCCGCGCGAGTTCGCCTGCGGTCAGGGCCGCGGTGGCGACCAGCGGGGGAATCGGCAGGGCCGGGGTGCTCGCCACCGTGCGCACCTGGGCGGCAAAGTCCGGCTCCCGCTGCCGCAGCAGATCGTGGTAGTAGCTGTCCAGCGGGCCCACGTCGATGCGGCCTTCGGCCAGCGCCTCGATCACGCCGCGGGCGTGAATCAGCTCGCCCACCGCCTGGCGGTAAAGCCGCGGCCGTGCGGCCGAGCGGTAGCGCTCCAGGTAGTGGCGCGGGGCCACGCCGCCCGACATCGAATCGGCCAGCGTGTAGCCCACCACGCCGCCGAAGGTGTCTTCGAGCGTCCGGTAAGGCGCGCCGGTGCGCACCACGATGTCGGTGAAATACACCGGCTGGCCGCCGTAACGGGCCGGTGACGGCAGCGGTGCCGCGACCAGCGTGGGCCGGACTGCGCGTTGCGCAAAGGGTAGGCCGCACATCATCGCCAGGCCCAGGTCATCGCGGGCCCACAGCGCCGACAGGGGCGCCGGCGCGTCGTAGTCGATCACGTCCCACGGCAGGCCGGCGCGGGCCAGCACCCAGTCCAGCAACTGCTTCCAGTCGGCCTTGACCGATGGGGTCGCCGAGTACATGCGGGCGTTGGCCACCGGCAGGGAGGCGACGGGTGATGTGCTGATGGCGTTCATGGCGGCGTGGAGATTGACGGTATGTTGGGATGCCGGTGTTGTAGGTGTTTTGGGATTCAGCGAAAGCGCAGCTGTTGCCCGAGGTTCATGCGCTTGGCCTTTTCCAGCATGAACGCGCCGAGGGCGATGTCCGACAGCGACAGGCCGCGGTGCCAGAAGAGATTGGTCTCCTCATCGCTCTGGCGGCCGGGTTTGAGGCCCGCGACGATTTGCCCCAGTTCGGCATGCAGCGTCTTTTCCGACAGCTTGCCGCTGTCCACGTGGGCGCGCAGGGCGCCAAAAGGCCCGGCCTTGGCCTGGCCCCAGTCGTCCATCACCATCTTGTCCATGATGTCGGTGAGCGACAGCTCCACCGCGCTCATGGTGCCGTAGGGAATCACGCAGGCGCCCTTCTTGATCCATTCGGTCTTGAGCATCGGTTCGGGTTTTTCCAGTCGCGAAGCCTCCACCACGATGTCGGCCCCGCGCACGCAGGACTCCCAGTCTTGCGTCACCGTGATTTTCTTGCCCAGGTCTTTTTCAAGCCGCGCGGCAAAGGCATTGCGGCTGTCGGGCCGGCGCGAGTGAACGCGGATTTCGTCAAAGTGGTAGATCGAGTCGAGCAGGCGGACATTCCAGTACGACGTGCCGCGCGCGCCGATGTGGCCCAGCACTTTAGAGTCCTTGCGCGCCAGGTGTTTTGCACCCAGCGCGGTGATGGCGCCGGTGCGCATGTCGGTGATGTCGGAGGCGTCGATGATGGCGATCGGCGAGCCGTTTTTCGGGTTGAACAGGTTGAGCACCGCCAGCTCCGACGGCAGGCCGATTTCATAGTTGCGGTAAAAGTCGCCCACCACTTTCACGCCGGCCAGGCCCAGCGGGCGGATGTAGCCGCGCAGCACATTGAAGTGGCCCGGGTAATCCTTTTCCGGCACCAGGTGCATGCGCGGCTCGATGGTGGTTTGCTGCAGGCCTTGCGCATGCAGCGCCTGCTCCACGGCGCCGATGATTTCGGCATCGGTCAGGGCCAGTGCCTGCACGTCAGGGTGGTTCAGGTAGGTCAGGTAGATTTCGACCGTATCGTCAACGTTATTGTCGGACATGCTTCAGGCTCCCATCATGGGCAGGTTCAGGTGGTTGTCTCGGGCGCTCTGGCGGGCGATCTCGTAGCCCGCATCCGCATGGCGCATGACGCCGGTGGCGGGGTCATTGAACAGCACGCGCTCGATGCGTTCGGCCGTCTCAAGGGTACCGTCACACACAATGACCACGCCCGCGTGCTGCGAGTAACCCATGCCCACGCCGCCGCCGTGGTGCAGGCTGACCCAGGTGGCGCCGCTGGCCGTGTTGAGCAGGGCATTGAGCAGCGGCCAGTCGCTCACGGCATCGCTGCCGTCCTGCATGGCCTCGGTTTCGCGATTCGGCGAGGCGACGGAACCGCTGTCGAGGTGGTCGCGGCCGATGACGATGGGCGCCTTCAGCTCGCCGCTTTGCACCATCTCGTTGAAGGCCAGGCCCGCCCGGTGGCGCTCGCCCAGGCCAATCCAGCAAATCCGCGCCGGCAGGCCCTGGAAGCTGATGCGCTCTTCGGCCATGTCAAGCCAGCGGTGCAGGGGCTTGTTGTCGGGGAACAGTTCTTTCATCTTCGCGTCGGTCTTGCGGATGTCTTCCGGATCGCCCGACAGCGCCACCCAGCGGAAGGGCCCGACGCCGCGGCAAAACAGCGGCCGGATATAGGCGGGCACAAAGCCGGGGTAGTCAAAGGCATTGGCCACGCCGAAGTCCTTGGCGACCTGGCGCAGGTTGTTGCCGTAGTCCACGGTGGGAATGCCCATCTCATGGAAAGCCAGCATGGCCTTGACGTGCACCGCGCAGGATTGCCCTGCGGCCTGCGTCAGCGCGGCATGCTGCGCCGGGTCCTTTTGCGCGGCCTGCCAGCGGGCCACCGTCCAGCCCGCCGGCAGGTAGCCATTGATGATGTCGTGGGCCGAGGTCTGGTCGGTCACGATGTCGGGGCGGATGCCGCCGGCCTGCGCGCGCCTGACCAGTTCCGGCACGATCTCGGCCGCATTGCCGCACAGCGCAATGGAGACAGCCTCCCGGCGCGACGTGTGGTGCCGGATCAGCTCCAGCGCTTCGTCGAGGCTGGCGGCCTGCTTGTCCACATAGCGCGTCCTCAAGCGAAAATCGATGCGCGACTGCTGGCATTCGATGTTGAGGGAGCAGGCGCCGGCAAAGGTGGCCGCCAGCGGCTGCGCGCCACCCATGCCCCCCAGCCCCGCCGTCAGAACCCAGCGGCCCGCCAGGTCGCCATTGAAGTGCTGGCGGCCCGCTTCCACAAAGGTCTCATACGTGCCCTGCACGATGCCCTGCGTGCCGATGTAGATCCAGCTGCCGGCCGTCATCTGGCCGTACATCATGAGGCCGGCGCGGTCGAGTTCATTGAAGTGTTCCCAGGTGGCCCATCTGGGCACCAGGTTGGAATTGGCGATGAGGACGCGCGGCGCGCCCGCATGGGTGCGGAACACGCCGACCGGCTTGCCGGACTGCACCAGCAGTGTCTCGTCTGCCTTGAGCTTGCGCAGCGAGTCCAGGATGGCGTCAAACGCCGGCCAGTTGCGCGCCGCCTTGCCAATGCCGCCGTACACCACCAGCTCGTCGGGGTTTTCCGCGACTTCCGGGTCCAGATTGTTCTGGATCATGCGGTAAGCCGCTTCGATCTGCCAGTTGGCGCAGGTGAGGGCGCTCCCGCGAGGAGCGCGGACCGGGCGGGCCTGGCTGCCCTGGAAAGGGGTTTTGGAAAGATCCGGTATGAGATCCGACATGAGACAGGCTCCATGTAACAAAAAGAAAAACTTTGGCGCAGCTTCGGGCCCGGGCTTCAGGCTTTGGTTGGTTAAATCGTAGTTGTCTATACAACTTGTGTCAACTGGAGTAATCTACGGCCTGCGGCAGCGCTTTTCGAGGGCGCCAATTGTTTTTTCTTACTCCGGCTAAAAATGGCAACCACTCCATTGCCCGCTTATGGGCAGGTCAAGGCATTCATCAAAACGCGCATCAGTGCCGGCACCTGGAGGCCCGGTGATCCGGTGCCCAGCGAGGCCGTGCTGATGGCGCAATTTGGCGTCAGCCGCATGACGGTCAACCGTGCGCTGCGCGAGCTCATGGGCGAGGGCCTGGTCACGCGAATCCAGGGCTCGGGAACCTTTGTGGCCGAGCTGCACCGCATTTCTTCAACGCTGACCATTCGTGATATTCATGAGGAAGTCATTGAGCGGGGCCACACCCATAGCTCGCGGGTGTTGCGGGCGGAGTCCGAAAAAGCCAGCGCCGACGTGGCGCGCACCCTGGGCCTGCGCTCGGGCGGGCGTGTGTTCCACACCATATTGATTCATCTGGAAAACGGTGTACCCATCCAGTACGAAGACCGCTATGTCAACCCGGCGGCGGCACCCAACTACCTGAAGACCGACTTCACGCAGACGACGCCCACCTATCACCTGCTGGAAGAAGCGCCGCTCACCGAAGCCAGCTATTCAATTGAAGCCTGCCTGCCGACAGCACTGGAGGCCAGGCACCTCGACATCAAGCCAGGCGAAGCCTGCCTGGCGATGATGCGCCGCACCGTGAGCGGCGCCCACATTGCCAGCGTGGCACGGCTGGTGTACCCCGGTTCGCGCTACAGCTTTGCCGGAAAGTTCCAGGCATGAGACCGCCGCCGCGAAGTCGAACTGTATTTGAGGAAGCAGTGAGAGGAAGCAGTGAAATGCGCGGGACGAGTGACCTTGTCAATATCAATGATCAATGGAGTCAGTGAGATGAATGGAGTGAATCAGATGAATGAAGTCAGCGGGGCAAGCGAGGCGAATCCAGTGGGGCAGGGGGATCAGAGCCCGGCCTGTACCTTGCGGCGCGGCACGGTTCCCCTGCTGGTGAGCATGCCGCATATCGGCACGGCCATTCCACCGGAGCTGCAGGCGGCCTACATGCCCGAGGCACTGAAAGTGGAAGACACCGACTGGCACCTGCAGACGCTTTACAGCTTCCTGCCGGAGATGGGCGCCAGCGTGTTGACGCCGCACTATTCGCGCTATGTGATTGACCTGAATCGCCCGCCGGATGACGCCCCGATGTACCCCGGCGCATCCAACACCGAACTCTGCCCCACCCGGTTCTTCTCGGGTGCGCCGCTCTACCAGCCCGGTTGCGAGCCCACCCCCGATGAGCGCGCAAGGCGGCGCGAGGCCTATTGGCAGCCCTACCATGCGGCCCTGGCCGCCGAGCTGGCCCGCCTCAAGGCCCGGCACGGCTATGCGTTGCTGTGGGACGCCCACAGCATCCGTTCGCAGATTCCCTGGCTGTTTGAAGGCACGCTGCCCGACCTCAACATCGGGACGGCCGACGGCGCCAGCGCCCATGAAGCCATCACCGCATCGGTCGCACAGGCCTGTGCTGCGCTTTCCGGCATCACGACAGCCGTCAACGGCCGCTTCAAGGGTGGCTACATCACGCGGCACTATGGCCAGCCGTCCAGCGATGTGCACGCCGTGCAGCTGGAGATGTGCCAGAGCCTGTACATGCAAGAAGTGCCGCCCTTCGCCTACGACGAGGCGCTGGCTTCCCGCATCCAGCCTCTGTTGAAAAATATGCTCTCCAGCGCGCTTTCTGCCTGCCGAAGCGGCCATCAAAAGTGAAGCGAATTTTTGCCGGCACAAGCCTGGTTACAGGTCGGCAGGCCCGGCCCGGAGCAACCGGGCAGATGCCGTGACGCCGGGGCGCGGCGGTCCGCGGCGCTGCGCCCTCATCATTGGGGGGTTCTGCTCCCACTTTCGGGAAGGGGATTGACGATTGTCAACAGGCGCCGGTGCTGGGCGCGTTATCGTGGGGGGACCGGAACTTCTCGATGGAGTGCTTCCATGAAATCCTCCCTGATGCAATTGCTGGTTCACTTTGACGCCTCGCGACGCGCGGCGCCGCGCCTGGAGTTCGCACGCCAGCTCGCGCGGCGGCACGGTGCCGCGGTGGCCGCGCTCTATTCGGTCACACCCAGTTTCGCGATGCCGCCGTTTGCGCCCACGCTCGGCCCCGGTACCGCCGTCAGCTTGCGCGAGGTTGACGACGAGCGGCTGGCCAGGGCGCGCACCGCCTTCGATCGCGCGCTGGCCTCGACCGGCGTACCGGTCTCCTGGGGCGAGCTGACCGACTATCCCGTGGCCGGTGCCTTCGCGCAGCAGGCGTTTTATGCCGACCTGCTGGTACTGGGCCAGCACGACCCTTCGGATATCGAGTCCTCGGACGTGCCATCCGATTTCGCGGAAACCGTGATGGCGATCAGTGGCAGGCCGGCCCTGATCCTGCCCTATGCCGTGGTGCCGCCGACTGTCGGCGAGGCGGTGGTGATCGCCTGGAAGCCGACGCGGGAGGCGGCGCATGCTGTCACCGCGGCCATGCCCCTGCTGCAGAGTGCGCAACGTGTTCATGTGGTCAGCTGGTCGGCCGATGAGCCCGTCGTCGGTGGCGTTGCGCTGGACCTGGCCGGCTATCTGAAGCGCCATGGCGTTGAGGCAACCTGGCACCGCCAGGGCGACGAACCCGACCGGCTGGGCGAACTGCTGTTGTCACGCGCCTTCGACCTCACAGCTGACCTGCTGGTGATGGGCTGTTACGGCCATAGCCGCGCGCGCGAGTGGCTGGTGGGAGGCACCTCGCGGGAAGTTTTGCAGTCCATGACCCTGCCGGTGCTGATGGCGCACTGACCACCGGCCCGGTTCGCCGTCGGGTCACAGGGCGCCGGTGCCGACCCTCTGCCAGCCCCAGACCCGGGCAAGCCTGCCTGCCGCTCGAACACGCTCGGACAATTCCTAGGCGGCCTCGGTGCAGTGGACGTCGCTGTTCCGGATTTTTCCGACGGGTGAATTCAGCCGCGGCCGATGGCGCATCGGCCCAGGCACGAGCACACTGACTCAATGGCTGATGTCCCCTCCTCCGTCAAGGTTTTTCTGGCCGACGATTCGGCCCTGATCCGCGGTCGTGTCGCCACGATGCTCGGCGTCAGTGACATGACCATTGTCGGTGAGGCCGAGACGCCGCAGGCATCGATTGACGGCATTCTGGCCACGGCGCCGGATGTGGTGGTGCTGGACGTTCAGCTGGAGGGCGGCTCGGGCCTGCAGGTGTTGCGCGCCGTGCGCCAGGCGGCACCCGACATCGCTTTCATTGTCTTCAGCAACAACGCGGCCCCGGCCTACCGCATGCGCTATCTGCGGGAGGGCGCCGCCCGCTTCCTCGACAAAAGCACCGAATTCGATCAACTTGTGCGGGCTGTTGCGAATGCATCGCGCCACCTTGCGCATTGACAACCGTCTCACCGGAGGGAAATCATGTCAACCGCCATACCCGCACCCGTACCCGCACCCGCAAGCACGCAAGAAGCACCTGCCGGCGCCCTGCGGATCATTCCAATTCGCCAGGCCATGGGGGATGTGCAGGCCCCGCCTTTGAGGACACCCCGTTCCAGCTGCCACCTGTGCGATCTGTCCCTGCCCTGCGGCATGACGGATGGCGACGCGGAGCGCCTGGACAGCCTGATGTTCGGGCGCCGCAAGGTCAAGGCCGGCCAGACGCTCTTTGACGAGGGCGACCATTTCCAGTTCATCTATGCGGTGCGCAGCGGCACCTTCAAGTCCAGCCTGATGCTGGCCGATGGCCGCGAGCAGATCAGTGGCTTTCACATGGCCGGAGAGCTGATTGGCCTGGACGGCGTGGCCTACGGCAAGCACGCCAGCAGCGCTATCGCCCTGGAGGATACCGAGGTCTGCGTCATTCCCTATGAGCAACTGACCCGGCTGGCCATCGGTAACCCCGCCATGCAAAACATGGTCAGCCGCCTGATGAGCCTTGAAATCATCCGGGAGCACAGCCTGATGCTGCTGCTCGGCAGCATGAACGCCGAGGAGCGGCTGGCGGCGTTTCTGCTGAACCTGTCGCAGCGCCTGAAAGCCCGCGGCTACTCGGCCAGCGAATTTCACCTGCGGATGACGCGCGCCGAAATCGGCAGCTACCTGGGCATGAAGCTGGAAACCGTCAGCCGGACTTTCTCGGCGTTCCAGCAGCAGGGCCTGCTTGAAGTTGACAAGCGCCACATCCGCATCAAAGACCAGGACGGCCTGAAGCGCGTGTTCGAGATGCACGTGCACTGAAGGCGGCATCGGTATGAAATACAAGGACTATTACGCCGCGCTGGGTGTGCCGCGGGACGCCGATGCCGAACAGATCAAGAAGGCCTACCGTAAATTGGCGCGCCAGCACCACCCGGATGTCTCCACGGCGCCCGGCACCGAAGCCCGGTTCAAGGAGGTGGCCGAGGCGTACGCGACGCTGAAGGATGCCGAGAAGCGCGCTGCGTACGACGAGCTCGGTCGCCGCCCGGCCGGTGAAGAGTTTGCGCCGCCACCGCAATGGAGCCATGAATACGCCTCGGACGGACAGTCGTTCGAGGACATCGACCTGGCCGACCTGCTGGCTGCGCTGGGCCGCGGGCATCGCGGCTCGCGGCGTGGGCCGGTGCCCCTGCATGGGCGCGACTACGAGACGGTTGTGCGCATTGGCCTGGAAGAGGCGCACCGGGGAACCCGGCTCAACCTGGATCTGGCGCACGATGAGGGCGGTGGGCGCACTCTGGAGGTAACCATTCCGCCCGGGGTGAGTGAGGGCCAGAAGCTGCGCTTGCGTGGCAAGGGCGGTAAAGGCCGTGATGGCGGTGCCGACGGCGATATTTATTTGCACATCACACTGGCGCCCCATCCGGTGTTCCGCGCCGACCACCACGACTTGTACTTCGATCTGGCGCTTGCGCCGTGGGAGGCGGCGCTGGGCGCCGATGTGGAAGTGCCCACGCTGGACGGGCCGGTGATGCTCACGGTGCCGCCGGGCAC
Source organism: Polaromonas sp. P4_F4 (assembly GCF_056401355.1). Lineage (NCBI taxonomy): Bacteria > Pseudomonadati > Pseudomonadota > Betaproteobacteria > Burkholderiales > Comamonadaceae > Polaromonas > Polaromonas sp. P4_F4. Next base: position 4,193 of record NZ_JBFUJO010000020.1, on the reverse strand, counting down.
GCGCTCGGGGCGCAAGCTGCGCCTGCGCGGGCGGGGCCTCACCAACGGCCGCAGCGGGCGCGGCCACCTGTATGCCGTCATCCATGTTGACGTACCCGCCACCCTGACCGCGCGGGAGCATGAGTTGTTCCAGGAGTTGGCCCGTAGCTCGCACTTCAACCCACGACGCCGTGGACAAGGAGAAGCAACATGAAAACACAGTCGCTTGAATACACCTGGCTGGACGCCCGCGAAACCGTGACGATCTCCGACTTGTCCCGGGCCTGCGGTCTGAGTGCGGCTGAACTGGACGAACTGGTGGAGTACGGCGCACTGCGGCCGCTGGAGCAGCACCGGGTGGAGCGTCTCTTCAGCGCCGAATACGTCATGCCGCTGCGTAGCGTCGGCAGGCTGCGTATGGACTTCGACCTGGACCTGTTCACCGTGGCGCTGCTCTTCGGTTACCTCAATCGCATCGAGGCACTGGAGCGCCAGGTGCGGTCGCTGCAGGCCCAGTTGCCCGGGCACGAACGGTACGCCGGCGAGGGCGCAGACACCTGAAATTGAGCGCCGGGCCGGCCTGCCGGCCTGTCGCCACCCAGGGGCTGATGCCTGTTCACCTTGACTTTCACGATTGGAGTTAACCATGTCACCCCTTCGTCAAACCGTACTGGGCATCGCCCTGGCTGCAGTCTGCGTCGGCTCCAGGGCCCACACCGCTGCGGAACACGCGCACCATCACCCGGACATTGCGGTGGCCGACCAGCCGTCTGCGGCGCAGGCAGGTCCCGCAGCCGGGCCGGCCGGTGCCGATCGCATGGCCGCCATGGACCGCCAGATGAAAGCCATGCGCGAGATGCACGAAAAAATGGCCAGCGCGAAAACGCCGGAAGAGCGCGACGCGCTGATGGCCGGGCATATGAAGACCATGCAGGAGGGCATGGCGACGATGGACATGATGGGCGGCCCAGGCATGGGCTCCATGGGTGGCATGCCGGGCGGGAAACCCATGGCGGGCACCATGAACGAGCGCCAGCAGATGATGGAAAAGCGTATGGACATGATGCAGTCCATGATGCAGATGATGATGGATCGCCTGCCTGCGCCGGCCGCCAAATGAAGGCGTGGCCACCATGAGCCAGGCTCCTCTGCCACCCCTTCGCGCAGGCATTGCATTGGCCATCACGAGCTTCTGGAATTCGCGCTATACCATCGGCCTGCTTCCGAACGCCAGGAGCCGCGTAAGACACCCTACGAGGTGTTGCGCCGTCGCCTGGCGAACGGCGACATCAGCGCCGAGGAATACGAAAAACAATCCTGGATCAGGATACCTGGCAGGCGATGTGATGAATTTCGGGCATTGACATGAATCCTCACCCGCAATCCTTGCGTTCGCCGGAACCCATGCGTCCTGAAACGGCAGGGAGCAGGCAAGCTGTTGTGCCGCATGCGCATGGGGCGGGGTCCGCCGGGGTAACACCCCTGAAAGACCCGGTTTGCGGCATGCCCGTCACTGCGCACTCCACCCATTGGCACGAGCATGATGGACGGCTCTATTACTTCTGCAGCGCACACTGCAAGAACAAATTCAGTGCGGACCCGGCTCGATTCGTCGCCCCGGAGCCAGCGCCTGAACAGGAGGCGCCGGCCCCCGCCGGCACGATTTACACCTGCCCGATGCACCCGGAGATACGTCAGGACCATCCCGGCAACTGTCCCAAGTGCGGCATGACGCTCGAACCCCTGTTGCCCGAACTCGAAGAGGGCGAGAACGCGGAGCTCGTCGATTTCCAGCGACGCTTCTGGTGGACGCTGCCGCTGACCGCGGTCGTGACGCTGATGGCGATGTTCGGCCACAGGCTGAACTGGTTTGACATGGCTACGCAAAGCCGGGTCGAGCTCGTCCTGTCTCTGCCCATCGTGCTGTGGGCCGGCTGGCCGTTCTTTCAGCGTGGCTGGCAATCGGTGGTGAATCGCAGCCCCAACATGTGGACGCTGATCGGCCTGGGCACCGGTGCCGCCTTCGTCTACAGCGTGGTCGCGACCGTCGCACCCCAGGTGTTTCCGGCCTCGTTTATGTCCATGGGGCGGGTCGCCGTGTACTTTGAAGCGGCTGCCGTGATCATCTCGCTGACGCTGCTGGGCCAGGTGCTGGAGCTCAAGGCCCGCTCGCAAACCTCGGCCGCGATCAGGTCCCTGCTCGGCCTGGCACCCAAGACTGCCCGGCGCATCCGGGCCGACGGCAGCGAGGAGGATGTGCCGCTGAATCACGTCCATGTCGGCGACCTGCTGCGCATTCGGCCCGGCGAGAAAGTGCCGGTCGATGGCGTGGTGGTCGAAGGCGGCAGTTCGGTGGACGAGTCCATGCTCACCGGCGAGCCGCTGCCGGTCACCAAGCGCGTGGGTGACAAGGTCATAGGCGCAACGCTCAACACCAGTGGCGCCATGGTGATGCGGTCCGAGCGGGTGGGCGCGGCCACCATGCTGGCGCAAATCGTCCAGATGGTCGCGCAGGCCCAGCGTTCCAAAGCCCCGATGCAGCGCATGGCCGACGTGGTCGCGGGCTATTTCGTGGTCTCCGTGGTGCTGGTTGCACTGCTGACGTTCTTCGGCTGGGGGCTGTTCGGGCCCGAGCCGCGTTGGGTCTACGGCCTGATCAACGCGGTCGCGGTGTTGATCATCGCCTGTCCATGCGCCCTGGGTTTGGCCACGCCGATGTCCATCATGGTGGCCACGGGTCTTGGCGCGACGCGGGGCGTGCTGTTCCGCGATGCGGCGGCCATCGAGAACCTGCGCAAGATCGACACGCTCATCATCGACAAGACCGGCACCCTGACCGAGGGACGCCCGCGGTTCGACCGCGCAATCCCTGCCCCCGGAATGGATGCTGAAGAAGTGCTGCGCCTCGCGGCGAGCCTGGACCAGGGCAGCGAGCACCCGCTGGCCGACGCCATCGTGGCTGCGGCCCGCGAGCGTGGCCTGGCGCTGGACAAGGTGGATAACTTTGAATCCGGCTCCGGAATCGGCGTGCGCGGGCAGGTGGCAGGGCGTCAAATGGCGCTCGGCAATACCACCCTGATGCAGCAAATGGGCATTCCGGTCGATAGCCTGGTATGGCAGGCCGAAGCGCTGCGGGCGGAAGGCGCCAGTGTGATGCACCTTGCCGCCGATGGACGCCTGATCGGCTTGCTGGCTGTTTCCGATCCGATCAAGTCCAGCACGCCCGAGGCTTTGGTGACATTGAAAGCGGCCGGCCTGCGTATCGTGATGGCGACCGGCGACGGCCTGACCACGGCCAAATCTGTCGGCGCGCGCCTGGGCATTGACGAGGTGCATGGAGAGGTCAAGCCGGCCGATAAATTACGGCTGGTGGAGCGCCTGCAGAAGGAAGGCCGCGTGGTGGCGATGGCCGGGGACGGTATCAACGATGCGCCCGCGCTGGCCCAGGCGGATGTTGGCGTGGCCATGGGCACCGGCACTGACGTGGCGATGAACAGCGCACAGGTCACGCTGGTCAAGGGTGATTTGCGCGGGATCGCCATCGCGCGTTCGCTGTCGGAAGCCACGGTGGGCAACATGAAGCAGAACCTGATGTTTGCCTTCCTGTACAACGCGGCGGGCATTCCCATCGCGGCCGGTGTGCTGTACCCGCTGACCGGCTGGCTGCTGTCGCCGATGATCGCCGCGCTGGCTATGAGCTTCAGCTCGGTGTCGGTGATCGGCAACGCCCTGCGCCTGCGACGGAGCCGGCTGTGAGTCCACGCTTTCAGTTCCATCGGGAGGCGACGGCCGGTATCCCGGCCAGCCCCCAGGACCTGTTTGCCTTTCTGGATGATCACCGGCGGCTGGCCGCGCACATGGAAAAGCCGTCGCTGATGATGGCCGGCTCCGCGATGAAAATCGCGACCGACAGCCAGCAGGGCCAGGCTGTCGGCTCATGGATACGCCTGGAAGGACGGGTCCTGGGCATTGCCCTAAGTGGAATGGCACTTACTTTGGCAGGTTGGCCTTCGGCGACGTGCGTAAGTGCTTGAAAGCAAAGGGAGATGGCTGACCAAAGGGTCGATAGGATGGTTGTTTACGAAGCACCCAAACCATCTTCCCAAAGGCCAGCCACCATGGATCGTAATGCCCAAAGCGTCTTGCATCAACGTTGCAGCAGCATTGGACGCCGGGCGAGATCGACCCAGGCGGTGGAATTCTTCAACGTTCTG
>NZ_JBFUJO010000019.1:0-106558 GCF_056401355.1 Polaromonas sp. P4_F4 | reverse complement strand
CAAGCACACGGTGCAACTGTGGACAGAGTGGGTCTCGCGAGGCCTCTCGGCCACGAAGGATTGCGGGCGGCTATTCACGTTGATCGCACAATGCAGGGTCGGCCATCGACCCGGACGCATCGAGCCGCGAATGCGAAAACGAAGGCCCAAACCCTACCCCTGGTTGAAGGTGCCCCGCGACCAGGCTCGCCGACACGTCCAGAGGCATGGTCATGCCTATGAGCCAAAGTAAGTGCCATTCGGCTTAGAGCCTGTTCACGATTTATTTGGGGTTGCGCAGTTGTCTTTTCGGGATGGGCTGCAAGGCGCAGTGCGCCGCCAATAGCCCGGCTATTGGCAAGCAGTGCAACGCCGCAGACGGCCCGAAAAGGCACCTGCCCTTCGGGTTGGGACGAAATCGGGCGATTTGGCAACCAAATCCCTTGCATGGGCATGAGCCCATGCGGCGTGATGTTGGCAGCCAACTCATCCCGATTGCGTCCCAACGCGACCCCAAATAAATCGTGAACAGGCTCTTAAACCGCATGCTGCCACCGAAGGCCCAACGGGAATTCGCGGGGGCCATACAGAAAATGCAGAACCCTGCGCATGCTGCTGCCCGTAGATTTCGACGACGCATGTAAAAGCAGCGGGCGCATGGCCATCGCACTTCCTTGCCCGGCCGTGCAGACGAACTCAGCCAGCGACTGGCGGGCGGCGGCCGCCGCCTCTGCCGGAAGCCGGCCGCACAGGTGCGAACCGGGCACCACTCGCAGCGGACCGTCGTTGACGCCGCAAGCGTCGATGTGCAGGCGCACCGCTACCAGCTGCTGCAGGAGTTCGACCGGCGGTTGAACATACAGGGTGCCTTCCTTTTCGGACCAGCCGCCCAGGCTTTCGTGCTCTACGCGACCGCCAACCGGGATGCTCAAATCCTGGTGCATGGGCACAAGCCAGTTGCGAGACTGCGATTTCTCAAAGTAGGTGCATTGCGTGGCGACAAAATCGGAAGGAATAAGCGGCGACAGTGATGGATGCTGGCTGATTTTTGCAGCCAGCGCCCGGCACCAGGCTTGGGACAGCAGGCAACGCGTTCCTGCCGAGCCTGCCGGAACCTCCGCAACCCGGCGGGCGACGGCTTCGCACTCGGCGCGAGTCAGCACCTGTGCAGTGAGGGCAAAGCCCCGGGCCGTGAACTCGGTATGGCTCATTTCCGGTGGCAGGTCTTTTCGGCCTTGTGTCATCTGGGTTGGCCTGTCAGCGGGGGAGCCTGGCAGGCTCACCACAACTTCGCGCAATTGCCGCTGAAGACCACGGTCCCGCCAGGAACGGCAGGCGTTGCGCTGGCCTCAAGCGTCACCATCAGCTTGCCCACTTTGGACAGCAGCTTCTCCGACGTGTCGGGCAACATGGAAACGGCCGAACCGCTGGTGGGCACGGCGCCGAGTGCAAAGGCCGGCGCATTGGCGGGCACGGCCCACAGCACCAGCGTTCCGGCAGCGGGCGGTGTGATCGGGCCTATCACCTTGACCGTCATGGTCTTGCCGTGACGCAGCGAGCTCACCAGCAGCTTGCCGTTGCCCTGCGCATCGGTGAGCAGGCCTACATAGCTTTGTGGCAGTTTTTCACCCGAACGCATGGCGATCTGGTCGCTGGACATGAAAAGCGAGGGCATGGCTACAAACAGCGCGCTGGCCGCTATCACCCCGGCCGCCAGGCCACCCAGGCCAAAGCCTGCCGGCTTGAGCCAGCCCAGCCAGGAGGCCGAAGGGGAAATGGCAGGCGGTGCAGCGGGTGCCCGGTCGGGTTGCGTACGTGCGGCAATAGCGGCCCACAGCTGCGGCGAAGGCCGCTGGGTCGGCACTGACATGGCCAGCTGGCCCAGCCGCGTTTCCCACTGCGTCACCAGCATCCGCACATCGGCGCGGTCGCGCTGCAGGCGTTCAAAGCGGCGCCGTGCGCCGCCCGCCAGCGTGCCCAGCACATAAGACGAGGCGAGGTGTTCCAGCAGTTCAGGGTGGGTGTACCTCATGGCGTCACTCCCTGCGCGGCCAGGCAGCCTCTGAGTTTTTCCAGCCCGCGCCGTATCCAGGCTTTGACGGAGCCGAGCGGCGCGCCCATTTGCGCCGCCACCTCGGTGTGCGACAAGCCCTGGTAGTAGGCAAGCGCCAGGCTTTGGCGGTAACTGCCTTCCAGCGCATTCATGCAGCCTTCTATATGCAGGGCCTGGCTGGCTTGTTCCAGAAGCTGCATGGCACTGGGGGCGGGCGTTGCGGTGGTTTCGGTGTCTTCTTCGTCCACGTCGCCGGACTCGGGTAATTCGTTTTCCTTGCGGCGCGTGCGGGAGCGCAAGGCGTCCAGCGCCTTGTTGCGGACGATGGCAATCAGCCATGTCATGGGTTGAATGGTTTGCCCGTCTACCTCGCTGCGATAGCTGCCGGCATTTTTCCAGATGCTCACATACGCCTCTTGCAGCACATCCTCGGCCGCCTGTCCATGTCTCAATATACGCAGGGCAACGCCAAACAGATGCATATGGGTGCGTGAATAGATCCGGGCGAAGCAGGCATGGTCGCCTTGCGCCGCAGCCGCGATCAGCGCTTCCAGGCTACGGGTGTCCGCATCAGTGTCCAGCTTCATGCGGCCGAGTATATGAAGTTCCTGGAGTTTTGCCGGGCGGCAAACGCCCAGGCCTCGTGACAAAAATATTTTTGCGAATCTGCATCCGATTTTCAAAACGCAGCGTTTGTCCCTTGCAGGCAAGGCGGCGGAACCAGGGCACCTGGCTACGCGCCTCAGCCGACCGGCTGTTTATCCATCAATTCATTTCAGGAGGTTTTCATGACATCGATTTCCGCAATTCCATCAGCCGCCACCAGCCTGGTTCTGGCTGCGCTATGCGCCGGCCTGCTCAGTGCTTGCGCCTCGTCCAAACCGGAAGGATCCGCAAACGCCGCGAAACCCGTGCCTGCGGCGCTCAGGCCCGCCGATAGCGAGCGCGTGGCGTTCACCTGGCACGCCGTCGGTTCGCAGATTTATGAATGCCGCGCCGCCGACAAGGGCGGTTGGGCCTGGGTGTTTGTGGCGCCCGAGGCTGATCTCTTCAACCAGAAAAACGAGAAAGTCGGCACCCACGGTGCCGGCCCCAGCTGGGCGGCGCTTGACGGCAGCAAGACCGTAGGCACCGTCAAGGCCCGCGCCGATGGTGAGCGAGCGGCAGACATTCCGCTGCTGCTGCTGTCCGCCAAATCAAGCGATGCGACCGGCAGGATGGCCAGCGTCACCAGCGTGCAGCGTCTCAACACGGCAGGCGGCAATGCGCCGGCCAAGGGCTGCGAGACCAAGGCCGACGCCGGCAAGCGCAGCAAGGAAGGCTATACGGCCGACTACGTTTTCTTTGCGGCGAAATAGCCCTGATGTCACCCCAGCATGTTCGTACTCAAGAATCTGTTTAGCACCGGGAAGCGCTCAAAATCCGAGCCTGCCGGGCCGGAGACCACGCCCGTCAAGATGAGTCTTGAAGAGCGCATGTGGTTCCGGCGAAAAATGCTGTATGAGGCCATCACGGTCACGATGCAGGCCCACGGCATCTTGTCGGCGAGCTACCGGTTCCGTGTGGTGCGCAACGACAGGCGCGGTCACCAGTATTCAGTTCTGGTTGATCTGTCCACCGACTTCCTGCACAACCGCGAAGGCCGTCCCGGGCAACTGGTCGTCCTGGGTGTGGCGATCACCAAAAATGCGGCCGCGCGGTACGGCATCACGGTGTCCGCGGTGTACTGGCAGGTCAACGGCCAGATTCAGGGCTTCGAGACCAGCCGGCCTGATGCGAAGCACAGCGGCGGCGGGGCCACGGCGCCGGGCCTGCCGCTGCCGCACCGGAAGCACGACCACCACCCCACGGCCGAAGAGTTTGCCGCCTTCGAGGCCGCCCGGCAGAAAGGGCATGAGTTGCAGCTCGGCAACCGTGTCTATTTATCCGACCTTGCACCGCTGGATGGTGGCTCTGAAAGGAGTGCTAGCTAGCGCTGAAGATGGAGCGGTCGATGCGCTAAAACAATTGATCGTTTGCTGTCGATTCAATACCGTGTTGCCCTTGTTGCGGGCTTCCCGATCGGGATGATGGCGATTTTTGTTCGGGCACCGGCTCTTCACCGGCTTTGGCCAGCGTGCTGGCGCGAACGCCCAGCAGGCGCAGCTTTCTCTCGAGCGGAACCCGCTTCAGGCACAGGCCCGCCAGTTTCCGGATGGCTTGACCGTCAGCGGTGTAGCTGTCGGCGGTCTGGTCGCGCGTTGCAATCCTGAAATCGTCATAGCGCAGCTTGATGCCTATGGTTTTGGCCACATAGCCCTTGCGCTGCAGGTCCTGTGCCAGTTTGCTGCACAGATCGGTGAAGATGGCGCCAAGCACCGCCTTGTCGCGTACCGCATGCAGGTCGCGGTCAAAGGTGGTTTCCCGGCTCATGCTGACGGGCTCGCTCTCGGTGACCACCGGTCGGTCGTCACGGCCCCAGGCGGCCTCGTGCATCCAGGCGCCCGTGGCCTTGCCGAAGTTGGCAATCAGAAGCGAAGGATCCTGTGCGGCCAGCTCGCCGATGGTGTGGATGTTCAGCCGCGCCAGCTTTTCCCCCGCCTTGGGACCAATGCCGTTGATCTTGCGTACGTTGAGCGGCCAGATCATGGTTTGCAGATCTTCCTCATACACAATCGAAATGCCGTTGGGCTTGTTGAACTCGCTGGCCATCTTGGCCAGCAGCTTGTTGGGCGCCACGCCAACCGAGCAGGTGAGGCCGGTCTTTTCAAAAATGGCTTTCTGGATCAGCCGCGCCAGCACCCGGCCTCCCTCGCGCTGGCCGCCGGGCACATCGGTGAAGTCGATATACACCTCGTCCACCCCGCGGTCCTGCATCACAGGGGCAATCTCGGTGATGGTGCTTTTGAAGAGCCGCGAGTATTTGCGCACTTCTTCAAAATCGACCGGCAACACAATCGCCTGCGGGCAGAGTTTGGCGGCCTTCATCATGCCCATGGCCGAGCCCACGCCAAATTGCCGCGCGGCATAGGTTGCCGTGGTGATCACGCCGCGGCCCACATAGTCCTTGAGCAGCGGGAAATCTTCCACTGGAATGAAGCGCAGCGCTCGCTCGCCTTGCGCCGCCAGCAGTTCTTCATCCACCTTGCGCCGCCCGCCACCAATCACCACCGGCAGGCCTTTGAGCTGCGGGTAGCGCAGCAGCTCGATGGACGCAAAAAATGCGTCCATGTCGAGGTGGGCAATGCGGCGCAGTCTGGCGCCGTGGGGCAGGGTTGAAACGTTCACATGGCAAGCATAGCGTTCGTCGACGTGCCATCGCTTTTGTGTGGTCAACCTCCCGGATACCGACTTCCACGCCGATGCGGGCGCGAGTGTGGGGGGACTGATTGCTTTGGCTGCCCACACCGGTTTCACGCCAGGCAATGTTATTTTGTCACTGACAAAGAATCCGCGGCTGCCTACACTGGCCGATTACCTGCGACGATGCTGCCCGGTGGTGGCACGCCTTCGAGGCTAATGGAGGGGGAAATACCATGAAACGCTGGATTAAATGGAGCGCTGCCGGCCTGGGCTTGGCCGTACTGCTGGTCGCGGGTGCGGCCGTGGTGGGCACGCAGCTGGCCGACCGAAAACGCATGCGCCAGGTGAGTGTGCCGGTTCAACCCGTGGCGTACGCCTCGGATGGCCAGGCGCTGGAGCGTGGCAAATATTTATTCCAGTCGCGCGGTTGCGTTGACTGCCATGGCGCGAACGGGGGCGGGCGCGACTTTGTCAATGACGGCAAAGGCACGCGCATCGCCGGGCCCAACATCACGCCTGGCGGCGTGGTGGCCGGGTACAAGCCCGAGGACTGGGTTCGCACGATACGCCATGGGGTCAAGCCCGATGGGCGCCCGGCGCTGATCATGCCCAGCGAGGACTACAACCGCTTCACCAATGAAGACCTGGCCGCATTGGTGGCGTATGTGCGCAGCTTGCCGCCACAAAGTTCCCGCGCCGCTGTGATCGAACTGCCCCTGCCGGCCTGGGTGCTCTACGGTTTTGACGCCATTCCAGATGCGGCGCAACGGATTGACCACTCGCTGCCGCCTTCAACCCCGGTGGCGGCTGCCGTGACGGTGCAGCATGGCGCCTATGTGGCCAATATGTGCATCGGCTGCCATGGCGAGAAGCTGTCGGGCGGCAAGATTCCCGGTGGCCCCCCGGACTGGCCGGCGGCCGCCAACATCACGCCCGGCGAGGGCAGTGCCATGGGGCGTTACAAGGACGCAGCGCAGTTCATGGCCATGATGCGCAGCGGCAAACGGCCTGACGGCACAGCCATCCAGGTGATGCCGTTTGGATCGCTGTCGGCCATGAACGATGTCGATACGCGGGCGCTGCACGCTTACCTGCAAACGGTGCCGGCCCGGCCCTTCGGGCAGCGGTAAAACTGCAGGCACTCTGGCATCATGGCCGGCATTGCCACCTCCCATTGAAAGTGAATACCATGCCGTCCCATGCCGCCGGAAGCTTTGAAGTCAATCTCGTGCCGCAATCCCTGGCGAATGCGGACGCGGGGCCACTGATGGGGCGGCTGTCCATCAATAAGACCTTCAGCGGCGACCTGCAGGCCACCAGCAAGGGCGAGATGCTCAGCGCGGGCACGGCTGTCAAAGGCTCGGCCGGCTATGTCGCGATGGAATGCGTGACCGGCACGCTGAACGGGAAAAGCGGCAGCTTTGTGTTGCAGCACAGCGGCACCATGAATCGGGGCGCACCGCAATTGGTAGTCAGCGTGGTGCCCGATTCCGGTACTGGTGAATTGACCGGCCTCACCGGCACGCTCAGCATCCAGATTGCCGATGGCAAGCATTTGTACGCCATGGACTACGAGATTTCACCCTTGCCGTAGCAGATGCGGTAAACAGCCGTACTGGCGACTTCTTCTGGCCATAAGAACTTTGCTTAACCAGAATGAGATTTTCTTCAGAATTGTGAGTCCCCGGCCGGTGCCCTGTGGTCAGTACGTCCCCGGCAGCAGGATGCCTTTGTCCACCGTGTTGATGTTGGTGCGGCCACAAAACGCCATGGTCAGGTCCAGCTCCTTGTGGATGATTTCCAGCGCTCTCGTCACGCCTTGTTCGCCCATGGCGCCCAGGCCGTACAGGAAGGCGCGGCCGACGTAGGTGCCCTTGGCGCCCAGCGCCATTGCCTTCAGCACATCCTGCCCCGAGCGGATACCGCCGTCCATGTGCACCTCGATTTGCTGGCCCACCGCTTCCACGATCTCCGGCAGGGCAGAGATGGAGGAGGCCGCCCCATCGAGTTGGCGGCCGCCATGGTTGGACACGATCAACGCGTCAGCGCCCGAGTTGACGGCGAGTTTCGCATCTTCCACGTCCTGGATGCCCTTGAGGATCAGCTTGCCGCCCCAGCGCTTTTTGATCCATTCGACATCGCCCCAGTTCAGGCCCGGGTCGAACTGCTTGGCCGTCCATTCCGAAAGCGAGCCCATGTTGTCGACGCCCTTGACGTGGCCGACGATGTTGCCAAAGCCGTGGCGTTTGGTCCCCAGCATGCCCAGGCCCCAGCGGGGCTTGGTCATGAGGTTGAGGATGGTTGCGAGCGTGGGTTTGGGCGGTGCGCTCAGGCCGTTTTTCAGGTCCTTGTGGCGCTGGCCGAGGATTTGCAGGTCCAGTGTGAGCACCAGCGCCGAGCAATTGGCGGCCTTGGCGCGGTCGATCAGGCCTTCAATGAAGGTGCGGTCCTTCATCACATACAGCTGGAACCAGAAAGGGTGGCGGTCCGTGCCGGCGGCGACGTCCTCGATGGAGCAGATGCTCATGGTGGACAGCGTGAACGGAATGCCGAATTTCTTGGCCGCACGGGCGCCCAGGATTTCGCCGTCGGCATGCTGCATGCCGGTGAGGCCCGTCGGGGCGATGGCCACCGGCATGGCAACGTTTTGCCCAATCATCTGCGTGGCCGTGCTGCGGTTTTCCATGTTGACGGCCACGCGCTGGCGCAGCTTGATCTTCTGGAAGTCGCTCTCGTTGGCGCGGTAGGTGCTCTCCGTCCACGAGCCGGAGTCGGCATAGTCGTAGAACATGCGGGGAACACGTTTTTGCGCCAGAACGCGCAGGTCTTCGATATTGGTGATGACGGGCATGGGTGAGGTAACTCCTGGGTTCTCGACCCGCATCGTAGCCAGTTTGGCAGCCCGGCGGTTTGAAAGTTTTTTGGAATCAGGCGTGCCGGTGTAATTTTTCTCACGTTGGCACGTGGTCCGGTGCGTCCGCGGCGGACAAATGCCGAAGGTTGGCGAGGACACGAATCAAGGCCTGGGCCAGGCAGCCATGGTCATCGCGCGGTCATCACCGTCATGCAATTTCAGTTTCAAAAAAAGGCTTCAGCGGTGCGAGGTGCTGCCCTGTTTATCGGGCGGTAAAGCCCGCAACGCGCTGTTGGGTGTCCTCGTTTCCCATGGCACTGGCCGCTGCTTCGGCTTCCAGCTGCAAGGCCGTTGCCAGTTGACCTGAGAGTTGCGTATTGACCATCTTTTTCAGGCGCGACACGGTGAAAGTGGAGCGCTCGCTGATCTTCTCGGCCAGCGCGATTGCGGTCTCCAGCACTTTCTCCTTGGGCACCACGCGGTTGACCAGGCCGAGCCGGTAGAGCGTGTCGGCACTTTGCTTCTCGCCCAGCAACCAGAGTTCCATGGCACGCTGGTGGCCCACAGCCTGGGGCAACAGATGGGTGACGCCACCGGTCACAAACTGCCCCCAGCTCATTTCGGGAAAAAAACAGACCACATCTTCGGCCGCTACCACCATGTCGCAGTTGAGCACCCACTCGAAACCCCCACCCACGGCAAACCCCTGGATGGCTCCGACAACGGGCTTGCCGTTGAACATGATGTCGCGCGTGACCTGCTGGATTTTTTCGGCATAGTTTGATGTGTCCCGGGCGGTGGCGGCTTGCCCGGAAAATTCCTTCAGGTCGGCACCCGCGCAAAACGCCCGGCCTGCGCCGGCAAGCACAATGGCCTTGATGTCCTCATCGAGCTGGGCCTTGAGCAGGGCGGCGTGCAGGTCGTCCAGCAACGTTTCGCTGATGGCATTCAGGCGCTCCGGGCGATTGAGCGTGACGATGGCGACGGGCCCGTGTTTTTCAAACAGTACTTGCGACATGGCTTGTCTCCATGGTTTCTTTCCGTGTCTTGGTGTCAAGACGGCTGCTATCGGCGGTGTTCTGGCGGGGATGGATGATCCGATGAAAAAATGCCCTCCTCAGACCAGGAGGGCGGGGTGGGAGGAATCAGTTTGCGGCTGACGGCCCCGCGGCATCGCCTCCTCCTTTATACCGTTTTATACCGGTCAACCGGCACCCATCCTTTTTCGCCATCTCCGCAGACTTCAGCCCAGGTTCACCGGCACAAAAATCTTGCTGTCGCCACGCTGGATGAGCAGCGCCACCGATTTGTCCGCTTTGGCGACCACGCTACGCACCTGCTCGACATTCCTGACCGGTGTGCCATTGATGGCGATCAGCACGTCGCCAGCCTGCACGCCGGCCAGCGCCGCCGGGCCGCTGGCTTGCTGCACCACCAGGCCGCTGTCGAGGCCTGCCTCCTGCCTTTCGTCGGGCTGCAGCGGACGCAGGGCCAGGCCCAGCTTGCCCTGGCTGGGCGAGTCTTTTTTGCTGGCGGCCTGGGCGGACTTGTCGTCGGCACTGGCCAGTCGTGCCGTGAGCGATTTGGCGGCGCCCTGGCGCCAGACGTCGAGCGCGACGGTGTCGCCGGGGGCGGCCAGGCCAATGAGGGCCGACAGGTCGCCCGAGGAGACGATGGGTTGGCCATTGACCTTGCGAATCACGTCGCCGGACTGCAGGCCCGCCTTCTCGGCCGGGCTGCCTTTTTCAACCGTGGACACCAGGGCGCCTTCCGGTTTGTCGAGTTTGAACGAGTCGGCAAAGGTCTGGTTCACTTCCTGCACCGCCACGCCCAGGCGCGCATGCTCCACCTTGCCGTTGGCCACGATCTGCTTCTGGATCCTGGCCGCGATATCGATCGGAATCGCAAACGACACGCCCTGATAGCCGCCGCTGCGGGAGTAGATCTGTGAATTGATGCCGACCACCTCGCCGCGGGCATTGAACAGCGGGCCGCCCGAGTTGCCGGGGTTGATGGCGACGTCGGTCTGGATGAAGGGCACGGTGCTGTCGTCGGGCAGGGACCGACCCTTGGCGCTGACGACGCCGGCCGTCACGGTGTTTTCAAAACCGAAGGGCGAACCAATCGCCAGCACCCACTCGCCGACCTTCAATTCGCTGGTTTTGCCCAGGGTCACCACCGGCAGGTTGCTGGCCGCAATCCGCAGCACGGCGACGTCGGTCCTGGGATCAGCGCCCAGCACCTTGGCGCGGAATTCGCGCCGGTCGGTCAGCTTGACCGTGACTTCGCGCGCATCGCGCACCACGTGCGCATTGGTCAGGATGATGCCGTCGCTGCTTACGATGAAGCCGGAGCCCTGGCCTCGGGTGGGAACTTCCTGCTGGCCGCCGCGGCCCTGTCGGCCCTGTCCCTGCTGGAAGCGGCGGAAGAACTCGAAAAATGGATCACCGGCCAGAGCATCGTCGTCATCATCGCCCTGGGCCAGAGGTGATCCGCTGGACACCTTGGTGGTGCCGGTGACGCTGATGTTGACGACTGCTGGGCCGTGGCGCTCGGTGATCCGGGAGAAGTCGGGCAGCGCCACGGGCGTGCTGGCCACGCCGCCGGTAGTGGCAACGGCTGCGGAGGCAGGGGCGGCAACGGCGCTGCCATGCAGGGCGTTCAGCGCGCTGACGCTGGCACCACCCATGGCGCCAGCGGCCAGCAGGGCAACGATCAATCGGGTATTTTTCAATGCTGCGGATGTCATGGTTGGCTTCCTTGCGTTGGAGACAGATATAGATATCGGACACACATCGGGCACGCCTCGTGCCCACAGGACCAACTATGGGGAGCCAGCCTTAGACGAGGCTTAAGGTGAGCAGATGGGCGGGTGGGCGCGGCCCCGCAGTGGCTATTGCGCTGCGGCCGAAGCAGCCGTAGTGGCCGTAGTGGCCGTAGGGCCGGGCGCAAAGCGGATCTCAACCTTCAGCCCTCCCAGCCGGGACGAGCGCTCCAGCGCCAGTGTTGCGCCGTGCCGCTCGGCAATCGCCTTGACAATCGCCAGCCCCAGGCCGCTGCCGGTTTCCAGCGCTACGTCGCTGGCCCGAAAGAATCGGTCGAACACGCGTGGGCGGTCCTGCGCCGCAATGCCGGGCCCGCTGTCTTCCACCGTCAGCACCGGCTGGCCTTGCTGCTGCTGCAGCGACACGTCGACCTGACCACCCGCCGGTGTGTACTTGACGGCGTTGTCGAGCAGGTTGCGCAGCATGACGCGCAGGGCTTCGCCCTGGCCGGGGACCGGCGGCACCTGCGTACCCTGCTCATCGGCCAGGCCCAGGTCAATCTGCTTGTGCCCCGCCAGCGGCAAGACGTCGGCCACCGCCAGCTTGACCACCTCGTGCAGGTTGACGTCACCGCTGCCCTCGGTATTTTCCCCCGGGCCGGCTTCTTCGCGCGCCAGCACCAGCAGCTGTTCCACCAGGCGTATTGCCCGGTCTATGCCCTGGTTCAGCCGCGCAATGCCCGCTTCGCGTTCCGCCGGATCGTCATCACTGCGGCGCAGCGCCTGGGCCTGGAGCTTCAGGGCCGTGAGGGGTGAGCGCAACTCGTGCGCCGCATCGGCAACAAAATTCTTCTGCGCGTCGAACGCGCCGCGCACCCGGCCGAAGAGCAGGTTGAGTTCGTCGACCAGTGGGCGCACCT
Source organism: Polaromonas sp. P4_F4 (assembly GCF_056401355.1). Taxonomy (NCBI): domain Bacteria; kingdom Pseudomonadati; phylum Pseudomonadota; class Betaproteobacteria; order Burkholderiales; family Comamonadaceae; genus Polaromonas; species Polaromonas sp. P4_F4. The sequence continues at coordinate 94,706 of NZ_JBFUJO010000019.1, read as the reverse complement.
CGTCGGGCAGGCCGGTCGGGGCCAGCGGAGAAAAGTCGTCCGCCGACCGGCCGGCCACCTGGCGGCGGGCGCGTTCTATGGGCGCCAGCGACAGGCTGATCACCCACCACACCGCGAGCATCAGCAGCGGGGTGAGCAGGGCAAAGGGCAGCACCGCCCTGAGGGCGAGTGCGCGGGCACGCGCCGAACGCGCGTCGAGGTCTTGCGCGATCTGAACGGTTTGCAGGGCGGTTTGCAGCGTGTAGACCCGGTAGCGATTGCCGTTGGCCTCGACATCGGAAAAACCCAGGACCGCACGCGGCGGCAAGGCCGAGCGGGTCGAGCGAAAGAGCTGGGTGCCGTCCTGGCCCCAGATCTGCACATAGAGGTCAAAGCTGGCGTCTTCGTCGCCGTCGATCAGCGGCGAGCCCAGGGGAATGCCGCTGCGCAGCGAACGGGCCATCTGCTGCAGATGGTCGTCGAACATGGCGTCGGCCTGCTGCAGGGCGCCACGGTAGGCGGTCGCGGCTTGCAACAGCGCCGCCAGCAGGATGGCTGCCAGCACAAACCACAGCAGCCGGCCCCGCAGCGAGTGCGTGCCGGTGGCTGGCGGCGGGGTGGTGCGGCTCATTCCTTGGGTACCAGGTAGCCCAGGCCGCGCACAGTCTGAATCAGCTCGTTGCCGAGCTTTTTGCGCACGCCGTGAATATAGACTTCCACCGCGTTGCTGCTGACCTCGTCTTTCCAGCTGAACAGTTTTTCTTCCAGCTGGGCGCGCGAGAGCACCACACCGGGGCGGGCCAGCAGGGCCTCCAGCACGGCCCACTCACGTGCGGACAGCGACACCGGCTGGCCATGAACGCTGGCTTCGCGGGTGGCGGGGTTGAGGCTGACGCCCTTGTGCTCAAACACCGGTTCGCCCCGACCGGCGCTGCGCCGTATCAGGGCACGTATGCGGGCCAGCAACTCGTCGATGTCATAGGGTTTGACCACATAGTCGTCGGCGCCGGCATCCAGCCCGGCGATCCGGTCGCCGATGGCGTCGCGCGCCGTGGCCACCAGCACCGGTGTGGCATTGCGCCGCGCGCGCAGTGAGCGCAGTACTTCCAGCCCATCGCGCTGCGGCAGGCCAAGGTCGAGCAGCACCAGGTCGTACTGCTCGCTGCGCAGGGCCTGGTCGGCCATGCTGCCGTCGCGCACCCAGTCCACGGCGTAGTGTTCTGCACGCAGCACGTGCAACACGGTCTCGCCGATCATGGCGTCGTCTTCCACCAGCAGTAAGCGCATTATTTGAGCCCCCACGGTCGCTCACTGCGTGTAGCTCCCGAGGCCTTGCCGGCCGCGGCTCGCGAGACGCTTCGCCTCTGTCGCCCGTCCAAGCCTGCGCAGGCAGGCTTGGAGCCGCGGGCTCCAGCCCCTCGGGGGCCGCCCGCCTGCGGCCCGGCAAAGCCGGTTCCGCGGCTCATGCTGGGTTGAAGAGTTCCAGCGGGTACAACCAGTGGGAGTCGCGGGACTGGCTTTGCCAGACCGCAGGCGCCGCTCCCTTGAGGGGGGAGCAGGCTACACGCAGTGAGCCTGGACGGGGGTGTCACATAACGCATTGTTGTGTCCTTCGTAGCTGTTCAGTCTACAAAGTACACCTTAGCCGGAACTTAGGCGAGGCGGGCGCGATGCCTTGCAATCTGCGCCCGCACCTGGGCCGGGGCGGTGCCGCCCAGGATGTTTCGGGCATTGAGCGAGCCGCGCAGGCTTAAAGCATCGTAAACGTCTTTTTCGATGCTCGGGTTGAACTGCTGCAGCACCGCCAGCGGCAGTTCCGACAGGTCCACCGCATGCGAGATGGCGGCCTTGACGGCATGCGCCACCGTTTCATGCGCATCGCGAAAGGGCAGGCCCTTTTTCACCAGGTAGTCGGCCAGATCGGTGGCGGTCGCGTAGCCGCGCAGCGCGGCGGTTTCCATGGCTTCAGGCTTGACGGTGATGCCAGCCACCATCTCGGCAAAAATGCGCAGCGTGTCTTTCAGCGTGTCGACGGTGTCGAACAGTGGCTCCTTGTCTTCCTGGTTGTCCTTGTTGTAGGCCAGGGGCTGGCCTTTCATCAGGGTGATCAGGCCCATCAGGTGGCCGACCACGCGGCCGGTCTTGCCGCGGGCGAGTTCGGGCACGTCGGGGTTTTTCTTCTGCGGCATGATGGACGAGCCGGTGGTGAAGCGGTCGGGGATGTGAATGAAGCCGAAGTTCTGGCTCATCCACAAGATCAGCTCTTCACTCATGCGGCTGATGTGCACCATGGCCAGGGTGGCGGCGGCGGTGAATTCAATGGCAAAGTCGCGGTCGCTGACGGCGTCCAGGCTGTTCTGGCAGACACAGGCGCGGCCCTGCTCGTCCACCATGCCCAGGGTTTTGGCCACGCGCTCGCGGTCCAGCGGATAGCTGGTGCCGGCCAGGGCGGCGGCGCCCAGCGGCAGCCGGTTGACGCGCTGGCGGATCTCGGCCATGCGTTCGGCGTCCCGCGCAAACATTTCCACATAGGCCAGCATGTGGTGGCCAAAGCTCACCGGCTGCGCCACCTGCAGGTGGGTGAAGCCGGGCAGGATCACGTCGACGTTTTTCTCGGCAATGTCGACCAGCGCTTTTTGCAGGTCACCGAGCAGGCCGCCGATGAGGTCAATCTCGCCGCGCAGCCACAGGCGCACATCGGTAGCAACCTGGTCATTGCGGCTGCGGCCGGTGTGCAGGCGCTTGCCGGCATCGCCCACCAGCTGGGTCAGCCGCGCTTCGATGTTGAGGTGCACATCCTCGAGGTCCAGTTTCCATTCAAACGTGTCCGCCTCGATTTCAGCGGTGATTTGCGCCATGCCTTTCTGGATGGCCGCGAGGTCGCTGGGTGCGATGATCTTTTGCGCGGCCAGCATGTCGGCGTGGGCCAGCGAGCCGGTGATATCGGCCTGCCAGAGGCGCTTGTCAAAAAACACGCTGGCCGTGTAGCGCTTGACCAGGTCGCTCATGGGTTCGGAGAACAGGGCTGACCAGGCTTGGGATTTTTTGTCGAATTGATTCACGTCGGGCTTTCTTTCGGGCGGTTGCGCGGCAGGGCTGCGAGGCCGCGCGCCATGGGTTAGGGCGCCAGGTGCGCTATTCTGGGCAAGTATTCGCTGCGGCCGGGTTTAAATCGGGTTTCAACCCGGGCTGGAAGGCCACGGCCGGTGCCATACTCGTTTCCGGTGATTTTATCTGTGACTGACCGCCATGCCGCGTTCCGCAACAAGACACTGCCATAAACCCGAATAACCCCGAATAACCCCGGGAACGCCCGCACAAACGATGAAGCCTTTGCCTGATCCACAGACCTTCGGGGAGTCCACGCTGCTGGGAAGCTTTATTCCCGCCGACGAAGAGGTGGTGGCGTGGCCGCCGGTGCGCACCGGCATGTTTGACGCCTGCCATGTCGGGGTGGTGCTGCGCGCGGTGCTGTTTGTGGAGGCGGTGGCAGGGGTTGGCGCCATGTTTGGCGCCAACCACCCGATGGATTGGCTGCTGCGGGTTTCGCTGCTGACCGGCGGGGTGTTGCCCGCCACCCTGGCCTGGCTGATCGCCGTTTGCGCGCTCAAGTTGCGGCTGAACCGGCTGGATACCTCGCTGCAGTGGCTGGCCGGCATGGCACTGGGTGCGGCTGCCGGACTCTATGGCTGCGGTCTGCTGGCTCTGATAGGGCTGCTGCAGCCGGCGCCGTGGTGGGCCAGCGCCGCCTCGGGCGCCCTGCTGTCGGCCATGGTGCTGGCGGGTTTGTTCTGGCGTGCCAAGGCGCGCACGCCGGCAGCCACCGCCGCGCGGCTGGCCGAGCTTCAGTCACGCATCCGGCCGCATTTCCTGTTCAACACACTCAACAGCGCCATTGCGCTGGTGCGTGCCGAGCCGGCCAAGGCCGAGGCCGTGCTGGAGGACCTGAGCGAGCTGTTTCGCCATGCGCTGGCTGATCCGGCCGAGTCCGTGACGCTGGGCCAGGAAATTGCGCTGGCCCAGCGCTACCTGGCAATAGAGCAGATCCGCTTTGGTGATCGCCTGCAGGTGCAGTGGAGCCTGGACGCCAGCGCTGATGAGGCCAAACTGCCGCCGCTGCTGCTCCAGCCGCTGGTGGAAAATGCCGTCAAGCATGGCGTGGAGCCCAGCGCCAGCGGGGCGCAACTCCGGATAAGCACCCTCAGGCGCGGTGGCAAGGTGGTGATCAAGGTGATCAATTCGACGCCGGCCGGGGTGGGGGAGCGCGGCAACGGGCTGGCGCTTGCCAATGTGCGCGAGCGCCTGGTTTTGCTGCATGATGTGCAGGCACAGTTCAAGACCGTGTTCAAGGATGGTGTATTTCAGGTCAGGCTGGAGATTCCTGCATGAAACTCAAGGTACTGCTGGTTGATGATGAAGCACTCGCCCGCTCGCGCCTGCGCACGCTGCTGGGCGACTGTACGGCGCCGCAGGCGGTGGTGGCCGCGGAAGCCTGCGATGCGGTCCAGGCCATGAACGCCCTGCGGCAGGACAGCTTCGACGCGGTATTGCTGGACATCCGCATGCCGGGCGTTGACGGCATGGCGCTGGCCCGCACCATTGCAGCCCTGCCCCGGCCACCGGCCGTGGTGTTTGTCACGGCGCATTCCGAGCATGCCGTGCAGGCTTTCGAGCTGGAAGCCATCGACTACCTGACCAAGCCGGTACGGCTGGAGCGCCTGCAGCAGGCGCTGCAGAAGGTGAGCCGGCTTGCGCAGACCGTACCGGGACCGCAGGCGGATGCATCCCGGGAGATGCTCATCATCCAGGACCGGGGGCGCACGGAGCGCGTGCCGCTGGCCGAGGTGCTCTACCTGAAGGCCGAGCTGAAATACATCACGGTGCGTACCGCCAGCCGCAGCTACATCCTGGACGGATCACTGAGCGAGCTGGAAGAGCGCCATGCCGCGCAGTTCATGCGCATACACCGCAATGCGCTGATCGCGCGGCGCGCGGTGCGCGCGCTCGAAAAGCATTTTGATCCCGAGGAAGGCGAAGGCTGGGCGGTGCGGCTCAACGGCATCGACGAATTGCTGGCCGTGTCGCGCCGCCAGCTCAGTGCGGTGCGTGAAGCCATCGCGGGATGACGGGTGGGCCGGTTCGGGGCTGGCGGGACCGGGGGCGGCAGCTGATTCCTTCCGGTGCCTGCGTCCTACACCGACAGGCGGGTTGTTCAGGTCCAATGGACGCATAACGATGACGGGGACTGCCCCACGCGGGTTTTTCGCGGGGTTTTGCCGGTACGACGGGCAAAGCCTGCAGCTGTGGGGTCCATGAGGAGCAACAATGACTGAAGAAGCCGCAAAAGATACGCCGCTTGCCGAGACGGAGGCGGCGCTTTTGCCGGAGCCGGAACGGCTGCTGCTGCACATGCCGGTAGACATCCGCAGTGTCTCGCTGGTGATCCTGGCGATTCTGGCCAGCCTGTTTATGCTTCATTGGGCCAAGGCGGTCTTCATTCCCCTCATGCTGGGTCTCCTCTTCAGCTATGCGCTGTCGCCCGTGGTCAACTGGCTGGAGCTCAAACGCGTGCCGCGCTGGCTCAGCGCCGCGGTGCTGCTGCTGGCCATTCTGGGCGCGATCGGCTCGACCGCGTATTCGCTGCGCGATGAGGCTTCCCGGTTGGTGGAGTCGTTGCCGCTGGCGGCGCAAAAGTTCAGGCAGGCGGTCAAAATGCGTGATGGCAAGCCAGACGGTGCCCTGGAAAACGTGCAGAAAGCCGCTTCCCAGATCGAACAGGCAGCGCGTGAAAGTGGTGCCGCCTCTCCCGGATCATCCCGGGGCGCCATGCGGGTCGTCGTTGAGACGGCAACGTTCAATGTGCGGGACTATCTGTGGACAGGCACCCTGGGCCTGCTCACGCTGATAGGCCAGTTCACCGTGGTGGTTTTCCTGACCTACTTCCTGATGATCTCCGGTGACAGCTTCCGCCGCAAGCTGATCAAGCTGACGCCCAGCTTCAGCAGCAAGAAAATCACGCTACAGGCCTTGCATGAGATCACCGGGCAGATCCAGCGCTACCTGCAGGTGCAGCTGCTGGCCAGTGCGTTGGTCGGCGTGCTGACCTGGCTGGCCCTGCTCCTCATCGGGCTGGACAACGCTGCGGTGTGGGGTATTGCCGCCGGTGTGCTGAACCTCGTTCCCTATGTGGGTTCGCTGGTGACGGCGGGCGCGTCGGGGCTGGTGGGGTTTTTGCAGTTTGGTTCGCTCGACATGGCGATCGTGGTGGCCGGCGCCTCGCTGGTCATCCACATGCTGGTGGGCAACCTGTTCACCCCCTGGTTCACCAGCCGCGCCAGCCGCTTGAGCCCGGTGGCGGTCTTTGTCGGTCTGCTGGCCTGGGGCTGGTTGTGGGGCGTGTGGGGCTTGCTGCTCGGCATACCGATTCTGATGATCGTCAAGTCCGTTTGCGACCGGATTGATGACCTCAAGCCCATTGGCGAGTTTCTGGGCTCTTAGAAATGAGGCCCCCACGGTCGCTCACTGCGTGTAGCTCCCTGCCCCCCGGGGGGGCCGCTGCGCCTGCGGTCTGGCGAAGCCAGTCCCGCGGCCCCGGCTGGGGTGAAGAGCCCCCACGGTCGCTCACTGCGTGTAGCTCCCTGCCCCCGAGGGGGCCGCTGCGCTTGCGATCTGGCAAAGCCAGTCCCGCGGCCCCTACTGGTGTAAAACTTCTGCGGTCGCTACATGGCCGCGCTGGATCATTGAAAAAAAGAAAGAGGCCATGCCATGATGGAACTGCTCACCGACCCGCAAGCCTGGATTGCCTTTGCCACGCTCACTGCGCTGGAACTGGTGCTGGGCATTGACAACATCGTATTCATCTCGATTCTGGTCGACAAGCTGCCCAAGGCGCAGCAAGAACTGGCGCGCCGTCTGGGTCTGTTCATGGCGATGTTCATTCGTGTCGGGCTGCTCATGGTGCTGTCGTGGATTGTGGGTCTGACAGCGCCGGTTTTTACCGTGATCGGCCAGGAAATTTCAGGACGCGACCTGATCCTGATATGTGGCGGCCTGTTTCTCATCTGGAAGAGCACCGGGGAAATTCACCAGTCGCTGGAAGGCGAGGAAGGCCACGCCTCCAGTGCGGTGCAGGCCACGTTTGCCGCCGTCATTGTGCAGATCATGGTGGTCGATATGGTCTTTTCGCTGGACTCCATCATCACGGCCGTGGGGATGGTGGACAGCCTGCCCGTCATGATTGCCGCCGTCATCGTCTCGGTCGGTTTGATGATGCTGTTTGCCGGCGCCATTGGGCGCTTTGTGTCTGACCACCCGACCATCAAAATGCTGGCGCTGTCGTTTCTGGTCGTTGTTGGCGTGGTGCTGATTGCGGAAGGTTTCGAGTACCACGTACCCAAGGGCTTTGTGTACTTTGCCATGGCATTCTCGCTGTCGGTGGAGATGCTCAATATCCGCATGCGCCGCAAGTCCGCCACGCCTGCGCATCTGCACGCGGCCTATGCGCGTGAAAAAGCCGCGCAAACCGACCTGCCGGATCAAGGCTGAGCTCGCCATCGCCGGATGCGCCGGCCCCCGGCGCAGGCGGAAATCGACCCCGGATGACCCCGGATCCCGTGCAACGCGTCAGCTATAGACAGTCGCTGGCGCTAAGGGGGCGTTGGTGACGGCGCCCTCCTGAACGAGCAGCGTAGTGCGTGGGCCCAGCGCCGCGAGCGGCAGCCACTGTCCGGGCTGCACCGTGTATTCGGGCTTGAAATCGCCGTCGGTTGCGACACCGGCGCGCTGCCAGCGTATGTGGATGACGCGGTCCTGCAGCCTGAGCGTGACCTCCACCGAAGGCCAGTGGGCCGGCAGGCAGGGTGACATGCAAAACTCGCCCTGGCGCACCTGCAGGCCGATCAGGTTTTCCAGCGCGGCCCTGTGCAGCCAAGCGGCGGAACCCGTGTACCAGCTCCAGCCGCCGCGGCCGACATAGGGCGCGGCGCTGTACACATCGCCCGCCATCACATAGGGTTCGATCTCGTACTGCGGGCCGCGTTGCGGGTGCCGGCTGCGGTGGGCGGGGCTCAGCGCCTTGAAGCTTTCCCAGGCCGCTTCGGCGTCGCCTGTTTTCGCTTGCGCCATCAGGGCCCAGACGCCGGCGTGCGAATACTGCCCGCCGTTTTCCCGGATGCCGGGGGGGTAGGCCTGAATGTAGCCCGGGTTGTTTTCCGAGGTAGCGAACGGCGGGTGCAGCAGGCGCAGCAGGCCGGCCTCGGGGTCTATCAGTTCGCGATTCATGGCCTGAAGCGCCGGCGTGGTGTAGGGTGGGCTGGAGGCCTCCGACAGCACCGACCAGGCCTGCGCGATCAGGTCAATCCGGCACTCTTCATTGACCGATGAACCCAGGGGTGCGCCGTTGTCAAAGAAGGCGCGGCGAAACCACTGCCCGTCCCAGCCGTCGCGGTGCAGTGCTGCGACCCAGCCCTCGCGGCTGGTGTTCCAGCGGTCCATGCGGGCCCGCTCGCCCCGGGTTTCCGCCAGGGGGCTGAACTGCGCGACCACGCTGCACAAAAACCAGGCCAGCCAGACGGATTCGCCGCGTCCCTCATGGCCCACGCGGTTCATGCCGTCGTTCCAGTCACCGGTGCCCATCAGGGGCAGGCCGTGAGCGCCCACCGCGAGGCTGCGGTCTATGGCGCGCGCGCAGTGCTCAAAGACCGACGCCGTTTCATCGCTGGCCTTGGGCGGGTAATACGCGTCTTCCGCGCCGTCGGGTATGGCCGCCCCTTCAATAAACAACACGTTCTCGTCAAGAATGCCGGCATCGCCCGTCATTGCAATGTAGTGCGCGCAGGCATAGGGAAGCCACAGCAGGTCGTCCGAAAAATGCGTGCGCACGCCTTCGCCGCCGGGTGCGTGCCACCAATGCTGCACATCGCCCTCTGGAAACTGGCGCGAGGCGTTGAGAAGAATCTGCTCGCGCAGCCGTTGCGGCTCGATCAGCGCAAAGGCCATCGCGTCCTGCAACTGGTCGCGAAACCCGAACGCTCCGCCAGCCTGGTAAAAGCCCGCCTTGGACCAAAGACGCGAGGTGAGGGTCTGGTAGAGCAGCCAGCGGTTGACCAGCGCGTCAAACAGCGGGTCGGGGGTGCGTACCTCGACTTTGCCGAGCAGGTCAGTCCAGAAGTTTTTGACGCCCGCCAGCGCCTCGTCCACATCCCTGACTTGCCAGGTGCGTGCCAGTTGTTCGGCGCCTGCGGCATCGCCGGCATGACCCAGCATGAAGCACAGGTCCAGGCTCTGGCCGGCCGACAGGCTGAACTCTCCGGCGAGCGCCGCACAGGGGTCTACGCCACTCCCGGTCTGCTGGCCCAGCAAGCCGGGGAGCACCAGGCCGCCGGCGGCGTCAAAAAATTCGCGACGGTCGCACGTCCACTGCAGCGGACCGGGCAGGCCGGTGAGCGACAAAAAGGCACTGTTGCCGCCGAAGCCGGCACGGCCTTCGCGCTGCTGCGCCAGCACGGCGGGCAGATCCTGGGCTTTCCAGGCATGGACGGTACGCCGGTCGTGGCGTGCCGCGCCCATCTGCCACTCCACCATGGCCAGCGCGCGCAGACGGCGCTTGCCGGCGCCCTGCTGGTGCAGCCGCACCCGCACGATCTTGACGGCGTCATTGCGGTCGGCAAAGAAGGTGGTTTCCACCTTCAGCTCTCCGTGCAGGCATTCAAACACGGTGTAGCCCTGGCCGTGACGCACGCGGAACGCCTGCTGTGAACCACTTTCGGTGGAGGGGCTCAGGGCGAGCGGCTTTCCCGTATCGAGGTCCTGCAGCAGGTAGTGTTCAAAACCGGGATCCCGTACCGGATCGTTGGACCACGGCGTGAGTTGATGCAGGCGGCTGTTGACTGCCCAGGTGTAGCCGGCGCCCGCTTCGGAGACCTGAAAACCGAAGGACGGATTCGAAATCACGTTGATCCATGGGCGCGGCGGGCGGTGCTGGCGATCGATGTCGAACTGGAATTCTCCCGTGGCGGCGTCGAAGCGCCCTGCGGGCGCCTGCAGCGAAACAGGCGAGACAGGTTGCGCGGACGGGGGGTCTTCCGCCACTTCTAGCAGGGGCGCGGCGGCGCGCGGGCTCCGGCGCGTCGGCCCGGCCAGGTCCTTCCAGGCCGCCACCTGCTGCTGGAGCGGGCGCCCGTCTGCGATGAGGGTAATGCGTGCCAGGCCGGACAGCGCAGCCTTTTCGGAGGGCGCCACCTCGTGGTCGCGCAGCAGGAAGAAACCGGCGACATCGCTGCGCGGAAAGCTGTTTTCCGCCTGCTGGAGGGTATGGTCGCGCAGGGCGAGGATGCCCTGCTGCAGGGGCATCAGGTAGGAGTTGACCTCGCTGTTGAGGATCACCACATCGGTCGCCAGGCCGCAGAAGCTCCACCAGGGTTGGGCGCGCAGCAGGGCACGCACGAGACCCAGCCCGTTGCTGGAGTGAATGCGTACCAGCACGATGGGCTTGTCGCCCGACAGGCCGAAGCGCCAGAGCTGACGCTGGTCCACCGGGCCGCGATCGCTTCCGGGACGTGCCGCCGTGTACATCAGCGCCGTGTTGAGATCCTGGAGGGCCTCGTTTTCTTCCGGATCCGTTCCCAGATCGCGCAGACGTACCTGCGCCAGCGTGGCGGCCATCCGGGTGGCCCGCTCCACGTGCATCGTCTGTAGGTATTTGTCGATGCGCGGCTCCAGCTCCTCGGTCGTTTCCGCGGCGGCGGTCGCAAAAGTCAGCCGCGCAACACCACCGGCCTGGATGCGCACCCGCACGCGCAGGCCCGCGACGGGGTCGAGCCCATTGACGGGGGAACCATCAGCCTGCCTGGCCTGCGCCTGCAATGCGGGTTGCGCGGGCACATGGTTGCGCCCGAGGAAGGCGCGCCGGTCGGCGATGAAGTCGATGGCCCGCACATTGGCATCGGAATCGGCCAGGAAATGCGCCATGGCCATGCCTGCATCTTCCTGCAGCCGGGGTTTGCGCGACAGGATCAGGGCGCGCCACTCGGGATGCCACCCGGTTTGCACAAACAGGTTGGAGAAGGCGGGGTGGGCCTCGTCGGCGCGCGGGTCGGTCAGCACCGCCTCAAGGCATGAAATCACCTCCAGCGTGACCGTGGCCGTGGAGAGGTTGTGCAGCGTGACCGTGCGGATCTCGGTGTCGTCCTCCGGACTCACCAGCACGCTGGTCGTCGCCTCCAGGTCGGTCGACATCGCGTCAAACTGGACCCGATCCGCGAGAAACATGGCCGAGTAATGCCAGTCGGGATTCGGCGCGGGGTGGTACGTGAGAGATGAGGCGCGCGCCTGACCTTCGGTGCGAAGGTAAATGAATGTGCCGTACTCGTCGCGCAGGAGGTCGTCGCGCCAGCGTGTGATGTTGTACGTGCGGTTTTGCGCGTGCCAGCGGCTCACACCAGCGCCACTGGCGCGCAGTGCCACGCTGTAGCGCCCGTTGGACAGCAGCTGCGTCGGCTGCCAGCCGGTTGCCGCCGGATCCACATCGCGCGACTGGTAAAGGGGCCCCTCTTCGATCAGGTCCGGCTCCGGGAGGGTGCGCGGATCGGCACTCTCGATGATCTGGCGCGGTGTGCGTTCATGAAGCAGCGACTCGTGGGCCTGCACCAGCGGCGCTGAGGCGAACCAGCGGCGCGGCGCCTCGTCGCACAGCACATTGCACAGCGCCACCAGCGACATGCCCTGGTGATGCGCCATGAAGTTGTAGACCACGCTGAGCGCCTGCGCCGCCGGCTGCCGGGAGACCGTGAAGTCCACCGCATCCATGAAGCCGCAGTCTCCGCGCGCGCCGAGCGCTTCGAGCCGGCGCAGGTTGGCAACTGCCTGCCGCGGGGCAAACATGGCCGCCATTACGCTGGCATACGGTGCCACGACCCGGTCACCGGGCGGCGTGCGGCGAAGGGCCAGCCGTGGCACCCCGAAGGGCGCGTACTGGTAGGCGAGGGTGTGGTCCTGCGCCAGATAGGCGGACTCGGAGACTCCCCAGGGCAGGTGGTTTGCCCTGCCGAAAGCCTGCTGCTCCTTGACCGCCGCGAGGCCCGAGACATGCAGCAGGCCCTGGTCGGGTTCGGTCATGACCAGCGAGGGCATCAGGTACTCGAACATGGAGCCTGACCATGACTTGAGCCCGGGTGTGATGCCGACCGTCAGGAAGGCGCGGCCCAGTGCCAGCCAGTGGCGCCGCGGTATGTCGCCCTTGGCCATCGCCAGAAAGCTCGTCAGCCTGACCTCGGATGCCATCAGGTCGTAGTAGCTGGCATCTAGCGCCTGCTCGTGCACGCGCAAGCCAATGTGAAACAGGTGACGCTTGGCGCTGTAAAGACCCCTGAAGTCCATCGCCATGCACAGGCGCTCGCAGCGATCGGCAAGATGGTTCAGGCTGGCGACCTGTTCCGCGGTCAAAGATGCGGCAAGCGTAGGGGCCATTGAACGCAGCGAAGGGCCGCCCCGGGCAAGTTCAGCCCCATCTCCTCGTGAAAGGGGCAGCGCACCGCCGGAGGCGCGCGAAGCGACAAGCGTGGGGGCCAGGGTTTCGCCGCCGGGCCGCCCCAAGGCGGAATGCGCCCCTTCATGGGGTGAAAGGGGCAGCGCACCGCCGAAGGCACGCGCAGCGACAAACGTGGGGGCCACTAACCTCCGGCATGCCTGCGCAGTGGCCAGCAAATGGCCCGCCAGGTTGCCGCTGTCCACGGTCGACACGTAGGCGGGAAGCAGCACCTGTAGCGTGCGCGTTTCATACCAGTTGAACAGATGGCCATCGTGCTTGGGCAATCGCTCCACCGTGCCGAGCGTGGCTTCCAGCCGCGCGAGAAGGTCGGCGATGGTGATCCATCCAAACTCGTGCGCGCAGGCCGTGGCCAGCAGGTACAGGCCGATGTTGGTGGGCGATGTGCGGTGGGCGAGCGTCGGCTCGGGCAACAGCTGCAGGTTGTCCGGCGGCAGGTGGTTGTCTTCGGGCCCGACGCAACGCTCAAAAAACTGCCAGGTCTGCCGGGCCAGCTGATGCAGGTAGTCCCTGTCCCTGGCGTCGAGCGTCAGCCGTAGCGGGCGTGCCGCCGGTTTGCTGGCCCACCAGCTGGTCAGGGGCGCCATGGCCCACAGCAGGAACAGGGCGGGGCCGGCCCAGGGATGCGGGCTCCAGCACGCGGCCACTGCCAGCCCCGCGCAAAGAAGCGACGCCGCCGCGTGGCGGCGCAGGAAGGCGCCCATCGTGTATTTCGCCGACGCCTGCGCCTGCACCGCCATGGTCCATTCGAGCAGGTGCCTGTGGCTGACGGCCATGCGCCACAGGGCCCGCGCAATGGCGTCGGAGATCAGGCCGGCCTGAACCGCGAGCTGGCTGAACTGCCAGGCGCTTGCCGCAAAACTGCGTGCCACCTCGCGCAAGCCTACATGGAAGAAATGAAGCCATGCAATGCCGCGGCGCGTGGGCACCAAACCTGCCAGCGCCCCCATCAACGGTCCGGCCAGGTAGGCGGAGAGGACGAATGCCAGGGTGGTCACCAGCGAAAGGGCACCGGTGAAGATCACCCACACCAGCAGCGCCAGTGCAGCGGGTGCGACGAGCGAGCGGCGCAGGTTGTCCGTCATGCGCCACACACCCAGCGCGTCAATACCGAAGTGCCGGGCGCGCAGCATCAGGGGCAGCAGCTGCCAGTCACCCCGTGTCCAGCGATGAACGCGCGATGCCGCCACACCGGTGTGATGGGGATGGTCTTCCAGCAGGACGACGTCGCTGACATAGCCACAGCGGGTGATGCTGCCTTCCAGCAGGTCATGGCTCAAAACCGCGCCTTCGGGCAGCCGCTGGTCCAGCACCGCATGAACCGCAGCCACATTGAGCAGCCCCTTGCCGGTAAACGTCCCCTGGCCAAACACATCCTGGTACAGGTCGGAGGCGCTGCTGCCGTAAGGGTCCAGGCCGCACTGGCCCGCAAACATCGCATGAAATGGTGAACGCTCATGGTGCGCCGACAGGGGTGTCACCACGCGCGGTTGCAGGATGCCGTAACCCGCGGTCACGCGGTGGCCTTTGCGGTCAATCTGCGGCGCATTCAGCGGATGGGCGGCGATGGAGACCAGTTCCCGCAGGGCGCCCGCGGGCAGGGTGGTGTCGCTGTCCAGCGTCAGGACATAGCGCACGCCGTCTGCCAGGCGCATGTCGGGGCTGACCGGCACAAACGTCGATGCCGAGCCCTCGGCCAGTTGCCGCAGCAGTATTTCGAGCTTGCCGCGCTTGCGTTCCCAGCCTATCCAGCGACTTTCTGTGGGCGACCAGCTGCGCGGGCGGTGCAGCAGCACAAAACGGGGGGGCGCGCCGGCGGCGGGCGGGTAGCGGCGGTTGAGCGCGCGCAACCTGGCGAGGGCGTCATCGAGCAGGGCCTGGTCACCAGGCAGGGTGGGCGTGTCCGCGTCGACCCAGTCTGTCAGCAGGGCGTACTGGGCGTGGATTTCGCGGCTGGCCAGCCAATGCAGGCCGAGCCGGTGCACGAGTTCGCTGTTGGAGGCGGTGGAACTGAGCATGGCGGGAATCACCACCAGCACGCGGTGCTCGGCCGGAATGCCGGCGCTGAAGTCAAGGCGGGCCATCGGCTGGATGCGGGTCGACTCCGCAATCAAGCGGTGAATCAGTGAGGCCACGGCTTCGGAGGCAGGCCACGCCATCAGGAATACAGCCACCCAGCCCGTCCAGTGCATGGCGGCAGGCGCAGGCACGGCCCACCAGAGAGCCGCTACCGTGCCGGCCAGCCAGACCGCGGCATACAGCGGCAGGCGCCAGGCGCGCCGCGTCAGTCTGGCCGGCAGTGCTTTGAGAGCTGTGCCGGGCGGGCGCAGCGCCGCCTCCAGCAGCGGGCGGCCCGGCCCCATCAGGTAGTAGCCTGCCGTTCGCGCGACCATCGAATTGTTGGGCTGCCGGGCGGCTGCCAGCACTGCTTCGGCCACGGCACGTTCGGAGCGGCCGCTTTGCTGGGACAGCCTTTCCATCGCGCGGGTGATCTGCTGGCGCGTCATCTCGCTTTCCCTGGAAAAGCTGGGCAGCCGGCGCAGGACCTGCAGCGAATGGCTCACCGGCTCAATCAGTTCGGCCCATTCCACCTGGCCAATCAGCCTGAGCGTGGTGATGATGTTGCTGACCGTGAGGTTGGCCGCGACCTGGCTGGTTTGCCCCTCGCCAATCAGGCCCAGCCCATCGGGGCAATGGTGTTCTATCCAGCCGACAAGGGGAACGGCGGAATCCACCTGTTCCGTAGGCATGCGCTGCCACAGCTGGGTCAGGTAGCCGCGTTCGAGGCCGCGGCTTTGCAGGCGCTGGTGCAGCTCATCGAGTGCCTGCACGCTCATGATATCGGCCGAATCCCAGACGGCGTGTGCGACTTCCCGTGCGACCTTGTTCCAGGCAATCCGGTCGGCCATGCGACGCAGATTTTCCAGCAGCACCACGCGCAGGGTGGTAGGCAGGGCCCAGAGTTCGCCCAGGGTGAGTTCGCTGACCTCCTGGTAGGCATGCAGGAAAGCCGTGAAGAGCACCGGGTCGAGCACGCTGTCGGTGTGTGCAACATAGGCCCAGGCGATGCCGTAGACGCGCGGCAGGCCTTCCAGCGGCTTGTCGGCCAGTTTGGGCAGGTCCGCATAGTAGCGGTGGGGAACGCCCTCCTGGATCTGCTGAAGCTGCGCTTCAATCAGGTGAAAGTTGTCGAGCAGCCACTCGGCAGCCGGCGTCACGTAATGGCCGCTTTGCGAGGTCAGGGCGATGTAGTCGTAGGCCTGGCGAAGCGCGGCGATGTTTTCCTTCACACGGGGGAAAAAGGGCGACCCGCGGTCGGGGCTGCCGGCGGGCCGCACGGTCTGCACTGCGGCCAGGCTGCGGCCATGCTCCTCAAACCGCTGCGCGCCGAAGAGCTCCGCGCGTATGGGCTCCTGCAGCTCATCGCGCTGGGAAAAAATAACTTTCCTGGCGTAGGGACTTAAGGACTCCAGCCGTTCGATGGGAGTCGTTTTCACACGCTCAGGCTATAACGACAAGCAGGCCGAGGCAGATTGCCAACACTGCCGAGACCGTGACAATGCGCGGGCTCACCAAGCCATGAATGGATTGAAGTGCCGAATGCAGGGCAAAGAAACGGCTGCGTGAGCTGGCGCAGTGACTCATGTGGGACGCCAGGTTGGCGGCGTCCGCGGACACAAAATCGGTGGTGCGGGCCGACGACGAATCGGCCATGATCTCAAGGGTCGTCATGATTGTTGCGCTCCGGGGGATGAGTCTGGATAGTCACCGCGCAGCGAAACGCACGCGGATTTTCCATGGCTAACACCCATGCTAAGCGGGGGCGCCCCGAAATGACATCAGACGACTCCGGAGTTTGGCTAGGACAATGCCTACAGGGCCTACTGCAACAGGGCTTGCTACCGGCCTTCTGCAGGCGCGCCAGAATACCCCTGCGCCCCGAGCGGCGGGGTCCGACGGGGGCGGGAAACGGTGCGTCGGTCAGGTCAGGTAGGGAGGGTAGGTCCGGTAAACCTCAAAATCAGCCCGTATTGCGCAATCCGGCCGCGATCCCGTTGATCGAAATATGGATGCCGGTTTGCACTTTCTGGTCGGTCTTGCCTTCGCGGTAGCGTCGCACCAGCTCGACCTGCAGATGGTGCAGGGGGTCAATGTAGGGGAAACGGTGGCGGATGGAGCGCTGCAGTGCCGCATTGCCGGCCAGCCGCTGTTTTTCACCGGTGATCAGCGTCAGCGCTTCCGCGGTACGGTGCCACTCTGCCTCGATCGCGGTGAAAACCTTCTTGCGCAGCCGGGCGTCACCCACCAGCTCGGCGTAGCGCGACGCCAGCGCCAGATCACTTTTGGCCAGCACCATGTCCATGTTGCTCAGCAGGGTGCGAAAGAACGGCCACTGCTTGTACATTTTTTGCAGCAGAGCCAGCGTTTCCTTGCGGGTGGCGGGTGTGCCGCCCGCGTCGAGCATTTTTTCAATGGCGGCGCCAAAGCCATACCAGCCGGGCAGGGTCAGGCGGCACTGGCCCCAGCTGAAGCCCCACGGAATGGCGCGCAGGTCTTCAATTTTCTGCGAAGCCTTGCGCGATGCGGGGCGAGAGCCGATATTGAGTTCGGCAATCTCCCGGATCGGTGTGGCGCCGAAAAAGTATTCGTTAAAGCCAGGTGTTTCGTAGACCAGTGCGCGGTAGGCGGCCATGCTGGCCTGTGACAACTCGGCAGCCGCCTGCAAAAAGGCCTTGGTCGCCGGTTTGGTCGGTTGCAGGAGCGTGGCTTCCAGCGTGGCCGCCACCAGGGTTTCAAGATTGCGCCGGCCGATTTCCGGGTTGGCATATTTGGAGCCGATGACCTCGCCCTGCTCGGTCAGGCGGATCTGCCCGCGCACTGTGCCCGGGGGCTGCGCCAGGATGGCCTGGTAGCTCGGGCCGCCGCCCCGGCCTACCGTGCCGCCGCGGCCATGGAACATGCGCAACTGGATGTTGTGCGAGTTCGCCAGCTGGTCGAACAGCTCGACCAGCGCGATCTCGGCGCGGTACAGCTCCCAGTTGCTGGTGAAGATGCCGCCGTCCTTGTTGCTGTCGGAATAGCCGAGCATGATGTCCTGCTCGGCGCCGCTGCGTTGCACCAGCTGGGCGATCCCCGGCAGCGCGTAGTACTCGCGCATGATGGGCGCGGCATTGCGCAGGTCTTCGATGGTTTCAAACAGCGGCACCACGATCAGATCGTTGGTGGCGCCGTTGTCGAACGTCGCGTCGCCGGGCCGCCCCAAGGCGCGAGCGCCCCCCTGGGGGGCAGCGCCGTACACGGAGTGACTAGCGTGGGGGTCATTGAGAATGCCATGCATCAGCCCGACTTCTTTTTGCAGCAGCAGCACCTCCAGCAAATCGCTCACGGTTTCGGTGTGGCTGATGATGTAGTGGCGTATGGCTTCCTTGCCAAAGCGCGCGCGCGCGGTGCGTGCGGCTTCAAAGATGGCCAGCTCGCTCTGCGCATGCGCCGAGTAGGCGGTGCCGATCACGCGCAGGGGTCGCGCGTCGTTGAGCAGGCGGATCAGCAGCGCGCGCTTTGCGGCTTCGTCCAGGCTGGCGTAGCGGGGTTCGATGCGCGCCACGGCCAGCAGTTCGGCCACCACTTCCTCGTGTTTGTCGGAGCTCTGGCGCAGGTCCACCGTCGCCAGGTGAAAACCAAACACTTCGACCGCCCGGATCAGCGGATGCAGGCGCTGGGCAACCAGCGCCTCGCCGTGATTCGATTTCAGCGACGCTTCAATCGTGCGCAGGTCCGCCAGGAAATCTTCGGCCCGGGCATAGGCGTTCTGCGGCGCCACGGCGTGGCGTGCGGCCTCGCCACCCGTCAGCTCCTTCAGGGTGGCTGCCAGCCGGGCGTACACGCCGGTCAGGGCACGGCGATAGGGCTCGTCCTTGCGATGTTCGTTGGTGTCCGGAGAGCTTTCAGCCAGTGCCTGCATGCCTGGGCTGACCTCCACCAGCATGGCTGACAGCGACAGCTCGCCGCCCAGGTAGTGGACTTCGGTCAGGTAGTGGCGCAGGGCCACTTCGGCCTGCCGTGCCAGCGCGTAGTTGAGCGTGTCCGCACTGACATTCGGATTGCCATCGCGGTCGCCGCCTATCCACTGCCCCATGCGCAGGAAGCTGTGCACCGGCTGGTTGCCCAGCTCGCGCTCCAGGTTGGCGTAGAGCTTGGGGATTTCGCGCAGAAATGTGGCCTCGTAGTAGCTCAGCGCGTTTTCGATCTCGTCGGCCACCGTGAGCTTGGAAAAGCGCAGCAGGCGCGTTTGCCACAACTGCATCACGCGGGCGCGCAACTGGGCTTCGTTGGCCGCCAGCTCGCGAGGCGTGAGGGCGTCCTTTGCGGCGTTGGTGGCCTGCGCCAGCGCCTTGATGTCATCGCGCGCCGTGAGCAGCTGTGCAATGTCGCGTTCGGCATCCAGAATGCTTTTGCGCTGCACTTCGGTGGGGTGGGCGGTGAGCACCGGCGACACGAAACTGTGGGCCAGTGTGCTGGCGATGGTTTTGGGGGATATCCCCGCCCAGCGCAGGCGGGCCAGCGCCACTTCGATGCTGCCTTCCTGGGTGTCGCCCGCGCGCTCGTGGACGGCGCGGCGGCGGATATGGTGGCGGTCTTCCGCCAGGTTGGCCAGGTGGCTGAAGTAGGTAAAGGCCCGGATGACGCTGACGGTCTGCTCGCCGCTCAGGCCCTTGAGCAGCTTCTTGAGCGCCTTGTCGGCTTCCTGGTCGGCATCGCGCCGAAAAGCCACCGACAGCTTGCGCACCTGCTCGATCAGTTCGTAGGCGATGAGACCTTCCTGCTCGCGAATCACGTCTCCCAGGATACGGCCCAGCAGGCGGATGTCTTCCACCAGCGGGCGCTCGTTGTCCCGGGACCGGGTGGAGGCCTTGCCGGTGGTGGTGCCGTCTTTGGCGTTCTCATTGACCTTCCTGGCGCGTGCTGAAATGACCATCTCTACCCTCTGGTTCTGGACCTGTTCTTGAACCCCGCATGCTAGCATTCACTTTCCCCCAAGGATTACGAACAGGTTACGAGTGTCTGCAGCGTTTCAACCCGGCAACCCGCTTGCCCCCCCCAAAATCGTCATCGCCACGCGCGAAAGCCGGCTGGCCCTGTGGCAGGCCGGGCATGTCAAGGCCCTGCTCGAATCGCGTCTGGGCTGGCAGGTGGAACTGCTGGGCATGACGACCCAGGGCGACCAGATCCTGGACCGTTCCCTGAGCAAGGTCGGCGGCAAGGGCCTGTTTGTCAAGGAGCTCGAAATTGCCCTCAGCGAAGGCCGGGCCGACCTGGCCGTGCATTCGCTCAAGGACGTGCCCATGGATCTGCCCGAAGGCTTCGCGCTGGCCTGCGTGCTGGAGCGCGAAGATCCGCACGACGCCTTTGTCTCCAGCCAGTTCGCTTCGCTGGCCGACCTCCCGCAGGGCGCGGTGGTCGGAACCTCCAGCCTGCGCCGGCTGGTGCTGCTTAAAGCGCTGCGGCCTGACCTGAAAATCGAGCCGCTGCGCGGTAATCTCGACACACGCCTGCGCAAGCTCGACGAGGGCCACTACCACGCCATCGTGCTGGCGGCGGCTGGACTCAAGCGGCTGGGCCTTCAGGCGCGCATTCGCAGCATCTTTGCGCCCGCCGACATGCTGCCGGCCGCGGGGCAAGGCGCGCTGGGCATTGAGGTGCGGGCCGACCGCGGTGATTTGATGCAGGCCCTCGGATCGCTGGCCCATCAGCCGACCTGGCTGGCGGTGACGGCTGAGCGCACCGTCTCGCGCGCCATGGGTGGCAGCTGCTCCATGCCGCTGGCCGCCTACACCCGAGGTCCGGCCGCAGAAGGCATGCTGCTCCATGCGGCCTGGGGCGATCCGGCCACCGCCGAGGCTCCGGCCGGCCAGCCACTGGCCCCGCTGGTGCGGGTGCAAAAAACAGCGGTAGTGCGCAGTTTTTCCGAGGCCGAGGCGCTGGGCGAAGCGGTGGCGGCGCAGCTGCGTGCCGGCGGCGCGGTCTGGGCCACCAACACCCCTTCCGACACCTGACGCGGGGGCCGAGTGAGCATTCCCCGCCCTGTCCGCGTCATTGTGACCCGGCCCGCTCGCGATGCGCAGCACTGGGTGCAGCAGCTCCAGCAGAGCGGCATCGAGGCCGAGGCTCTACCCCTGATTGACATTGCACCGGCCAGCAGGCTTTCGGACCTGCAGGCGCTGGAGCAGGCCTGGCAAACGCTGGACAGCTACGCTGCCTGCATGTTTGTCAGTGCCAATGCGGTAGAGCATTTTTTCAGGGGAAATTTGGCTGCTAGCCTTGAATTCACTGAACAATCAGCTATTAATAACATAGCGAATTCGGTCTTAAGCCGGCCATTGCCCGACCTGCGCTTCATGGCGCCGGGGCCGGGCACGGTGGCTGCACTGCTTGCCGCCGGCGTTCCCGCGGCGCAGATCGATGCGCCGGCGCCGGATGCCAGCCAGTTTGATTCGCAAGCCCTGTGGCAGGTGGTGGGCCCGCGCCGCTGGCAGGGCCGCCGGGTGCTGATCGTGCGCGGGCACAGCGTCGGTGCGGCGGGCGAGGGCACAGGCTCGCCGGGCCGGGACTGGCTGGCACGCCAGTGGGAAGCGGCGGGCGCACAGGTGGATTTCCTGGCGGTGTACCAGCGCCGTGCGCCGGTGCTGACCGAAGCGCAGCTGCGGCGTGCCAGGGCTGCCAGCACCGATGGCTCGGTCTGGCTGTTCAGCAGTTCAGAAGCGGTGGCCAACCTGGCCAGCCTGCCGGCGATGGACTGGCGCCACGCGCGCGCCGTGGCCACGCATCCGCGCATTGCCGATACCGTGCGTGCTGCGGGCTGGGGTGTTGTTGTGGAGTCACGTCCGGCGCTGAACGACATCAAGGCCGTTGTCCGCTCGATAGAATCACTTCATCCATGAGCGACAGCAGCCATCCCGCCCAGCCCGAACAACCCGTTTCCGACAGCGAGTCTGTGCTGGAACGCGCCCTGGTACCGGCCGAGCCGCAGTCCGTTCGGCCAGATGCCTGGGTGGTGCCCCGCAAATGGGCGCTCCTAGTGGCGGTGCTGGCGGCGGCCGGCTTGCTCGCCAGCGGGCTGCTCTGGCAAAAGCTCGGCAATATCCAGGAAGAACTCGCCCGCCGCAGCACGGAGTCGGGTGCGCAGGCGATAGAAGCGCGCACGCTGGCCCGGCAGGCCCAGGAAGGCGCGCGGGAGCTGTCGGCCCGGCTGGCCCTGCAGGAAACCCGCATCAGCGAAGTCAGCCTGCAGCGCACGCAACTTGAAGAGCTGATGCAGAGCCTGTCACGCTCGCGGGATGAAAATCTGGTGGTGGATATGGAGTCTGCGTTGCGGCTGGCCCAGCAGCAGGCCCAGCTCACAGGCAGCGCCGAGCCGCTGCTCGCGGCGCTCAAGTCGGCCGAGCAGCGCCTGGCGCGCGCCGCCCAGCCCCGCCTGAACCCCTTGCAGCGCGCCATCTCCCGGGACATGGACCGCATCAAGGCGGCCAGCCTGACCGATGTGCCCGTGCTGCTGCTCAAGCTCGACGAACTGGTCCGCCTGGCCGACGACTTGCCGCTGGCCAATGCCATGGTGGCTGCGGCGCCTGTGCGCGGGGCGAATGGCCTCGCCGGGGCGGCTTCGGTCCCGCACACTGGCGCCTCCGCGCCCCAGCACTCGCTGCTGGTGTTTGACAAGCTGGTGCTCAATACCTGGGCGCAGCGGACGCTCGACAACCTGCGCGAAGAAGCCCGCAAGCTCTTGCGCGTGAGCCGCATCGAGCAGCCTGAGGCGGCACTGCTTTCTCCCGAACAGTCGTTTTTCCTGCGTGAAAACCTCAAGCTCAAGCTGCTCAATGCGCGCCTTGGCCTGCTGTCACGCCAGACGGAAGCCGCGCGCGCGGACTTGCTGAGCGCCAACGCCTGGCTGGGTAAATACTTTGACCCTGCTTCGCGCAAGACCCAGGTGGCGGCCCAGTTGCTGCAACAGGTGCAGGGCCAGCTCAAAACCAGCGAGCTGCCCCGCCTGGACGAAACCATGTCTGCACTGGCCACCGCGGCTGCAGGCCGTTAAGCGTTAAGGACAGGGAGCCAACGATGCGCGCCGCCCTCTGGCTTGTGGCCCTGTTTGGTGTCGCCGTGGCTGTGGCCCTGTTTGCGGGCAACAACCAGGCGGTGGTCACTGTCTTCTGGCCGCCGCACCGGCTTGATGTTTCCTTCAACCTGATGGTGCTGGTACTGGCAGGCTTTTTCATGCTGCTGTACGGTGCCCTGCGCGCCATGTCGGCCCTGTTCGCCCTGCCGCTGGAAGCGCGGCGCTGGCGTGCCCAGCAGAAAGAGCGTGCCATGTACGGCTCCCTGATGGACTCGCTGGCGAACCTGCTGGCGGGGCGCTACATCCGCGCCACCAAGTCGGCGCAAAACGCCCTCGTGCAGGAAAAAAGCCTGGGCCTGCTCACCGATCAATCGGGCCAGGTGACCGGCCACAGCGCGAGCCGGTCCACGCAATTGCGATCGCTGGCCCACCTGCTGGTAGCGGAAAGCGCGCAGTCCCTGCAAAACAGTGCCTTGCGCGACCAGCACCTGCAGCTGGCGCTGCAAAGCGCGGCCCAGCGCCATGCGCAGGAAGTGCGCGAGGGTGTGCAGCTCCGTGCGGCACGCTGGGCGCTGGAAGACCGTGATGCCGGCGCTGCACTCGAGTGGCTGACGCAGTTGCCCCAAGGCGCCGCGCGGCGTACCCTGGCCCTGCGCATGAAGCTGCGCGCGACCCGTCAGGTCAAGCAGACCTTGCTGGCGCTGGACACCGCCCGCCTGCTGGCCAAGCACCGTGCTTTTTCACAGGCGGCGGCGCAAAGCATTGTGCGCGGCCTGGCACTGGAGTTGCTGAACGACGCGCATGATCCGGCGCAGTTGCAGCAAGCCTGGTTTTCGCTGGACGAGAGCGAGCGGGCGATGCCTGAGCTGGTGGTGCATGCCG
Organism: Polaromonas sp. P4_F4; assembly: GCF_056401355.1. NCBI lineage: Bacteria > Pseudomonadati > Pseudomonadota > Betaproteobacteria > Burkholderiales > Comamonadaceae > Polaromonas > Polaromonas sp. P4_F4. The sequence continues at coordinate 71,190 of NZ_JBFUJO010000019.1, read as the reverse complement.
CATCGCGGCTGATGGCGCTGCACGGCGACGCCGGGCTGGCGCGCGCCTGGCTGCTGCAGGTGTGGGACCGCATGATGGAGCCGCGCTCGGAGATCGGCGACAACCTTCGCATCAAGCTGATCACGGTGCTGGAAGCTGGCCTGGACTCCCTGGACGCGGCCTGGCTGGCCCGTATCGAAACGGCGCAGCTCAGCCGGCCGCGCGACGCCAATCTGCAGTACCTGGCCGGCATGGCCTGCCTGAACCGCCAACTGTGGGGCAAGGCCCGCCAGCTGCTGTCGCAAGCCGCCATGGGCCTGCAGGATGCCACGCTGCACCGCAATGCCTGGCGTGCGCTGGCAGTGCTGGCTGAGCAGCGTGAGGATGAGCCGGCGGCGGCCCAGGCCTACAAGCGCGCTGCACAGCTTAATTAGAGATAGAAGCGCAAGGACTCTGCGGCCAGGCGCTGCTGTCTGTGCAGGGCGCAGCACAAAACTTCACGGAATACCGGCGCAAGAAGCTGGACAGGCAAAGTGGACAGGCAAAGAAAAGGCCCCGCGTGCGGGGCCTTTTTCATGGGGGGTGATTGCCCGTCAGTCCATCAGGCGGCCGGGTTTTCAAAGGGCAGCGTCATCGAGCCCAGATCGCGTTTGGTCTCCACCAGCACCAGTGGACCTTCATCGGACACCGCCAGGGGTGGGCGCTCGCGCGGCACATGCAGCGGTTTGATTTCAGCTGCGATGGCGGCTTGCACCTCGGCAATCTTGGCCGCATCGGAGTTGACCCACTGCAGGCCTGAAGACTCGGCCACCTGGGCCAGGTCCTGCAGGGGCAGGGCGTAGGCCTGGACCTTGGGCAGCGTGATACCGGCTGCTGCGGGCGCAGGTACCGGCACGGGCGCAGCCACTGGTGCGACAACAGCGGCTGGTGCCGTGTAGGCAGGCGCGGGAGCCTGAACCTGAGCCGGAACCGCAACTGGAACGTTTGCCGAAGGGGTCGTCGGTGCTACAAATTCTGCAGCGACTGGCGCACGCTCTTCCTGGGCTGGCACCTGACCTGGCGCTGAGCCGGCGGGTGCGGCGGCGCCCTCGGCGGGCTGCTCGCTGCGCTCGCCGGTTTCACCGCGCTCCTCGCCACGCTCGCGCCGGTCGCGGCCGTAGCGGTCACGGCTGCGGCGTTCGCGGGGCTGGCGTTGCTCGTCTGCCGGGTTGACGCCCTGGCCGGTCTCGTCGAGTGCGGCGGCGGCCATAGGCGCGGCTTCAGCATTCACGAGGTTGCCAGCCGCCTCGGGGGCCGGGCCCTGGCCCTCGGTGCGTTCGCCGCGGCGGTCATTGCGACGGCCACCGCGTTCACCACCCCGTTCGCCGCGTTCACGGCGGCCTTCGCCCCGTCCTTCGCGTCCGCCCTGCTGGCGATCGCCGTCACGGCCGGCTTCCGGGGCGGGCCTGTCCTGGCCTTGCACGGCAGCATCGCCACCCATGGCTGCAGCCATGGCGGCCTGGTTGGCCAGTGCGAGATCCTGCTCTACCGCATCGCGCGGAATGCGGTCCCCGCGTTCGCCGCGCTCGCGGCGGTTGCGGTCACCGCGACCTTCGCCGCGACCCTCACGCCCTTCACGGCTTTCGCCGCGGGGCTGGCCTTCGCCGCGATTTTCAGTGCGGGCTTCAGCGCGAACTTCGCCGGCGGGACGCTCCTGGCGTGCGCCTTCGCCGCGTGCTTCGGGACTGCGTTCACGGCGTTCGCCGCCGCGGCCCTCGGTACGGTCGCCACGGCCTTCGGGGCGGCCCTCCGGGCGAGCCTCGCCACGTCCTTCACCACGACTGCGGCCACCACGGCGGCCATCGCGGCCACCGCGCTCTGAACGTTCACCTCGCTCGCCGCGTTCGCCACGTTCGCCACGTCCATCACGTCGTGCGTCGCCGCCACGCTCTTCTTTTTTCACTTCAATGGCAGGCGCAGCAGCCGGTGCCTCGGCGCCGCCGAACAGGCTCTTGATCCAGCCAAAGAAGCCTTTTTCGGCCGCCACGTGGGCGGGCGCTGCCGGCGCAGGGCGGGGTGCCACTTTGGCCGCAGGGGCTACCGGTTCGGGCTTGGGTGGCGCAATCGGCGCAGGCGCATCGGGCAGTACGCCCTTGATCACGGGTTCCTGCTTGTTGTGTTTTTCCTGGCTGCGGCGGGTCACCGTCGTCGGGTCTTCCACCTCGTCGGCCAGCTTGTAGCTCGCTTCGATATTGTCCAGGCGCGGATCGTCGTGCTTGAGGCGCTCCAGGCGGTAGTTCGGCGTCTCCAGTGTCTTGTTGGGAACCAGCAGCACATTGATGCGCTGCTTGAGCTCGATCTTGCCGATTTCGGAGCGTTTTTCGTTGAGCAGGAAAGATGCCACATCCACCGGCACCTGGCACAGCACCGAAGCCGTGCTGTCTTTCAGGGACTCTTCCTGAATGACGCGCAGGATCTGCAGCGCCGAGCTTTCCGTGTCGCGGATATGGCCGGAGCCGCCGCAGCGCGGGCAGGGAATCGATGCGCCTTCCGACAAGGCTGGCCGCAGCCGTTGACGGCTCATTTCCATCAGGCCGAATTTGCTGATGGTGCCGAACTGCACGCGTGCGCGGTCTTGCCGCAGCGCATCGCGCAGGCGGTTTTCCACGTCGCGGCGGTTGCGCGACTCTTCCATGTCGATGAAGTCGATGACGATCAGGCCACCCAGGTCGCGCAGGCGCATCTGGCGTGCGACTTCGTCGGCGGCTTCCAGGTTGGTGCGCGTGGCGGTTTCCTCGATGTCGCCGCCCTTGATGGCGCGGGCCGAGTTGACGTCGACCGAAACCAGTGCTTCGGTGTGGTCGATCACGATGGCGCCGCCGGAAGGCAGTTGCACGGTGCGGGCGTAGGCCGATTCGATCTGGTGCTCGATCTGGAAGCGCGAGAACAGCGGTGCGTCATCGCGGTAGCGCTTGACGCGGTGCTCATGCTCGGGCATCACATGCGCCATGAACTGGCGGGCCTGCTCGTAGACGTCGTCGGTGTCGAACAGGATGTCGCCGATGTCGCTGTTGAAGTAGTCGCGGATGGCGCGGATCACCAGGCTGGATTCCTGGTAAATCAGGAAAGCGCCCTTGCCGCCCTTGCCGGCGCCGTCGATGGCCGTCCAGAGCTTGAGCAGGTAGTTCAGGTCCCACTGCAGCTCAGGCGCGCTGCGGCCGATGCCCGCGGTGCGCGCGATGATGCTCATCCCGTTCGGGTACTCGAGCTGGTCCATCGCTTCCTTGAGCTCGGCCCGGTCGTCGCCTTCGATGCGGCGGCTCACGCCACCGCCGCGCGGGTTGTTGGGCATCAGGACCACATAGCGGCCGGCAAGCGACACGAACGTGGTCAGGGCTGCGCCCTTGTTGCCGCGCTCTTCTTTTTCCACCTGGACCAGCAGCTCCTGGCCTTCGCGGATCACATCGTTGATGCGTGCCTGGCTGACCGGCACGCCTTGTGCAAAGTATTGCTTGGAGATTTCCTTGAACGGCAGGAAGCCGTGGCGGTCTTCACCGTAATCGACAAAACAGGCTTCCAGCGAAGGCTCGACGCGGGTGACGACGGCCTTGTAGATGTTGCCCTTGCGCTGCTCGCGCCCTTCAATTTCAATTTCGTAGTCGAGGAGTTTTTGTCCATCGACGATCGCCAGACGGCGTTCTTCTGCCTGTGTGGCGTTTACCAGCATCCGTTTCATGGGTAGCTTTCCTTATCGTTCTTCGTTTTGATGTCATGTCTCGAACATCAATCACATGCCCAAAATGGGCTAACGACGCCGGAGGGACGCAGTGCGAACGTGGGGAATTGCCGGAGAGCTTTTGACCGCACCCTGGCCGACTGAAAAATCAGTCAGCGAAGTGGTCTGGGCGTAGGCGCGTGGATGGAGTGAGCAGGGGTCAAACAGGTGCTTGCCACAAAATATGTAGCGGCTTGCGCCCACTGGACAATGGGTGGAGGCTGATTTATGCCAAAAAGCAGGGCCCCAAGGCGCCGCAGGCATATATTTATCAGACTGACCCATGTTGTCATCAGAAGGCTACCCGTTAAAGGACTTGATCTCAGCTGGATCCGCATGCAGCCTGTTGTGCACGATGATTGGCGTGACTTGGGCTGAATGCATGGTATTCCGTAGTTGTATTCGCAAAACGCCGACTCGTCTGCACGGTAATCCGCTCGCCGCGAGGTGCCTGGCACTCGTCGCTTGCGGGCAATTGCCTGCAGGGCATCGACCTTCCAGCGGGGCTGTAGGCGGCTTGTTAACAAGCCTTTTGATGGGCTCCGGACTTGGGTGGACTAAACTCCAGACAAATCAACCACTTACAGCATATCGCTAGTGAAACACATTATAGGGGTAGCGGCAGGCAAGGCAAGGAGACCGGTTAAAGCACCGGTCCGCGCGCTTGTTGCCGCCTCCCAACCCAGGCCCCAGACCCCGTCCCGTCCCGTCGTTCGCGAGGTGGCTGCCCCGGCGCAGCCCCAGGCGACGCTGGTCACGGTCGATGAAGACTACGCCGGCCAGCGGCTCGACAACTTCCTGATCCGCCAGCTCAAGGGTGTGCCCAAAACCCATGTTTACCGCATCATCCGCAGCGGCGAGGTGCGGATCAACAAGGGCAGGGCGCAGGCCGACACCCGCCTCGAGGCTGGCGACGTGGTCCGCCTGCCGCCGGTGCGGACCTCGGAGCGGGCTGACCAGAAGGCCCAGGCCATGGCCGAGGAGGTGGCGCGCCACGGTGCCAGCTCCACCGTCGGCGGGTATGCGCCCTCGCGGGAGTTTCCCGTCCTTTTCGAAGATGACTTCCTGCTGGCCATCGACAAACCGGCCGGCGTGGCCGTGCACGGCGGCAGCGGTGTGAGCTTTGGGGTGATTGAACAATTGCGCATGGCCCGGCCGGAGGCGGATTTCCTGGAGCTGGTGCACCGGCTGGACCGGGAAACCAGCGGCATCCTGCTGATCGCCAAGCGCCGCATGGCCCTGAAACTGCTGCAGGAGCAATTTCGCGAGCGCGAAACCGACAAGGTTTACCTGGCGCTGGTGAGCGGCAACTGGCCTGCCAATCACCGCGTGATCGACAAGGCGCTGCATAAATACCTGTTGCCCGGTGGCGCTGGTGAAGGCGAACGGCGCGTCAAGGTGGTGTCCAATGACCATCCCGACGGCATGCGCTCGGTCACGCTGGTCAAGGTCAAGTCCGCCTTTGCGGCCCTTCCCGTGGCCCCGGGCACCCCGTTTACCCTGCTCGAAGTCACCATCAAGACCGGCCGCACGCACCAGATTCGCGTGCACCTGGCCAACGAGGGCCACCCGATTGCGGGGGATGATAAATACGGCGACTTCGAGCTGAACAAGTCCCTGCAGAAGTCCGTCGCCGGGGGCGCGCCCCTCAAGCGCATGTTCCTGCATGCCTGGAGCCTGAAATTCAACCACCCCAAGACACGCAAGACCATCCACCTGGAAACCCCCTTGCCCGACGAACTGCAGCAGTTCCTGTCGCTCCGGCCCGAAGGCACCCGAGAACCGTGACGCTATGGCCCCAGCCCTGCAGGGCGTGCCGGGGCCAGCGACAATCAAGGCATGCACACCCGAAATTTTGACCTGATCGCCTTTGACTGGGACGGCACGCTGTTCGATTCCACCAGCATCATCGTGCGCTGCATCCAGGCCGCGGTGCGTGACGTGGGTGGCACCGTGCCCACCGACCAGGCGGCCGCCTATGTGATCGGCTTGGGCCTGATGCAGGCGCTGGCCTATGCGGCTCCGGATGTATCCGCTGAAAAATACCCCGAGCTGGGCGCCCGTTACCGCCACCATTACGCTGCCCACTACGACGACCTGATCCTCTTTGACGGCGTGTTGCCGATGCTGAATGCCCTCAAGGCGCGTGGCTTCCGGCTGGCGGTGGCCACCGGAAAATCCCGGCGCGGGCTGGATGAGGCGCTGCGGAGCGCGGAACTCAAGGGCATGTTTCACGGCTCGCGCACGGCCGACGAGACGGCCGGCAAGCCCGACCCGCGGATGCTGCATGAGCTAATGGAGGAATTCGGCTGCACGTCTCAGCGGATGCTGATGGTGGGCGACACCACGCACGATCTGCAGATGGCGCTCAATGCGGCCTGCCCCAGTGTGGGGGTGAGCTACGGCGCGCACGAACCTGATGCCTTCACGGCCCTGGCGCCGCGCCACGTGGCCCATTCGGTGCAGGACCTCCATGACTGGCTGCTGGTCAATGGCTAGTAATGGCTAGTACCAGCGACTGAAGGGCTTCCCATGGATGAGCTGTTACCCCTGTGCAATGCCAGTGACCTGGTCGACGGCGGGGAGGCAGTGCCCTTCGATATCAACTATGCGGGCCAGACCTGCCGGGCTTTTGCCATCCGTTACGAGGGCCTGCCGCATGCTTACCTGAACCGCTGCACGCATGTGGCCATGGAACTCGACTGGCAGCCCAACCAGGTGTTTGACGACAGCGGACAATGGCTGCTGTGCGCCAGCCATGGTGCGGCTTACCGGCCCGATACCGGCCAGTGCGCAGGCGGCCCCTGCCAGGGCGGGTTGATCAAAATCACGCTTTCGGAAAATGACGGGGTTGTTTATTGGCATTCCGCTTACAACCTCAGACCGGTACAGTTCTAATACTTCTCTAAACTAGCGACCATGAACGAATCCAACCGCCCCGACAATCCGAACGACACCTCCCCTGATCTCCTGCGGGAGTCGGATTTCAGGCCGAACCAGCCGGAGTCCCGTCCTTATCCGGAAGATCGTGCTCCTGAAGCGGGAGCGAAAAAAGCCCTTCAGGCCGACCCGTCCCTGGCTCCCGGCTGGGAGCGCGCGACGCTGGAGAAGCTGGCGTTTGCATCGCTCAATGAGCAAAAAGCTGCCCGCCGCTGGAAAGCCTTTGTGCGCCTGTCCTGGCTGGCGTTTTTCATCGTGCTGGTGTGGATGCTCCTGCACCGCGGTACCCCCGCCACCGATGCGGCCGCGCCGCACACGGCCGTGGTGGAGATCAAGGGTGAAATCGCCGCCGGCGCCGACGCCAGTGCCGAGTTTGTCAATGCGGCGCTGCGTGCCGCGTTTGAAGACGATGGCGCCAAGGCCGTGGTGCTGCTGATCAACTCACCGGGGGGCAGCCCGGTGCAGGCCGGCATGATGAATGACGAAATCCTGCGCCTCAAGATCAAGCACAAGAAGCCGGTTTATGCCGTGGTGGAGGAAACCTGTGCATCGGCAGCCTATTACATCGCGGTGGCGGCCGACAAGATTTACGTCGACAAGGCCAGCATTGTCGGCAGCATCGGCGTGCTGATGGACGGCTTTGGCTTCACTGGCCTGATGGACAAGCTGGGCGTGGAACGCCGGCTGTTGACGGCTGGTGAGAACAAGGGCTTTCTGGACCCCTTCAGCCCGCAGAGCGACAAGCAGCGCGTGTATGCGCAGGCCATGCTGGACCAGATCCACCAGCAGTTCATCACGGTGGTGAAAGCCGGCCGCGGCAAGCGCCTCAAGGAAATGCCGGAGATGTTTAGCGGCCTGTTCTGGAGCGGCCAGCAGGCGGTGGAGCTGGGTTTGGCTGACCAGCTGGGCGGCCTGGAGTATGTGGCACGCGAGGTGGTCAAGGCCGAAGAGATCATCGACTACACGCGCCGCGAGAATGTGGCCGAGCGCCTTGCCAAGAAGTTTGGCGCGGCCATGGGCGAGGGGGCCATGAAGGCCTTCAAGGTCATTCCTGCCATTCGCTAGGCGCCTTTTCGGATCACGCAGCGCCAAAAAACAGCTGCACCACAAAACCAAAAAAAGCCCGCCATTTCATTGTGCGGGCTTTTTTTTATCGGGCTGCCCCAGATGTTTCTCAGCGGCCTATGCAAAAAACCGTGGGCAGATCCAGTGGCAGGACTGGTTTGTCGCGTTTCCAGCCGCTGGCCTGCATGCTGCGCGACGAGGCCTTGTCCAGCGTCAGGCCGCAGCTCAGTGCCAGCCGTGTATTGCCCTGCAGCGTTTGCAGCAGCGCCTGTAGCAGGGCCGCATTGCGGTAGGGCGTTTCAATAAAAAGCTGGGTCTGGCCGGTTTTCAGGGCCAGAGACTCCAGCTCGCGGATGCGCTGGGTCCGCTCGCCGCCGTCTTGCGGCAAATACCCGACAAACGCAAAGTTCTGGCCATTGAGGCCGCTCGCCGCCAGCGCCAGCATCAGCGACATGGGGCCCGTCAGCGGCACCACCTGCAGCCCGAGGTCATGCGCTGCGCGCACCACTGACGAGCCCGGGTCGGCGATCGCCGGCATGCCGGCTTCACTGACCAGGCCCATGTCATGGCCCTCCGTCGCGGCCACGAGCAGCGGCCGCGCATCAAAGTTGCCGGTGTGATCGCCCTTCTTGTGGACCTCACGCGGCAGCTCCTGAATTTGTAGCGACTGCAGCGGGTGCGCCAGGGGGTGCTGTTCGTTGATGCGCTTCAGGTAAGCGCGGGTGCTTTTGGCGTTCTCGCAAATCCAGCAGGACAGCCGGGCTGCGACCTGCAGCGTGCCCGAGGGCATCACGTCCTGAAGCGGGGCCTGGGTGTCGCAGCCAAAATCAAGCGGCGCGGGCACCAGGTAAAGCCGGCCTTTCATGGCGCCGCTCATCGCTGTGCCCCGCTGCCGGTGAGCAGGGCCACACCGGCCGCCTGGATCATTTTGCAGGTACGTATCAGCGGCAGGCCGACCAGTGCGGTCGGGTCGTCGTTGTCAATCGATTCGAGCAGCGCGATGCCCAGCCCTTCGCTTTTTGCGCTGCCGGCACAGTCATAAGGCTGCTCGGCGCGCAGGTAGTTTTCAATCTCCGCATCGCTCAGGTCCCGAAATGTCACCCGCACGGCCGCCAGGCTGCTTTGCTCGAACCCGCTTTCCAGGCACACCACGGCCACCGCCGTTTGAAACACCACGGTTTGGCCCCGCATCTGACGCAGTTGCGCAACCGCCCGTTCGTGGGTGCCTGGTTTGCCCAGCGGCAGGCCGTTCAGGTCGGCCACCTGGTCGGAACCGATCACCACCGCATGGGGAAAATTGCGAGCCACCGCGCGTGCCTTGGCGAGTGCCAGACGTTCAGCCAGCAGGCGGGGCGTTTCGCCGGGCAGCGGTGTCTCATCAACGTCGGGAGTTGCCACCTCAAACGGGAGGTGCAGGCGCTGCAGCAGTTCGCGGCGATAGGGCGAGGTCGAGCCCAGCACCAGTGGGCGGCTTGTGGGCGCAAGGGCCGTGGCTGCCGTTGATGCGGCGACCGGGTTGGAGGCAGAGTTCATGCTCCGATTCTCTTACACTGCACCCATGTCCAGATCTCTTCAAGCCCACCGGCTCAACATGCAAGCTTTCGCCCAGGATGGTGTGCCGCTTGTCGAAACCACTTTGCTACAAAATATGAAGCGCCTTGTGGAGGAAACACAAGGGCTGGAGCCTGAGTCAGTTATAAAGTGGGAGGCTCGGGCGGAGCTGCGGCCACGCCCGGGGGCTGATGACGAGGTCTGGCTGCACCTGCAAGCGCAAGCGGATGTGCCGCTGACCTGCCAGCGTTGCATGGGGGCGGTGGTCACCCCTGTCCAGGTGGATCAGTGGTACCGTTTTGTTGCCAACGAAGACATTGCGATGGCCGAGGACGATCAGTCCGAAGAAGACCTGCTGGTGATGGAGCCGCAATTCGATTTGCTGGCGGTGCTTGAAGACGAGTTGTTGATGGCGTTGCCACTGGTGCCCATGCACGGCGAATGCCCGGTGGCTCCCAAGTTGCAGGCTGGTGAGGCTGACGTCGCCGACGAATCCGGTCAGAAGCCCAATCCTTTCGCTGTGCTGGCGCAGCTCAAGAAAAAGTAATAAATTTGTATTAGATTTACTATCTGCGGCGGCGGGAATTCACTGGAATGATGCGCAGCCACGGAATTGCCGGGCGGGGTGATGGCCAAAATTGCCGGTATCGCGCTATAATCAAAGGCTTCGCGTGCCAATGTAGTGATGCGGCCCTGTAGACCAACATACAGGCCCAGCTACCTGAATTCAAAAATCTGGCGCGTAATTTACCAACCCTATACCCCCCTCAGGAGCGGATCATGGCCGTCCAGCAGAACAAAAAGTCACCTTCCAAGCGCGGCATGCACCGCTCGCACAACGCACTCACCGTGCCAGGCATCGCTGTGGAATCCACCACGGGCGAAACCCACCTGCGCCACCACATCAGCCCGACCGGTTTTTACCGTGGCCGCAAGGTGCTGAAAACCAAATCCGAAGCGTAATTCCGCGCTTGATGTACTGGCCCGCACTGATACTGCGGGCCTTTCTTTTGTCCATAATTCAATCTTGACTGCGCCGGTCTTTTCATGATCAGGATCGCTGTCGATGCCATGGGTGGGGATGTTGGCCCGGACGTGACCGTTCCCGCCAGCCTGGCCTTTTTGAGCGGCCACCCGGAAGCCTCGGTGGTGCTGGTGGGTCAGCCAGACGTTCTGGCGGCGCACCCGCAATACGCCCTGCTGCAATCGCATCCCCGCTGTCAAATCGTTGCCGCCAGCGAGATCGTCACCATGGACGATCCGATCGAAATCGCATTGCGGCGAAAAAAGAACTCGTCCATGCGGGTGGCCATGAACCAGGTCAAGGACGGTGTCGCCCAGGCCGCTGTTTCGGCCGGCAACACCGGCGCACTGATGGCCATTGCCCGCTACGTGCTGAAAACCATGGAGGGCATCGACCGGCCCGCCATTGCGACACAGCTGCCCAATGCTGCGGGCGGCGCCACCACGGTGCTGGATCTCGGCGCCAATGTGGATTGCACTGCCGACCATTTGCTGCAGTTTGCGGTCATGGGTTCAGCCTTGGTGGCCGCCATTTCCGGTAAACCCGCGCCTAGCGTTGGACTGCTCAATATCGGTGAAGAGGCGATAAAAGGCAGTGAAACCATTAAAAAGGCCGGTGAATTGCTGCGATCTGCCTCTATTTCCGGTGATCTAAATTTTTACGGAAATGTTGAAGGCAACGATATTTTCAAGGGCACAACCGATATCGTGGTGTGCGATGGCTTTGTCGGCAATGTGGCGCTGAAAGCCAGCGAGGGGCTGGCGAGCATGATCGGTGGCTTCATCAAGGCTGAGTTTTCACGCAATATTTTGACGAAATGCGCGGCAATTGTGGCCTATCCTGTGCTAACTGCATTTAAAAACCGGGTAGACCACAGGCGTTACAACGGCGCCGCATTGCTGGGCCTGCAAGGCCTGGTTTTCAAAAGCCATGGATCCGCAGATGCCTTTGCTTTTGAGAGGGCGCTGAATCGGGCTTATGATGCGGCTCGTAACAATTTGCTGGAGAGAGTTCGCGAACGCATCGCCCATGCCGCCCCCTTGTTGGTGGCGGGGCAGCCGGCACCGGCCAACAATGGCGTGCCTGCGGTTTCTTCGATGGCAGTTGACCCAGCAGTCCCAACAGCGGCACACTAATCAATGACCCGTTATTCACGCATCACTGGCACCGGTAGTTACTTGCCACCGCGCCGACTGACCAATGCCGAGCTGGCCGCCGAGCTGGCCACCAAAGGCGTTGAAACTTCCGACGAATGGATTGTGGAGCGCACCGGTATCCGGGCGCGCCATTTCGCCGCGCCCGATGTGTCCAGCAGCGACCTCGCCGTGAAAGCTGCCCGGCACGCGCTGGAAGCTGCAGGTCGTCAGGCGTCCGACATCGACCTGATCATTGTTGCGACGTCGACGCCAGACATGGTGTTTCCCTCTGCCGCATGCATCGTGCAGAACAAACTCGGCATTGCGGGTTGCCCGGCCTTTGATGTCCAGGCGGTTTGCAGTGGATTTGTTTATGCACTGACCGTGGCCGATGCGTTGATCAAAACCGGCTCGGCCACCAAGGCGCTGGTGATTGGCGCGGAAGTGTTCTCGCGCATTCTGGATTTCTCCGACAGGACCACCTGCGTGCTGTTTGGCGATGGTGCTGGCGCCGTGGTGCTGGAAGCGTCGGAGACGCCGGGTATCCTCGCCAGCGATCTGCATGCTGACGGCAAGCATGTCGGCATCCTGTGCGTACCGGGCAATGTATCGGGCGGCCAGGTGCTGGGCGATCCCTTCCTCAAAATGGACGGGCAGGCGGTGTTCAAACTGGCCGTGGGTGTACTTGAAAGTGCGGCCCGGGCCGCACTGGCCAAGGCCAATTTGCTGGATACGGACATCGACTGGCTGATTCCGCATCAGGCCAATATCCGCATCATGCATAGCACTGCCAGGAAGCTGAAGGTGCCCCTGGAAAAGCTGATCGTCACGGTAGACGAGCATGGCAACACCTCGGCTGCATCCATCCCGCTGGCACTGGATGCGTCCGTGCGCAGCGGCAAGGTGAAAAAAGGTGACACCCTCATGCTCGAAGGCGTGGGCGGCGGTTTTACCTGGGGTGCAGTGCTTCTCAACTATTGAGATGGCTGCCTGTATTTCCCGGCCAGCTTCTGACAGACAGGTGGCCGTTTGAGTCTCAGACCGTCAGGCCGTGTGGATGCCATTGCAATCCTGCTGCTGGTGGCGGCCTTTGTCCTGGCCGGCTGGAAAATCTCCAACCGCCTGCCTGCCGTCAGCTATGCGGCGGCACCGCAGCAGGCGGTGTTGCCGGGCGCTTCCCTGAAAGCCCCGCCGGACGCAAGCCTGCCACCGCAGCAGCGTTCACCTGACGGCCGTTTCCGCTTCGAAAATCGCGGGCCGCATGGCGGCGGGTGGGGTGGGGCGTGCCTGACCGGTTGCCGTCCTGATGGGTTTCTTAGAATGGCGGGCGCTGACAGGGTTCGCCGCTTGATAACTGGAGTAATTATTTGAAATCGTTCGCTATTGTTTTTCCCGGTCAGGGTTCGCAGTCGGTGGGCATGCTGGACGCCTGGGGCGACCATGCTGTCGTCCGGCAAACACTCATCGAAGCATCGGATGCCCTGGGTCAGGATATCGGCCAGCTGATCAAGGACGGCCCCAAGGAGGCCCTGGCCCTGACGACCAACACCCAGCCGGTGATGCTGGTGGCGGGTGTGGCCGCCTACCGGGCGTGGATGGCGGAAACCGGCACGGCGCCGGCCGCCGTGGCTGGCCATTCGCTGGGCGAATATTCTGCGCTGGTGGCTGCGGGGGTGCTGTCCCTGGCGCAGGCCGCGCCGCTGGTGCGCTTCCGCGCCCAGGCCATGCAGGACGCCGTGCCTGTGGGTGTGGGCGCGATGGCGGCCATTCTGGGCATGGACGCAGCCAGGGTCATCGAAGGTTGTGCCGAGGCGGTCCGCACCTTCGGGCTCAATACCGATGAGGTGGTGGAAGCCGTCAATTTCAACGACCCCCTGCAAACCGTCATTGCGGGCAGCAAGGCTGCGGTGGACAAGGCTTGCGAGGTGCTGAAAGCCAACGGCGCGAAGCGGGCCTTGCCCCTGCCGGTGTCGGCGCCGTTTCATTCGAGCCTGATGAAACCGGCCGCCGAAAAACTCAGGGAAAAACTCGCTGCCATCGATTTCGCGGCCCCGCTGATTCCCGTCATCAACAATATCGACGTGGCGGTAGAGACGGATGCCGATCGCATTCGCGCAGCGCTTTACAAGCAGGCTTTCGGGCCGGTGCGCTGGGTCGAGTGTGTCCAGGCCATCAAGGCGCGCGGGTTGACGACGGTTGTCGAGTGCGGGCCGGGCAAGGTGCTGGCCGGTATGGTCAAAAGAATAGACCCGGAATTGACGGGCGTGCCCCTGTTTGACCCGGCCTCAATGGCAGACGTGAAGGAGATGCTGGCATGAATGAAGTCAAGTTTGAAGGACAGGTTGCACTGGTCACCGGTGCGTCGCGCGGCATAGGCGCCGCCATTGCGCTGGAGCTGGCCCAGAAGGGCCTGAAGGTCATCGGTACGGCCACCAGTGATGAAGGTGCGGCCAAAATCAGCCAGGTCCTTGCCACTTTCCCCGGTTGTGCCGGCAAGAACCTGAATGTGAATGATGCTGCGGCGGCCGAGGCGTTAATAGACAGCATCGTCCGGGAACACGGCGGCCTGCAGGTGCTGGTCAACAATGCCGGAATCACGCGTGACATGCTGGCCATGCGCCTGAAGGACGACGATTGGGATGCGGTGCTCGACACCAATCTCAAGGCGGTGTTTCGCATGAGCCGCGCCGTGATGCGCATCATGATGAAGCAGCGTTATGGCCGCATCATCAGCATTACGTCGGTGGTGGGTGCATCAGGCAACGCGGGGCAGTCCAATTACGCCGCCGCCAAGGCGGGTGTGGCAGGCATGACGCGAGCATTGGCGCGCGAACTGGGCTCGCGCAACATCACGGTCAACTGCGTGGCGCCGGGCTTTATCGAGACCGACATGACGGCCAGCCTGCCTGAAGAGCAGCAAAAAGCGCTGCTGGGGCAAATTCCGCTGGGCCATCTCGGCAAGCCGCAGGATATTGCGCATGCTGTGGCTTTTGTGGCCAGTCCGCAAGCGGCCTACATCACAGGGCAGGAAATTCATGTCAACGGCGGCATGTACATGTAGCCGCTCAGCCTGCCTCATGAGGAGCATGGGTTGACGGTGGTAAAACACATCAAATCGGGGCCGGTTTTTATCCGTCCGGCCTGATGCTTAGGGAAACGACCCTAACGCGGTAAAATCACGGATTAATTTACAACCCTCAGAGGGAACTATGAGCGATATCGAAGCACGTGTTAAGAAAATCATTGCCGAGCAACTTGGCGTTGAAGAAGGTCAAGTCACCAGTGAAAAAGCCTTTGTGGCCGATCTCGGCGCTGACTCGCTTGACACCGTAGAACTGGTTATGGCTCTGGAAGACGAGTTTGGCATTGAGATTCCCGACGAAGATGCCGAGAAAATCACCACCGTCCAGAATGCGATTGACTACGCCAACACCCATCAAAAGGCTTGAGGCCCAAGGTTCCAGACCTTTGCCTTTGCCGTCATTCAACCTGAAAGGCCGTTCAGGGTCTTTTCGGGTTTTTTTCAGGATTACTGAATGAGCCGTCGTCGTGTCGTTGTGACAGGTTTGGGTTGCGTCAGCCCGGTAGGTAATACCGTCGCTGATTCGTGGGCCAATTTGCTTGCCGGAACTCCCGGCATTGACCTGATCACGCAATTTGATGCAAGCAACTTTGCCTGCAAGTTCGCGGGTGAGGTGAAGGGCTTCAAGATCGAGGATTACATCCCCGAGAAGGAAGCCCGGCACATGGACCGCTTCATTCACCTGGGCCTGGCTGCGGCGTTCCAGGCGGTCGCTGACAGTGGCTTGCCTACCGGCGATGCGCTCGGCGACGAGCTGGCTACCCGCATTGGTTGCAACATCGGCTCGGGCATTGGCGGTTTGCCGATGATCGAGCAGACGCATGCCGAGCTGGTGAATCGCGGCCCACGTCGCGTTTCCCCGTTTTTTGTGCCGGCGTCGATCATCAACATGATTTCCGGCCATGTGTCGATCAAGTTTGGCTTCAAGGGGCCCAACATCGCGGTTGTCACGGCATGCACCACCGGCCTTCATGCCATTGGCCTGTCAGCCCGCATGATCGAATACGGCGACTGCGACGTCATGATTGCCGGCGGTGCTGAAGCGACGGTGTCGCCTTTGGGTGTGGGCGGCTTTGCCGCAGCCCGCGCGCTGTCAACCCGCAATGAGGACCCCAAGACCGCTTCACGTCCCTGGGACAAGGACCGCGACGGCTTTGTACTGGGCGAGGGCAGTGGTGTTCTGGTGCTCGAGGAGTACGAGCATGCGAAGGCGCGCGGCGCAAAGATTTATGCTGAAGTCATCGGTTTCGGCATGAGCGCTGACGCCTATCACATGACCGCACCCGACATCAACGGGCCGTGCCGTTCCATGACCATGGCATTGAAGAATGCAGGCGTCAACGCCGATCAGGTTCAGTACCTCAACGCGCATGGAACTTCCACGCCGCTGGGCGACCTGAACGAGACCAACGCCATCAAGGCGGCATTTGGCAGCCATGCGAAGAACATGGTGGTCAGTTCGACCAAATCGATGACAGGCCACCTGCTGGGCGGCGCCGGTGGCATTGAGTCGGTGTTCACCGTGCTGGCATTGCATCACCAGAAGATCCCCCCCACCATCAACATTTTCAACCAGGATCCCGAGTGCGACCTGGACTACTGCGCCAACGTGGCGCGCGACGCCAACATTGAAATTGCGGTGAAAAACAATTTTGGATTCGGCGGCACCAACGGTACGCTGGTTTTCAAGCGCGCCTGACGTCGCCCTGTTTCCACCTTTTCAAGCACGCGCCCAAGCACCGCACTGACTGTCTTGATCACCCACAACGCCCCGCCGGTTGTCTATCCGCTGGGGCGTTCGCGTTTTCAGGGCTGGCTATTGCTGGGTCTGTGGCTGGCGGGTGTGTTGCTGGTTTTATTTTGGTTTCACCTTGTCCGTCAATCTGGTTGGCGGATGGCACTGGTCGTTGCAGCGGTATGCGGTGCGGGCGCCCTGGCATGGGTTGGCTGGAAAAAAGTACCCTCTGGCCGGCTGGCATGGGACGGCGAGGTGTGGCACTGGGAAAGCCAGGCTTACCAGGCGGGCGTTGCCGGGTACGAACTCTCGGTGATTGCTGATTTCCAGCACATGCTACTGCTCCGGCTTCAGAATCCGGCGCGTGCCGGACTCTGGCTTTGGGCGGAGCGAAGGGTGTTGCCAGAGCGCTGGCTGGACCTGCGCCGGGCGGTATATTCCCCGCACAAGCCGGCAGGCTCTTCCCGCTCATTGGACGGGATGCCTGCAGAGCCGCTGCCGGCTGTGGCAGTATCGGGCCATGAGCTTCCTGTTGATGCCACACGGATAAAGCCATGACTGAGGACCTGACACCCCGGCAATCCGAAAAAGCGGCTGACAGCGACGCCATGCTGGTCGAGCGCGCCGTGGCCGGGGACCAAAAGGCCTTTGAGCTGCTGGTGATCAAGTACCAGCGCCGCATTCAGCGCCTCATAGGGCGCATGGTGCGCGATGTGGATCTGGTGGAAGACATCGCCCAGGAGACGTTTATCAGGGCTTACCGGGCCTTGGCGCAGTTCAGGGGCGAAGCCCAGTTCTACACCTGGCTCTACCGGATCGCGGTCAACACCGCCAAAAAAGCCCTGATGGATCTCAAGCGGGATCCCACCGTTTCCGAAAATTCCTTTAAATCCGGAGAGGACGATGAAACTTCCCCGCTGGAAAACGAACTAACTAGCTCGGAAACGCCGGATGCCGTGTTGGCAAGCAAGGAAATTGCGGAAATGGTCAACGCGGCTATGGAGGCCTTGCCGGAAGAGCTTCGTCAGGCCATCACCTTGCGCGAAATCGAAGGGTTGAGCTATGAAGAAATCTCGGAGGCCATGAATTGCCCCATTGGCACAGTGCGGTCCCGTATTTTCAGGGCGCGTGAAGCGATCTCTGGGAAAGTCAAGCCCTTGCTGGAAAACCAGTCAGGCAAGCGCTGGTGATGCTGGTAGTTGTTGGCTGGTATCCATGTCAAGAGCCTTGTTGAATCACTATTGAACCAATGAATGAATAACGCCCTTCTTTCAGCCTGTAAAGCCCTTTAATAAACCGGCATGCCCACTGCCCATGAACATCATGAAACCGTCTATGCAAACCAGTGAACTCATGTCTGCCCTGGCCGATGGCCAGCTGGGCGGTGAGGACTTTGCCGCCGCACTGCAGGCCTGCCAGCACGACGAATCTGCGTTTTCCAGCTGGGCCGCTTACCATTTGATTGGCGAGGTGTTGCGATCCCCTGCGCCCGTGGCGCCCGTGGCGGACCTGGCCTTTCTGGGTCGGTTGAACCAGCGCCTTTCGCAAGAGCCACAAGAGCCGTTGCTTCGGGCGCGCCACCAGCCTGTTGCACTTGATTCAGCGGCGCAAGCCAGGGGAAAAACTGGTGCGAACGTGGTCCACCACCGCGGCGCGGCATCCAATGACAGCATGCTGCCCTGGAAGTGGGTGGCCGGCTTTGCTTCCCTGGCAGCCATTTCCGCCATCGCGTGGAACTCCTCGGGCCTGCTGATGCCTGATGCTGCACCGCAGCTTGCCCAAGGCCCGGCTCAGCAGGTGCTGGTGGCTTCACCGCAGGGTCCGATAGTGCGCGATGCCCGGCTGGAGGAGTTGCTGACCGCACACAAGCAGTTGGGTGGTGCATCCGCCTTGCAGGTGCCGTCGGGGTTTTTGCGAAACGCCACCTTTGAAACGCCTCAGAATGCAGGGCGTTGAATGAGCTTTTGCTGCGGCAGAGCCTTCAAAACAACCATGAATTTCAAGACTTATCGCCTTGTGGCCTTTTTTGTTTGGCCACTCGCCGCTATCAATTATGTAGCGGCCCAGGTGCCTTCGCCGGCCACGGCGTCCACGCCTGCCACGGCGGCGGAATCCAGAAGCGTCAATGACTGGTTGATGCGCATGCACGAGGCCTCCAAAAAACGCTCCTATATTGGGACCTTTGTTGTTTCGTCGGGTGGCGCCATGTCGAGCGCAAAAGTCTGGCATGTCTGCGAAGGCAACCAGCAGGTGGAAAGGGTTGAAACCCTGACCGGGGCGCCGCGCTCTATCTTCCGGCACAACGATCAGGTCGTTACATTCATGCCCGACCACAAGGTGGTGCGCAGCGAAAAACGGGAATCGCTGGGCATGTTTCCCGAGTTGCTCCAGTCAACCGACAGCCGCATTGCCGATTTCTACAAGATGCGGCATGACGGCGTAGAGCGGGTGGCCGGCGTCGAAGCGGACGTCGTGATGCTGGTTCCCAAGGACAGCATGCGTTTTGGCTACCGTATCTGGACCGAGCAAAAAAAGGGCCTGGTGGTGAAGTTGCAGACCCTGGACGCTGACGGCAAGGTGCTCGAGCAGGCCGCGTTTTCGGAGCTGCAACTCGATGCGCCGGTCAAAATGGACCAGCTTATCCAGATGATGGGCAAGGTGGACGGCTATCGCGTTGAGAAGCCTGTGATGGTGAAGACCACGGCCAGCGCCGAAGGCTGGGTGCTCAAAGCGCCTGTTGCCGGGTTTAAACCCATGAGCTGCTACAAGCGCCCCGCGGCGAGCGCCGCGCCAGGTGCCGAGCCTCTGCAATGGATTTTCTCCGACGGGCTTGCCTCCGTCTCCATCTTTGTGGAACCCTATGACCGGCAACGCCATGAGAAGGAATCCAGCCTGTCACTGGGGGCCACCCAGACGCTGACCCGGCAACTGGACGCTTACTGGGTAACCATCATGGGTGAAGTTCCCATGGCAACCCTGCGCCATTTTGCCAATGGACTGGAGCGAAAAAAGTAGACAGTGCCTGTGAGGGGCGTTGTTGCTGGAAAATTTTTCCCACAGGGCGCAGGCGCCGCATGTTGTCCGTATTGTCTTTTTCTCTGGTATTCCTATTTCCTTCCCACAAGTTTTGCATGCCTGATTACCAACATTTACGACGAGGCCGATGATGCTTGAATTGAACTGGAAACCCCTGCGCTCCTGTCTGCTCGCAGGTCTGCTGGGCGTGGTGACCGCCACAGTGGTGTTGCCTGCTGCCCCTGCATGGGCGCAGGTCCGCGCGCTGCCCGACTTCACCGATCTGGTTGACCAGGTTGGACCCTCGGTGGTGAACATCCGCACGATAGAAAAAGTCAAGGCTTCGGGCGCCGGAAGCGTGGATGAGCAAATGCTGGAATTTTTCCGGCGTTTCGGGATTCCCGTGCCGCCCAATCTGCCGCGCACGCCGCGTCCCGACCGCGGCCAGCCCCAGCCCGACGAAGAGCAGCCGCGCGGTGTGGGCTCCGGCTTCATCCTCACGGGAGACGGCTTTGTCATGACCAATGCCCATGTGGTGGAAGGCGCCGATGAAGTGATCGTCACGCTGACCGACAAGCGCGAATTCAAGGCCAGAATCATCGGCGCGGACAAGCGCAGCGATGTGGCGGTGGTCAAGATCGAGGCAAGCGGGCTGCCGGCCGTGAAAATTGGCGACATCAACCGTCTGAAGGTGGGCGAATGGGTGATGGCCATCGGCTCACCATTCGGCCTTGAAAATACCGTGACGGCGGGTATTGTTAGCGCCAAGCAGCGCGATACCGGTGACTACCTGCCGTTCATCCAGACCGATGTGGCCATCAACCCCGGCAACTCGGGTGGGCCCCTGATCAACATGCGCGGGGAAGTCGTGGGTATCAACAGCCAGATCTATTCACGTTCTGGCGGCTTTCAGGGCATTTCGTTTTCCATCCCGATTGACGAGGCCACGCGTGTTTCAGACCAACTGCGCAGCAGCGGCCGGGTAACGCGTGGACGCATCGGGGTGCAGATCGATCAGGTCAGCAAGGAAGTGGCCGAGTCCATCGGTCTGGGCAGCCCCCGGGGGGCGCTGGTCAGAGGCGTGGAGGCTGGTGCACCTGCAGAAAAGGCAGGCGTGGAAGCCGGCGACATCATCATCAAGTTCGACGGCAAGCAGATCGAAAAATCCAGTGATCTTCCGCGCATGGTCGGCAATGTGAAGCCCGGCACCAAGGCGGTGGTGACCGTCTTCAGGCGGGGTGCCACCAAGGATTTGCCGGTGGTCATCGCGGAGGTGGAGGCAGAGAAGCCCCTTCGCAAGGCCTCGTCACCGGAATCCAAACCGCCGGTCGCCGGCCCTGCACAGGCTTTGGGCCTGGTGGTGAGCGACCTGCCGGATGCACAGAAAAAGGAACTCAAGATCAAGGGCGGGGTCCGGGTAGACAGCGCAGAGGCTGGAGCAGCCCGTGCAGGACTTCGCGAAGGTGATGTGATCGTCGCCATTGCCAACTCCGAAATCGCAAACGTCAAGGAGTTCGAGACTGCGCTCGCAAAAATTGACAAGAGCAAGCCGGTCAATGTGCTGTTTCGCCGGGGAGAACTGGCGCAGTTTGTGTTGATCCGGCCGGCGCGTTAATGGTTTGAGTTTGCCTCGCGGCAAGGGCCTCGCTACGCTGTTGCCCCTCCCGCTACAGGCATGAAAGACCCCCATACCCCGCCAGGGTTGGGGGTTTTTCCACACCAGATACTGTTTTTTGGGCGTCTTCAAAAAAATATATTTTGGGTAGATCATCTTTAAATTTGTTAGTACTCACTCACAAAATTAAACGATCCAATGATGAGTTTGAGTAGAATGCCGTAGAGCTACGGTGCCTTTTTGATATATCGAGCTTCTCGACCGCCGGGATTCCTGTGGCTTTCATCATCAATTCCATCCATTCAGTACTGATCCACAGATCGCCCACAAGTTGTCCAGAGCCAAGCAGTATAAAATTGTGAATAAGTTGTGTATAAGTTTCCTGTTGCTAGCCTGCAACGACAAAAATATGGAGATTTTGGGACTGTTCGCTGCTGGCTTTTTGCCTACAATGAAGTTCCAACTATCGCAGTTGCCATAGATTGTTGGTTCAGGGCGCGTCACTACTCGACGCGCCCTTTTTTATGGTCCATCGCGAATGACGTGCAATCTCTTCGCAATACTTTCAAGCACTTAGGTGTTCTCGTTGATGAATCACATCAGAAATTTTTCGATCATTGCGCACATTGATCACGGCAAATCCACGCTTGCAGATCGCATCATCCAGCGCTGTGGTGGCTTGCAGGATCGCGAGATGAGTGCGCAGGTTCTCGATTCAATGGATCTCGAGAAGGAGCGTGGGATAACCATCAAGGCGCAGACCGCTGCGCTCAAATACAAGGCACGCGATGGCCAGGTCTACAACCTCAATCTGATCGACACGCCAGGCCACGTTGACTTCTCGTATGAAGTGAGTCGCTCGCTGTCTGCTTGCGAAGGCGCGCTGCTGGTGGTGGATGCCAGCCAGGGTGTGGAAGCGCAGACCGTCGCCAATTGCTATACCGCGCTGGATCTCGGTGTGGAGGTGGTGCCCGTCTTGAACAAGATGGATTTGCCGCAGGCCGACCCCGAGAATGCCAAGCAGGAAATCGAGGACGTGATCGGCATTGATGCAACCGATGCCATCCCCTGCAGCGCCAAGACCGGCATGGGCATAGACGAAATTCTGGAAGCCGTGATCGCCAGGGTGCCGCCGCCACAGGGCAATCCGGACGGTGCCTTGCGCGCCATGATCATCGACAGCTGGTACGACGCGTACGTGGGCGTCGTCATGCTGGTGCGTGTGGTGGACGGGCGCCTGGCCAAAGGCGACCGCATCAAGCTCATGGCCAGCGAAGCCATGTACAACGCAGAGCAACTGGGCGTCTTCACGCCGCACACCGAGCCGCGCCAGTCGCTGGAGGCCGGTGAGGTGGGCTTTGTGATTGCGGGTATCAAGGAGCTGCAGGCGGCGCGCGTGGGCGATACCGTGACCCTGATCAAACCCGGCACGGGTGGTGCGGCTTTCACGGCGACGGAAGCGTTGCCCGGCTTCAAGGAAATCCAGCCCCAGGTGTTTGCCGGGCTCTACCCGACCGAGGCCAGCGAGTACGACTCCCTGCGCGATGCGCTGGAAAAACTCAAGCTCAACGACGCCTCGCTGCATTACGAGCCGGAAGTCAGCCAGGCCCTCGGCTTTGGTTTTCGCTGCGGCTTCCTGGGCCTGCTCCACATGGAGATTGTCCAGGAGCGGCTGGAGCGGGAGTTCGACCAGGACCTGATCACGACGGCGCCCAGCGTGGTGTATGAGGTGCTCAAGGCCGATGGCGAGATCATCAAGGTTGAAAATCCCTCCAAAATCCCCGATGCCGGCAGGGTCACGGAGATTCGCGAGCCCATCGTGACCGTGCACCTGTACATGCCGCAGGACTATGTCGGCGCCGTCATGACGCTGGCCAACCTCAAGCGCGGGGTGCAGCTGAACATGGCCTACCACGGCAAGCAGGTCATGCTGACCTATGAGATGCCGCTGGGCGAGATCGTGCTGGATTTCTTTGACAAGCTCAAATCGGTTTCGCGCGGCTACGCGTCGATGGACTACGAATTCAAGGAGTTCCGGGCCTCCGACGTGGTGAAGGTGGACATTTTGCTCAATGGCGAGAAGGTGGATGCGCTGTCCATCATCGTTCACCGCAGCCAGTCCGCCTACCGGGGCCGGGCGGTGGTGGCCAAAATGCGCGAAATCATTTCGCGTCAGCAATTCGACGTCGCCATCCAGGCGGCCATCGGCGCCAATATTATTGCGCGTGAGACAATCAAGGCGCTGCGGAAAAACGTGATCGCCAAGTGTTACGGCGGAGATATTTCGCGCAAACGCAAGCTTCTCGAAAAACAAAAAGCGGGTAAAAAGCGCATGAAACAAATCGGTTCGGTGGAGGTGCCCCAAGAGGCTTTCCTCGCCATATTGCAGGTAGAAGAATAATGCGCAACACCATGAGTTCCATCACCGCCCTGGTGCTGGCGGCGTTTGTCGGCTACGGGGCTGCCTGGTATCTGGGCGCAGTGGAGGGCAACTTCTCGCTGCTGCTTTTCCTGGCGACCGTGGTCACCGGCATTTACTGGCTTGCGGAGCGGTTTTATTTTCTGCCGCAGCGGCACAAAGCGGTTGCCGTGCTTGAACAGACCGCCGCCAAACGCCAGGCCGAACTGGCCAAAATGGGCATCAACCAGGTCGACAGCAATATCAGCGAAGCCAGAACCAGGCTCATCATGCAGCCCTGGTGGCTGGACTGGACCGCCGGCCTGTTCCCGGTGATTGTGGTGGTTTTTCTGCTGCGTTCCTTTCTGTTTGAGCCATTCAAGATTCCGTCGGGCTCCATGATCCCGACCCTGCTCATCAATGACCTGATTCTGGTCAACAAATTCCACTACGGCGTGCGCCTGCCCGTGATCAACACCAAGCTGTTTGACAACCACAGCCCGCAGCGCGGCGATGTCATGGTGTTTCGCTACCCTCCCAAGCCCAGCCTGGACTACATCAAGCGGGTTGTGGGTGTGCCCGGTGACGAGGTGGCTTACCTCAACAAGAAACTCACCATCAACGGCAAACCTGTGTCCAAGGTGCCGTTGGCCGATTTTTTCGATGAGGATGCGCTGCGCTATGCCAAGCAGTATCAGGAAACCAATGGCGGACGGACATACCGCCTGCTCAATGACGACGACCGGCCGGCCTTTGTTGCCGGTGCCGAGGATTTTCCGTTCAAGCAAAATTGCCGTTACAGTAGCGAGGGCGTGGTTTGCAAGGTGCCGGAAGGGCACTACTTCATGATGGGCGACAACCGCGATAATTCGCTGGATTCCCGCTATTGGGGCTTTGTCCCCGAGAAAAACATCGTGGGCAAGGCCTTTTTTGTCTGGATGAACTTTGGCAACCTCAAACGCATTGGTTCTTTTCAGTAATTGCGGCATGGGGTAGGCGCCCGGGGGTGGTCAAGCGGTCACCTACAGGGCTACCCGGCCAGAGCAGGAGAAAAAATGAAACATCAGCAACGCGGCATTTCCTTCATTGGCATTTTGTTTGTCGGTGGCGTGATTGGTTGTGGCGGTATCCTGGCGGCCCAGGTCGTGCCAACCCTGATCGAATTTCAGGCCATCAACAAAGCTGCCAGCAAGGCCAAGGAAGGCAATACGGTGGCTGAAGTGAAGTCCATTTTTGACAAAGCCGCGGCGATTGACGACATCAAATCGATTGCCGGCAGGGATCTTGAGGTCACGAAAGAGGGCGACAAGACCGTGGTGGCTTTCGCCTATACCCGTGAAATCCACATGGCAGGTCCCGCTTACCTGCTGCTGAAGTACAACGGCCGATCCAAATAAGTGAGAGCCAGCGCCACCTCAAGCCCAGACCTGCTGGCACTGCAAAAACGCCTGCAGCACGAGTTTTCCAATCCCAAACTGCTGGCGCAGGCACTCACGCATCGCAGCTTTTCCGCTGACCACAATGAGCGGATCGAGTTTCTGGGCGACTCTGTATTGAACCTCGCAGTGGCCAGTCTGCTGTACGAGCAATTGAGCGAGTTGCCCGAAGGCGACCTGTCCCGCGTGCGCGCCAACCTTGTCAAGCAGGATACCCTGCACAAACTGGCTTTGACGCTGGGTTTGCCCGATATGGTGCGGCTTGGTGAGGGCGAAGCCCGCTCGGGTGGGCAGAAGCGGCCGTCCATTCTGGCTGATGCGCTGGAGGCGGTAATAGGTGCTGTCTACCTGGATGCCGGCTTCGACAAGGCCGACCAGCTGGTACGGCGCCTGTTCAAGGATATGGAAATCAACCCGCAGATGCAGGCCATCGGCAAGGACCCGAAAACCGAATTGCAGGAGTGGTTGCAAGGGCGCAAAATGAACCTCCCCATTTACCGGGTGGTGGGCACGTTGGGTGCCGCTCACAAGCAGACATTTGATGTGGAGTGTGAAATCACCGAGTACGGCCGGGCGGAACGCGGCATCGGTGGCTCGCGCCGGGCCGGTGAGCAGGCTGCGGCCGCCGCCATGCTGATGTACGTCAAAACCCTGGATTCCTGACTCGGCGTCGCAGCCGCGCCCGTCCAACACCATTGAGAGACCATGAGTACAGGTAAAAAAGAGCCGAAGAAGCCGGCAAATATATCGCTTGAATTGCCCGCTGACGAGGCGCAGGGCCCTGACGCGCTGGATGCCATGCTGGCCCAGGCCTTGTCATCGCGTGCTGCAGCGGGGGCTGCTGCAGACACCCCGCCCGTCGACGCGCAGCGCTGCGGCCTAATTGCCATTGTCGGCAAACCCAACGTGGGTAAATCCACTTTGCTCAATGCACTGGTGGGCCAGAAAATCAGCATCACCTCCCGCAAGGCACAAACCACACGCCACCGTATCACCGGTGTGCGCACCGTGGAGGCCACGCAGTTTGTGTTTGTGGACACCCCGGGTTTCCAGACCCGGCACGGCAATGCCTTGAACCGTTCGTTGAACCGCACGGTGGTGGGCGCCGTCAACGACGTGGACCTGATTGTTTTTGTGGTGGAAGCCGGCCAGTTCAACCTGGCCGATGCCAAGGTGCTGGCCCTGCTGCCCGAAAAAACACCGGCCATCCTGCTGGCCAACAAGTTTGACCTGATCCATCGCCGGGCCGAGATTGCGCCTTGGCTGCGCTCCATGCAGGAACGGCATAATTTTGCCGAGTTTGTGCCCATGTCGGCCAACAATGCCAAGGATATTGAGCGGCTGTTTGGCATCTGCGAGAAGTATTTGCCGGCGCAGCCCTGGATGTACCGCGCCGACGAGCTGACCGATCGCAGCGACCGTTTCATGGCCGCCGAGATCATTCGCGAAAAGCTGTTTCGCCTGACCGGCGACGAGTTGCCTTACACCTCCACGGTGATCATTGACAAATATGAAGAAGAGGGCAACCTGCGCAGGATTGCTGCCACCATCGTCGTGGAGCGCGACGGCCACAAGGGCATGGTGATTGGCGAGAAGGGCGAAAAGCTCAAGCGAATCGGTACCGAATCCCGGCATGAGCTGGAAACGCTCACCGGCAACAAGGTGTTTCTGGAGATCTGGGTCAAGGTGCGTTCGGGCTGGGCGGACGACGAGGCCCGGGTCAAGACCTTCGGGTATGAATGAGGCCCCCACGCTTGTCGCTTCGCGTACTGCGCTGCCCCCCGAGGGGGCCGCTGCGCCTGCGGCCCGGCTAAGCCGGTTCCGCGGGGAACTGAGCCCCCACGGTCGCTCACTGCGTGTAGCTCCCTGCCCCCCGAGGGGGCGCTGCGCCTGCGGCCCGGCGAAGCCGGTTCCGCGGCCCTGGCTGGACGGGAAGCCCTCACGGTCGCTTATTGCCGACGTGGCGGTTCGCTGTGGGTCTCCTGCCTGACATCTATGGCTACCAAACGTATAGGTGACGAACCCGCTTACGTCCTGCACCGCTACGACTGGAGCGAGTCCAGCCTGATCCTGGAAGTCTTTACCCGCCAGTATGGACGGGTGGCCCTGGTGGCGCGCGGGGCCAAAAAACCCAGCTCCAGCTTCCGGCCGATTTTGCTTCCCTTGCAGCCTTTGCATGTTGCCTTTGGCGGTGATGCCGAAATCCGGACCCTGAAAAGCGCGGAGTGGCAGGGCGGCCATGTCATGCCCACCGGCGACGCCCTGCTGTCGGGTTACTACCTGAATGAGCTGCTGATGCGCCTGCTGGCCCGCGACGACCCGCACCCGGTGCTTTTTGACGCCTATTCGGCCACCGTGCAGCTGCTGGCTACCCAGAGTACAGACACGCTGCAGCTGGCCTTGCGGGCCTTTGAGCTGCGTTTGCTGCGTGATATTGGCCTGTTGCCCCTGCTGGATGCGGAAACGGCCACGCTGGCGCCGCTGGCGCCCCAGACCCGCTACGTGCTGGTGGCGGAAGCCGGCCTCAGGCAGGCCCATGACGACGACCGCAGCAGTCTGACCGGCGAGCAATGGACGGCGTTGCAGCAGGCGCTGGGCGACAATGCCCTGTTTTCCGACACGGTGCGGGCCTGCATTCCCGGGCTCAATGAACTTAAAACCCAGCTGCGTGCGCTGCTGCACTACCATTGCGGTGTGAAGGTCCTGAAAACCCGGCAAATGATGATGGACCTGCAGGCCCTCTAACAGCCCAATACCGCCATGCCCCTTTTTCGCCACACTGACCATCCACCCGCACCCTCGGGCGTTCACAAGACCGCCCTTTCGGTCAATATCAACAAAGTCGCGCTGCTTCGCAACACGCGGCATATCGATATTCCGAGCGTGCTGCGTGCCGCAGAGCTGTGCCTGGAAGCGGGCGCCCAGGGCATCACGGTACACCCACGGCCGGACGAGCGGCATATTCGACCCGATGATGTGTACGAACTCGCGGCCCTCATGAAGGACTGGCCTGACCGCGAGTTCAATATTGAAGGCAATCCCTTCCAGAACCTGATGAATTTTGTGCGTGACCTGACGGCGCGGGGCTTGCCGCTGCATCAATGCACATTTGTGCCCGACAGCGAAGACCAGTTCACCAGCGACCATGGCTGGACGTTTCCCGCCGATGCCGACCGCTTGCAGCCCCTGATCGAGCAGGCCCATGCCCGCCGGGTGCGCGTGAGCCTGTTCATGGACCCCGTTGCCGAAGCCATGGCCGCTGTCAAGGCGGTGGGGGCCGACCGGGTGGAGTTTTACACCGAAAGCTACGCCCGGGCCTCGTCAGGCACGGAAAGAATGGAAGCGCTCAACCGGTTTTCCAGCGCCGCCCGGGCGGCAGCGGCTTTGAATTTGGGTATAAACGCCGGCCATGACCTGAACCGTGACAACCTGACTGCGTTTCTGCGCGCAGTGCCTGGCGTGCAGGAGGTCTCGATCGGCCACGCCCTGATAGCCGATGCGCTGGAGTTGGGCTACACCGCAACCGTGAAAGATTACCTGCGCTGTATTGACGAAGCCTTTGCAGTGACGTCCTGATGATTTACGGAGTGGGTACCGACATCTGCGACGTGCGCCGCATTCGTGCCAGCCTGGAGCGCCATGGTGAGCGCTTTGCGCAAAAAATCCTCAGCGATGCCGAGTTGGCCACATGGAAAGAGCGCAGCGTGCGCTGGCCCGATCGCGGCGTTCGCTACCTGGCCACGCGGTTTTCAGCCAAGGAGGCTTTCAGCAAGGCGATTGGGTTGGGCATGCGCATGCCCATGACCTGGCGCCATTGTGAAATTTCCAAAGCGGCCAGCGGCAAGCCCGAGATTGTGTTGCACGGTGCGCTCAAGGACTGGTTTGAAACCCGTCAGCTGAGCGTGCATGTCAGCGTGACCGACGAGAACGAGTACGCGGCCAGCTTTTGCGTAGTAGAGAAAAATGCCTTTTAGCTATGTGATATTTGAGCAGGCAGCTATCAATTAAATAGCAACCCTGAAGTGGCAACCTTGAAATATTTCCCATGACCCAGCACGCTCCCCTGATCATCGACATTGCGGGCCTGTCCCTCACCAAGGCCGACCGCCGGCGCCTGAAGCACCCGCTGACAGGGGGCATCATTCTGTTCGGCCGTAACTGGAAGGACCGCCAGCAACTGACGGCCCTGTGTGCCGACATCAAGCGCATTCGCCAGGATTTGCTGATTTGCGTCGACCATGAAGGGGGCCGTGTCCAGCGCTTCCGGACCGACGGTTTTACCCACCTGCCGCCCATGCGAGCCCTGGGTGCCCTGTGGATGAAAGACCAGCTGGCCGCCACCAACGCGGCCACCGCCTGTGGCTATGTGCTGGGCGCCGAACTGCGTGCCTGCGGCGTGGACTTCAGTTTCACGCCGGTGCTGGACCTGGATTGGGGCGAAAGCGGCGTCATCGGCGATCGCGCCTTTGGCCGGGACCCGCGCGTGGTCAGCCTGCTGGCCAAAAGCCTGATGCATGGCCTGCTGCAAAGCGGCATGACCAACTGCGGCAAGCATTTCCCGGGACATGGGTTTGTGAAGGCCGATTCCCACACCGACATCCCGGTCGACAAGCGCAGCCTCAAGGCCATCCTCGCCGACGATGCCGCGCCTTATGAATGGCTCAACACCACGCTGACCAGCGTGATGCCGGCGCATGTGATTTACCCCAAGGTCGATGCTAGAGCGGCGGGGTTTTCGGAAAAATGGCTGACATTCATCCTGCGTGGCCAGCTTGGCTTTGGCGGTGCGATTTTCAGCGACGACCTGAGCATGGCCGGTGCGCGCCTGATTGACGGCAGGCAAGTCAGCTACACCGAGGCGGCGGTCACGGCCCTCAACGCCGGTTGCGACATGGTGCTGCTGTGCAACCAGTCCGTGGGGGATGGCAAACCAGTCGATGAACTGCTTGACGGCATGGCCGAGGCGCTGGTCAAAGGGCAGTGGGAGGCCTTGGAGTCCAGCGAAATGCGCAGGCTTGATTTGCTGCCAGCGACGCCGGCTCACGAGTGGGACGAGCTCATGTTGCACCCCGCCTATATGCATGCGATGGGCTTGATTCCCTGAGGCCAGTCGTATCAAAAATTCCGGGTTCGCTATCAATTAAATAGCTTAATGTTCCCGATTTATATGGGCTATAGCGATACTTTTTGCTGAATAGTCAAAACTCCTGAGTCAGCATCGATCACGGCTTCCCCAGCCGTTTGTCTGCCCGTCTGCCGGTCTTTCATTGCCAAGGTTCGGGGGGCGCTGGCAGCCGTTGATGGTTAATTCGAACTAAAACCAGATCGTCTGTTTTCAACGTTCAGGGTAAGGGGCACTGCTCCCTGCGTAGGGCGCTTTCGATTCAATCGTTACAGCCCACTAGCCGAGGCCGGTCAGTCTGAGGTATCGTCAAATCCTCTTCGTCCACTTTTGGGAGTACTCACCATGAAATCAATCCAACGCAGGGCCGCCATGCTGCTGGTCGGTGCTCTGGCGGCAGGCGGGGTGCTGGCGCAGGGAGCGGCACCAGTTCGGGTCGGCTCCAAAATCGACACCGAGGGAAAGCTGCTGGGCAACATGATTGTCCTGGCGCTGGAGGCCAACGGCATCAAGACTGAAAACAAAGCCTCGCTGGGAAACACCAAGGTCGTGCGCGGCGCCATCACGGCCGGCGAAATTGATCTTTACCCGGAGTACACCGGCAACGGCGCTTTTATCTTCTCGGAAGAATCCAGTCCGGTCTGGAAGAACGCCAAGGCGGGCTACGAGCGTGTCAAGACGCTGGACTACGACAAAAACAAAATCGTCTGGCTCGAGCCCTCACCGGCCAACAACACCTGGGCGATTGCCGTTCGCAAAGAGGTGGCGACCGCCAACAAGCTCAAGACCCTGGACGACTTGGGCAAGTGGATCACGGGGGGCGGGCAGTTCAAGCTCGCGGCATCGGCCGAGTTTGTCGAGCGCTCTGATGCTTTGCCTGCCTTTCAGACTGCATACAGCTTCAAACTCAAGCCCGACCAAATTCTGACGCTGGCTGGCGGTGATACGGCAGTCACGATACGCGCGGCAGCCGAAAAAACCTCCGGCGTGAACGCCGCCATGGCCTATGGCACAGATGGCGCGGTGGCTGCGCTGGGCCTGGTGATCATGGAAGACCCAAAGAGCGTTCAGCCCATTTACGCGCCCACGCCCATCATTCGGGAAGAAGCGCTCAAGAAAAATCCGAAAATCAGGGACGTACTGGCCCCGGTGTTCAAGGTGCTGGACGGTCCGACCCTGCAGGCATTGAACGCGAAGATTCAGCTTGACGGGCAGGATGCCAAAAAAGTGGCTTCAGATTTCCTGAAGTCCAAGGGGCTGCTGAAGTAAGCCTGCCGCGTGACTCAGGGGCGCCGTCCTTCTGGAGATCCTTCGGGGTCGCCTCCTCTGCGATGGAGCCCCGTCCTGGCGGCCATGTCGTTCATGGGGGCGTGTGTTCTTTACGGTTTGCCGTTTTTGCGCGTGGCACCCAACCGTCTGGTATCGGGCGAGTCCGTTTCCCTTATTGCGGTGCTGCAAGGCCGTGGGTGGCTGCTGGTCGTTTTAATGGCCTCCTTGCTGCTTGCCGCATTTTTTAAACCCGCTCGCGCACTGCTGTGGTCCGTGGTCATGGTTTCCTGTGTGCTTGTGAGTGGCCTGATCTGGCTCGCAGGCAGTTATGCGTCCTTGGTCGCCGGGGCCGAGTCGCCCCTTGCCCGGACCTCACTGGGGGGCGCATTCTGGGCCGCGCTGCTGCTTTTGGTCTTGATCGCGGCGGATGGGATGCAGCGCCTGCGGGCGGGCAGCGCGCAACGCTTTACCGTCGTCGCGGCGGTACTGAGTCCGGTTTGCTTCATGCTGTCGGCAGGTTGGTGCGATGACCTGTCCATCATGAAAGAGTATGCAAACCGCTCGGATATCTTTGTGGGCGTGGTCGTGCGGCACATTCAGATCGTGATGATGGCGGTGGCCTTCACCCTGTGCATTGGCCTGCCATTGGGATGGCTGGCCTGTCAAAAAAACAGGCTCGCCGGCGCGCTGTTTCCGCTGCTGAACATCATTCAAACCATCCCTTCGATTGCCTTGTTTGGCCTGCTGATGGCACCCCTGGCCCTGCTGGCGGCGGCCTGGCCCGCGCTCGCCAGGGCGGGCATCAGTGGCGTAGGCCTGGCTCCGGCCGTGATTGCGCTGACCCTGTACGGTTTGCTGCCGGTGGTCAGGGCCACCGTGGCCGGCCTGGAGCAGGTTCCGTCCAGTGTGATTGATGCAGCCACTGGCATGGGCATGACGCGCTTTCAGATTTTCGGGCGTATCGAGTTCCCCTTGGCCCTGCCGGTTGTTTTGGGGGGTGTGCGCACCGCCATCATTCAGGCCGTGGGGCTGGCTGCCGTTACCGCGCTCATTGGGGCGGGTGGGCTGGGCGCGATCATGTTTGAAGGGCTCTTTAGCAGCGCGCAGGATCTGGTGTTGCTGGGCGTCGTGCCCATCATCGCTCTGGGGGTGTTGGCCGATGTGGCGTTCAAGGTGTTGATCAGCCTTACCAGCGTCACCGGATCAAGAAGTGGCATGCAGTCATGATCGAATTTCAGAACATCAGCAAATCTTATGGCCCTGTCACGGCGATAGACGGGGTGAACCTCAAGATTGACCGCGGGGAGTTTTTGGTCCTGATTGGTGCTTCGGGCTCGGGTAAATCCACCATGCTGAAGATGATTAACCGCATGGAAAACCATGACGCGGGAAGAATCCTTTTCGATGGCGAAGAAATCTACAGCTTCAAGGTGCGCGACCTGCGCCTGCGCATGGGCTACGCCATTCAGTCTGTGGGCTTGTTTCCGCACTGGACGGTGGAGCGCAACATTGCAACCGTGCCCCAGATGCTCGGCTGGACGGCCCCAAAAATCCGCGATCGCGTCACCACGCTGCTGCAGTTGTTCGACCTTGACCCTGAGACCTACAGAACTCGCTACCCCCACCAGCTATCGGGCGGCCAGCAGCAGCGCGTGGGTGTTGCCCGTGCCTTGGCGGCAGACCCGGATGTTTTATTGATGGACGAGCCGTTTGGGGCCCTGGACCCGGTGATCCGGGCGTCATTGCAGCTGGAGATGAAGCGCGTTCACCAGGCCTCCGGCAAAACCATCGTGATGGTCACCCACGACATTGACGAGGCCTTGCGCCTGGCCACCAAAATCGTGCTGCTCGACCAGGGCCAGATTGTGCAGGTGGCGACGCCGCTGGAGCTTTTGGCCGCGCCCGCCAACGCCTTGGTGGTCGACTTTGTGGGCCGCGGCGACATCGGCATCAAGCTGTTGTCGCTTCAGTCTGCCCAGAGCCTGGCGCGGCACGAACCCCAACATCGGGGCCCCAGTCTGCCAGCGGCCACCACGTTGCGTGAGGCGGTGTCTTATCTGGCCATGCGCCAGCTCGCGGTGGTGAATCTGACGGATGCCGCTGGCGCCCACGCCGGCGTGCTGCATGCCGCTGATATTTTTCGCAAGGCCGGGCCTTCTGATGTCTAGCGCGGGTGGGCTGCGGCGTCTGGCCGGGCTGGCCGGAGACAGGCTGCTGTGGGCCGCGCTGGCGCTGGCGGCGCTGGTGCTCTGGCTGCCGCATTCGCAGCCCCTGTTTGCCAGCCTTTTCCCCGAGCTGGACCGCCCCGTTTACCGCCAGGAGCCGTTTGCGCAACTGCTGTGGCAACACTGCAAGCTGGTGGGCGTGTCCAGCGCGGTGTCTGTTCTACTTGGAAGCGCTATCGCTGTCTGGATCACACGCCCGATTGGGCGGCAGTTCCAGCCGGTTGTGGAGACTGTGGTGTCCATGGGGCAGACCTTTCCGCCCGTGGCTGTGCTTGCGGTGGCGGTGCCTGTGGTGGGCTTTGGCGAACTGCCCGCACTCATTGCCCTGACCTTGTACGGCTTGCTACCTGTGGTGCATGGCACCGTGTCGGGTCTTCAATCGGTTCCGGAATCGGTCCGTCAATCGGCCAACGGCATGGGCATGTCGCTCTGGCAGTGTTTGCGGCAGGTCGAAACCCCTTTGGCGTTGCCGGTCTGGATTTCCGGCGTGCGCACATCCGTCATCATCAACATAGGCACCGCGGCCATCGCCTCCACCGTGGGCGCCAAAACCCTGGGCTCACCGATTATTGTCGGACTCAGCGGCTTCAATACCGCTTATGTTTTACAGGGAGCGGTGCTGGTGGGAATGCTGGCCGTGGTGACCGACATGGCTTTTGAACGCTTGTCTCGGCTTGCCTCGTGGAAACGCTGACTGCTTGCTATCAATTACGTAGCTTCTGGTACCCGTCTCATGGGTTGGCAGTCCATTTCATGCATGAAAGAGGGATTTTTTTAGGCCTTTGCCGGTCTTCAATGCCATTTTGGGTGTCTGTTAGGCCGCTGGCCAGTCCAGCTTGCCCGCCGCATCGATGTGCGTGAGATAAACGCGCAGGTCAAATTCGTACTGGTGGTACTGCGGCTCCATGTAGGTGCAGAGCTGATAGAAGGCTTTGTCATGCGCCTTTTCCTTGATGTGGGCCAGCTCGTGCACCGCAATCATCTTCAGGAACTCGGCAGGAACGTCCTTGAACAGCGTGGCCACACGTATTTCGCGTTTGGCCTTGAGCTTGCTGCCCTGGACCCTGGAGATGGCCGTGTGGGTCCCCAGCGCGTGAGCGATCACATGGAGCTTGCTGTCAAACGCGACTTTGCTGAGCGGTTCGGCGTTGCGCAAAAACGTGTTTTTGAGGTCCATCACGTAGTCGTACAAGGCCTTGTCGGTGCGTATGTCGTGTGCCCTCGGGTATTTCGCGAGCAGCATGTCGCCCAGACGCTCCTGTGCCATGAGCTGCTGTACCTGGGCTTTGAGGCTGTCAGGGTAGCCCGAGAGGTATTTCATCGGATGGCCGACGGGATTCATTTGCGATTTGTTTGATGGCTGCCGACGTTTGCCAGCAGGCAGCCGGATGCATGGAAGCCCGCGGAGGGCTGCTGATTCCCGGACGCGGGGAAAGTTACTGATTTTAGTCGTGGAGCGGCCGTGATGCGTGTGGCGCGCATCGACACCATTTTTTGCTAATCTTGACCCATGAACCACGTCCAAAGCTTTCCAACCTGTCGCATCACCCTGGCTTTGCAGGGCGGCGGCTCGCACGGTGCCTTCACGTGGGGCGTGCTCGATGCGCTGCTCGAAGACGGGCGCATCGATATCGAGGGGATCAGCGGCACCAGCGCAGGGGCCATGAATGCGGTGGCGCTGGCGCATGGCTTTGCCGGTGCCGAGGGAAAATCCAAAGTGCAGCAGCATGACGCGGCACGCGAAGCGCTGGCCAGCTTCTGGAACGGCATCGTCAGCATGGGCGCGCTGTCGTCGTCGATGTCACAGTCGCTGTCGAAAATGCAGCGCGCTCCGTTTGACATCCTGTTTGGCCACATGGCGATGGGAACGTCTGAGGGGCCGTCCAGGTTATGGACCGATGCCATGACGCGCTACTGGGCCAATACGCTGTCGCCTTACCAGAGCAACCCCTTTGATATCAACCCGCTCAAGACATTTCTGGAGAGCCAGGTCGATTTCGAACGGCTGGCGACCGCCCGTCACCCCGGCACGCCCAAGGTATTTGTGGTGGCCACGCGCGTCAACACCGGCAAGGCCGAGGTGTTTTCAGGCAAGCGCCTGACGGCCAGCGCCGTGATGGCCTCGGCCTGCCTGCCGATGGTGTTCCAGGCGGTGGAGATTGAGGGCGATCATTTCTGGGACGGCGGTTATTCGGGCAATCCCGCGATCCATCCATTGATCTATCACTGCGACAGCCGCGATATCGTGCTGGTGCAGATCAATCCCATCAAGCGCGAGTCACTGCCGACCAACGCGAACGAGATCATGGACCGCATCAACGAAATTACCTTCAATGCCGGGCTGATTGCCGAGATGCGGGCCATTGATTTCGTCAAGCGCCTGTTGGCCGAAGGCAAGCTCGATCCGGGGCACTACAAGAATGTGCTGATGCACCGGGTGGATGGTGGCGAGGCGCTTGAGCGCTTCACGGCCTCTACCAAGTCATCGACCGATGCCGGCCTGATTCACGGCCTGCGCGACCTGGGCATCCGTTGCGGCAAGGAGTGGCTGGAAAAGCACTATCCGGCGCTGGGCGTGAAGGACAGTGTCAACATTGCGCGGGATTATCTTGATGATTTGCGCATGCCGGTAACGAATGCGAATGGGCAGCCGGCGCGCCCGGAACGCCCGGAACGCCCGGAAGCCGTGGAGGCCAGCGAGCGCGGCAAGTCGGCAACCTTACCGCCAGTACCTTCAGCATCAACGGGGGCCGTCAAGGTATCGGCACCAGTACAGGCGCCCGCGCCTGCGCCCGCATCAGCGCCAGCCGCGCGCAAGACCGTGCGTCACAAAATCCGCTCGGTGCTGGACAACTACCTGCACAAGCTCAAAAAGCGCAAGGGCTGAACCGGGTCCGGCCTGTCCGGCGTGTTGCCTGCGCAGGCACGCCCCTGCGGCGCGCTTACGCTTCGCGGCGCAGTGCGGGGAACAAAATCACATCGCGAATGCTGGGGCTGTCGGTCAGCAGCATCATCAGCCGGTCTATGCCCACACCGCAGCCGCCGGTCGGCGGCATGCCGTATTCGAGGGCGCGAATGAAGTCGTGGTCGTAGAACATGGCTTCGTCGTCGCCGCTGTCCTTGGCTGCCACCTGGGCATTGAAGCGGGCCGCCTGTTCCTCTGCATCGTTCAGCTCGGAAAAGCCATTGCCGAATTCGCGGCCGGTGATGTAAAGCTCAAAGCGTTCCGTGACTTCGGGGCGCGCATCATTGGCGCGCGCCAGCGGGGAGATTTCCGTGGGGTGCTCCATGATGAAGGTCGGCTGCCAGAGTTTTTCTTCGACGGTTTCCTCAAAGTACATTACCTGCAAACTCGCGAGTGAGCGCGTGGACAGGTGGTTTTTTTCTTCGGTCAAGCCCAGTTTTTTGAGCGCGTTGGTCAACCATGCCGCGTCGTCAACCTGCGCACCGGCTTCGGTGTGCTTGAGGATGGCTTCGCGAATGGTCAGGCGTTCAAAGGCCGGTTCCAAGTCCACCGGCTTGCCGCCGTAGCTCAGTTGCAGGGAGCCCGTGACCTTTTGGGCCGCATCGCGAATCAGTGCTTCGGTAAACGTCATCAGGTCAGAGTAATTCCACCAGGCCGCGTAGAACTCCATCATGGTGAACTCGGGGTTGTGGCGCACGCTGATGCCTTCGTTGCGGTAGCTGCGGTTGATTTCGAATACACGTTCAAACCCGCCGACGATCAGGCGTTTCAGGTAGAGCTCGGGCGCGATGCGCAGGAACATTTCCTGGTCCAGCGCGTTGTGATGCGTCTTGAAGGGCTTGGCATTGGCGCCGCCCGGAATCGGGTGCAGCATGGGGGTTTCGACTTCGAGGAAGTCGTTGGCCACCATGAATTCGCGAATGCCGCTGACCGCCTTGCTGCGCGCGATGAAGCGCTTGCGGGCGGACTCGTCCATGATCAGGTCCACATAGCGCTGGCGGTATTTGACTTCCTGGTCGGCCATTCCGTGGAATTTGTCAGGCAGGGGGCGCAGGCTTTTGGTGACCAGCCGGACACTGGTGGCATGAATCGACAGCTCGCCGGTCTTGGTTTTGAACAGCGTACCGGTGGCCGCGACGATGTCGCCCAGATCCCAATGCTTGAAGGCGGCATGAACTTCTTCGCCCACACCCTCGTTGTTGATGTAGACCTGGATGCGCCCACCGGACGGACCAAACGAAGCGTCCTGCAGCGTGGCAAAGCTGGCTTTTCCCATCACCCGCTTGAGCATCATGCGGCCGGCAACGCTCACTTTCACCGCCAGGGGTTCCAGCTCTTCCTTGGTCTTGCTGTCGTACTGCGCAAACAGTGCCTCGGCCCGGTGTTCGGGCCGGACGTCGTTCGGGAAGGCTACGCCGGCGCTGCGAAGGCCCTTGAGCTTTTCGCGCCGCTCGACCATCAGCTGGTTGTCGTCTGGCGGGGCGGAAATTGCGCTGTCGGCTGCGGGCAAAGCGGGGTGGATGGACATAGGGGTGGGTGTTCCGGAAAAAGGTCTCGAAAGTGCAGGGCGCTGCACCATTCCAAAATGGCCAGAAAGCGCCCAACCCATGATTTTAAGTTTTTAACCGGCTGTTTTACGGTTTAACGACCGTGATACGGCGGATTTTCCCGGATCGAAGCCCAGGCCACGCAACGCAAGGGAAGGCCAGGCGTTAAGCGGAGATGCCGCTGCGGCCCAGGATGTCGCTCACCAATTCAAGCCTGAGCAGCGGGTTGTCCAGTTCCATCAGGCGTTGTTTGAGCTGGAGCGAGATCGGCAGCAATTCACACCAGCGGTTGGCGACCCAGCCGCAGTCGTCGAGCCTGTAGGGCGGGTACATGGGCATTTGCCCGGCCGGCACGCCGCGCGTCTGCAGGGTCTGGATCAGCTTGCCGAGCGCGTTGGCGGTGTCCTGCAGGTCTTCCGGGATCTTCACGGCGATATCGTCGTCCTGGCGCGTGACATTGGCGATCCACAGACCGTGTTTCATTTTTTCGCTGCTGGAAATCGTAAAACGCTGGGTCCCGGTGCAGCGAATCACCATCAAGCCGGCTTGCGGGACTGAAAATTCGGTGATCGTGGCCAGGGTGCCGACCGTGCTGAAGGCTTCGTGCGCAAAGCCGTCACCGCCGGGCCCGGCATTGTCGGGCCGGCGGACCTCCGAGCCTTCGGTCAGCGAGACCACGCCAAAAGGTGCGCCCGCCTTGTGGCATTTGCCGATCATGTCGAGGTAGCGGACTTCAAAAATCCGCAGGGGCAGCAGGCCGCCGGGGTAGAGCACCGTGCCCAGGGGAAACAGCGGCAGGGAGGTCAGGGTCAAGGTTTCGGACATGGCGTCATGCGTCAAATTACGTTGAATGACATCATCCCACGCCCGCATTTCCCTGCTCCTGGCCGCTGCCAGATGTGCCCAACCCAAAAGGGGGCTATTTCGTGCCCGCGGCAGCGCTTTCGCGAGAGGCGCAGAACAGGCGCGGTGAACGGGGCCGGGTTACAGGGTTCAGCTGACGGCGTCGGCCGGCTGCCTGAGCAGCATGGCCAGCGAGCTCGCCACCGTCTTGCGCAATTCGCGCCGGTCGCAAATAAAGTCGACGGCCCCTTTGGTCTGCAGGAACTCGGCGCGCTGAAAGCCCTCTGGCAGGGTCACGCGCACGGTGGACTCGATGACGCGCGGGCCGGCAAAACCGATCAGCGCCTTGGGCTCGGCAATCACGATATCGCCGACAAAGGCAAAGCCGGCGCTCACGCCGCCCATGGTCGGGTCGGTCAGCACGCTCACGTAAGGCAGGCCTTTTTTGGCCAGGCGGGTCAGCGCCGCATTGGTCTTGGCCATCTGCATCAGACTCAGCAGGCCCTCCTGCATGCGCGCGCCTCCGGTGGCGGTGAAGCAGATGAAGGGCACTTTCTGCTCGATGGCCGCGTGCACGCCGCGCACAAAGCGCTCGCCGACCACGCTGCCCATGCTGCCACCCATGAAATCAAATTCAAAGCACGCAACCACGACGGCAATGCTGTGCACGGCGCCGCCCATCACGATGAGCGCATCGGTTTCACCGGTGTTTTCCAGCGCTTCTTTCAGGCGCTCGGGGTACTTGCGGCTGTCTTTGAACTTGAGCGCATCCACCGGCAGCACTTCCTGGCCCAGCTCATAGCGGCCTTCGGCGTCGAGAAACGCATCCAGCCGGGCACGCGCGCCAATGCGGTGGTGGTGGCTGCATTGCGGGCAGACGTTCTGGTTCTTTTCCAGATCGGTCTTGTACAGCACGGCCTCGCAACTGGGGCATTTGATCCACAGTCCTTCGGGCACGCTGCGGCGCTCGGTCGGATCGGTCGGGCTGATTTTTGGAGGAAGTAGTTTTTCTAACCAAGACATGGTGTCAGTCCTTGTTGGGATGCGTCTGCGCTACGCTGTTTCACTGTCGCTGCGGCTGCAGGCGCGCGAAAAACGCAATTATGCGCCGGGTTTGGCGGGTCAA
Source organism: Polaromonas sp. P4_F4 (assembly GCF_056401355.1). NCBI lineage: Bacteria > Pseudomonadati > Pseudomonadota > Betaproteobacteria > Burkholderiales > Comamonadaceae > Polaromonas > Polaromonas sp. P4_F4. Next base: position 31,363 of record NZ_JBFUJO010000019.1, on the reverse strand, counting down.
AAATCAGTCCAGAGCAGTACGGATTTCTTTCAGAAAGTCATGGGCCACGGTCGCAACCTTGTCCCGCGGCTGGTTTTCTATCAGCTGGATGATCTTGCTGCCGATCACGACCGCGTCCGCCACCTTGCCGACGGCTTTGGCGGTGGCTGCGTCGCGAATGCCAAAACCCACGCCCACAGGAACGTTCACGTGCTGGCGGATGCGCGGCAGCATGGCTTCCACGGCGTCCACGTCCAGGGTGCCCGCGCCGGTCACGCCCTTGAGTGAGACGTAATACACATAGCCGCTGGCAACTTCGGCAACCTGCGCCATGCGTGCGGAGGTAGAAGTGGGTGCCAGCAAGAAGATCAGGTCCATGCCGTGCGCGCGCAGCCGGGCAGCAAATTCGACGCATTCCTCGGGCGGATAGTCGACGATCAGCACGCCGTCCACACCCGCTTTTGCGGCATCGCGGATAAAGGCGCTTTCCGTTGCGCTGCCGCCATGCTTGATGTCGTAACGTTCGACGGGGTTGGCATAGCCCATCAGGACCACCGGCGTGGCACCGTCTTTTTGGCGGAAGATGCGTACCATCTCCAGCACCTGAGCCAGGCCGATGCCAAGGGCCAGGGCTTTTTCGCCCGCTTTCTGGATCACCGGGCCGTCGGCGCTCGGGTCCGAGAAGGGCACACCCAGCTCAATCACATCGGCGCCGCCGGCCACCATGCTGTGCATTAACTCGGGGGTGATGTCGGCAAACGGGAAACCCGCCGTCACATAGGGAATCAGGGCCTTGCGGCCCTGGCTTTTCAGGTTGGCGAACGTGGCGCTGATGCGGCTCATTTCCTGGCCCCCACGCTTGTCGCTTCGTGTGCCTTCGGCGGTGCGCTGCCCCTTTCATCACCAGAAGGGGCTAATTTTCCCAGGGGCGGCCCGTCGGAAAATTCCTTTGACTGTTCGCTGCCCTTGACGGCATGGCCGCGCATCGAAGGCCGGTCATAAAAGTCAGCCCCCGACAAATCGGCCACCGTGCCGATGTCCTTGTCGCCCCGGCCCGAGAGGTTGACCAGAATGCTCTGGTCGCTGCGCATGGTTCTGGCCATTTTCATGGCGCAGGCCACGGCGTGGCTGGATTCCAGCGCAGGAATGATGCCTTCGGTACGGCACAGGTAGTGGAACGCTTCCAGCGCCTCGGCGTCGGTGATGCCGACATATTCGGCCCGGCCGATGTCTTTGAGAAACGCATGCTCCGGGCCCACGCCAGGGTAGTCCAGCCCCGCACTGATGCTGTGCGTTTCGGTAACCTGGCCGTCTTCGTTTTGCAAGACATAGGTACGGTTGCCATGCAGCACACCGGGCAGGCCGCGCTGCAGCGAAGCCGAGTGCTTGCCGCTGTCCATGCCTTCGCCGGCGGCTTCCACGCCGATCAAGCGTGTTGTTTCATAGGGAATGTAAGGATAAAAAATGCCCATGGCATTGCTGCCGCCGCCCACGCAGGCCACCACCGCGTCGGGTTGGGGCTTGCCGATGAATTCGGGCATCTGCGCCAGGCATTCCGTGCCAATCACGCTCTGGAAATCGCGAACCATCATGGGGTAGGGGTGCGGGCCCGCCACGGTGCCGATGATGTAAAAGGTGTTGTCCACATTGGCAACCCAGTCGCGCATCGCTTCATTCAGCGCGTCTTTCAGCGTCTTGCTGCCGCTTTCAACCGGCACCACGGTGGCACCCAGCAGCTTCATGCGGTAGACGTTGGGGCTCTGACGTTTGACGTCTTCGCTGCCCATGTAGACCACGCATTCGAGGCCGTAGCGCGCACAAATGGTGGCGGTGGCCACGCCGTGCTGGCCGGCGCCGGTTTCGGCAATCACACGCGGCTTGCCCATGCGGCGTGCCAGCATGGCCTGGCCGATGGTGTTGTTGATTTTGTGTGCACCGGTGTGGTTGAGGTCTTCGCGTTTGAGGTAAATCTGCGCGCCGCCCTGTTCGCGGCTCATGCGGGCCGCGTGGTAGATGGGGGAAGGGCGGCCCACAAAATGCTTCAGCTCGGAATGGAATTCGGCGAGGAATTCCGGGTCGTTCTGGTATTTGGCGTAGGCGTCTTTCAGCTCATTGACCGCATGGGTCAGAGTCTCGGAAATGAAGCTGCCGCCGTAAATTCCGAAATGCCCGGAAACGTCAGGTTGGTGATAGTCGAACATGGCTAGGAGGGTTTCTTGCAAGTTGTTCGTCGGCCGCGCGAACGGATGCGACAAATTGGTTGATTTTGTCGGCGCTTTTGATTCCTTTGGAAATCTCGACGCCTGAGCTCACATCAACGGCCAGCGTTTTACAGCGCGGCCTGACTTGCAAAATGCCATCGGTCACATTTGCAGGCGTCAATCCACCAGACAAAACGAGGTGAGCGCTGACGCTTGGAGGAAGAAGTGACCAATTGAATGCTTTCCCGCCGCCGCCATAGCCCTCGACATGGGCGTCGAGCAGGATGGCTTGGGCTGTCTTGAAATCTTCGGCATATTTTACGAGATCGAAGCGACCCTGGTTTCCGGCGGGGTCTGCCGCGGCATGTTCGCCCAGCGGGATACGGGCGGCGCGCATGAAGGGCCGGCCCGCCTGCAGGCAGACTTCAGGCGTTTCATCACCATGAAACTGCAGCAAGGCCGAGGGAATATGGGCGCAGGCAGCCATGATTTTTGCAAGTGGTGCGTTGACGAAGAGCAGCACCGGCGTGACGAAGGGCGGCAAGCGGCGGGCCAGTTCGGCGGCTCGTTCCACCGTCACATAACGCGGGCTGGGCTCATACATGACAAAACCGACCGCATCTGCGCCCGCGGCCACAGCCGCATCCACATCTTCTTCCCGCGTCAGGCCGCAGATCTTGATGCGGGTGCGAGTGGGCGGCGGGGTATTTTGCGTGCTCATACCGAGGGGTCTATGGCGCGAAGCGCCGCGCATAGCCTATGAAACCGGCGCTGCACAGCCCAGGAACGCCGCGGAACCGGCTTTGCCGGGCCGCAGGTGTTGCCCCCTTGAGGGGGGAGGCGACCCACACGCAGTGGGGGAGCAACGGGGGGAGCGTCATGGGATCCAATCATAAGCCGCCGTGCGATTTGGCAGGCCATAGTGGTCTTCATAGACAGGCCCCAGGAAATAGAGGCCGTTGGGTGAAAAGGTGGGGGCGGCGGCATCCCGGCTGCGTGCGGCCATCACCTCCAGGAGCCAGCCAGGCTCATGGCTGCCTTGACCTATGGCGACCAGGCAGCCCATGATGTTGCGGATCATGTGATGCAAAAAGGCGTTGGCCTCGAACTCGAAGCGCCAGTACTTTGAACCGGTACCGGCACGCTCCGAAATTTCGATCCGGTTGATGGTTTTGACGGGCGATTTGGCCTGGCATTGCGCTGCCCGAAAGGAGCTGAAGTCATGCTCGCCAACCAGGTGCGTGATGGCCTGCCGCATCGCCGCACCGTCCAGCGGCCGGTAGACCCAGCCGACACGTCCGGCCTCCACGCTGGGTCGCACGGGTGATTCCAGCACCACGTAGGCGTAGCGGCGTGCAATGGCACTGCCTCGGCAATGAAACGCGTCAGGAACTTCGCGTGCCCACTGCACCGCGATGTCGGAAGGCAAAAAGGTGTTGGTGCCGCGGATCCATGACCCCATGTCACGGTGCAGGACGGTGTCAAAGTGCACGACCTGCATCAGCCCGTGAACGCCGGCATCGGTGCGGCCGGCGCACAGGGTACGCACGGGCCGGGCGGCAAATTTGCCCAGTGCCAGCTCCAGCTTGTCCTGTACCGTGTTGCCCGACAGCTGGCTTTGCCAGCCTTCATAGGCGCTGCCGCTGTAACTGATACCGAGCGCAATCCTCACGGGGAAACCTTCTCGGCCAGCGAACGCGAGGCGCTCAGGCCGGCCTGCAATACCACCCCGGGTTCACGCCAGGGCGTTGAGAAACGCCTGCGCTTTGACCTTCAGCGGCCCTTTGGCTTCGGCCAGCACCTCTTCGGCTAGGGACCGCGCGCCGTCCGGATCACCCAGGGAGCGGAATTCCTCGGCCAGCTGGAACTTGGTTTCCAGCGGATCGTTGGACGCGGCTGCCTGGGTGTGAATCGGGCTTTCAGTTGCGGGGCCGTCGTCCAGGTCCAGCGACAGCGAACCGAGGTCAAATTCCAGCATGCCGCTGTCGGAAGCGGCTGGCGCAGGCGCGGCGGCGGCCTTGGTGGCCAGGACCGGCTTCGGGGCAGCTATGGGCTCGGGGGTAAAGTCCAGTCCCGCGGAGGGGAAGTCCATCTCGAGCGCCGGCGCTGCGGCAGGCTTGGATACCGGTGCAGGGGCCGCTATCTCGGGCAGCGAGACAGTGGCACTGCCGAAATCCATGTCAAGGTCGGGCAAGGCGGGAGCTGGCGCGGGGGCGGGCTTCGCTGCCACAGGCGGCTCTGGCGGCCGGGGGGGTGTCGGTCGTACCGGGGGGGTAGGCGAGGCAACGGGGGTGGTCGCCGCGTCTTCTGCATCGCCCAGCGAGAAATCGAGGTCGAGATCGACATCCACCACAGGCGGCGTCACGGGGGCGGCAGGTGCAGGCTGGGCTGCTCTGGCGACCGTGCCGGAAGCAGTATTGAAAGCGGCTGCGCCGCTGCCTTTGCCTCCGGCCATGGGTTGTCCGCCAGGCTGGTACATCGGGTTGCCCGGATCCAGTTCACGGCCCATTTCGCTGATATACGCCCAGTCCGGGCCATTGCCCTGCGTCAGGTTGAAGGCCTCGACCGCCACGGTCTCAAAGGCCTTGGTGTCGCGGCGCTTGGCATAGATTTCCATCAGTTTGGCATGGATGGCCACGCGCGTCGGGCTGGTGCGCAGGGCTTCCTTGAGGATTTCCTCAGCCTGCAAGTCTCGTCCGTAGGCCAGGTAAACATCGGCCTCGGCCACTGGATCCACATCGCCGGCCGCATCGAGCTGGCTGGGCGAGTACACGAGGGACGATCCCGTGGCGTTGCCCTCGTTGGTATCGATGCGCTGGCCACCGCTGGCGCCAAAGAAGGAGTCGGGTTGCAGGCGGCTTTCCAGGAAGGAGCTGTCAACCTGGGCGGGGTTGCCGCGCTGGCGGTAGCGGTAAAAACCGAAGCCGGCCAGCAGGGCCAGCAGGCCGCCGGCCAGCGGCAGGGTCAGCGGGTTCTCCAGCAAACCGTCCACCAGGCTGGGTTCCGGGGGTGGAGGAGCGACCACCACGGGCTTCTTGGGGGGGACGACTGCAGCCACTGGGGGCATTGCACCGGCTGCAGAGGCCGGGGTGATAGCTGCCGCTGCGGTGTTTGTGGTGCTGTCCGCGGCATTGGCCGCTGCGGCAGCACTGGCAGCGGGGACGGCCGGGACCGCGGTGGCTGCAGAGGCTGGAGCCGCTGGTGTGGATACGGGGCTGCCGGCGGTGCCAGGTTGGGCTGAATTGGCCGCCACAGCCGCAGGGGGCACAGGTGCAGGTGCGGGTGCCGCAAGGCCCGACGGCGCGGGCAAGGCAACGCCGGGCGCCTTGGCGGCGCTGGCGGCTGCCACCGGAGCGGGGGTAACGCCCAGCTTGTTGAGATCGCTGATGTTTTTGGACAGCTCCGCCACGCGGGTGGAGGCGTCCTGGGCTTGCCTGTCTTTGGCTATCTTGTCTTCGGTTGCTGCTTTGCCCTGAACCGCACCTTTGGACAGCGTCAGCTTGTCGGGGGTGGTGGTTGCCGGTGTGCGATCCTCCACCTTGGCCTGAACTTTTCCGCCGGCCTGCCTGTCGGCATCGGCTACCTGGGCGGTTGGCACGCCTTCGGCGAGTTTGCGCCGGAAGCTGTTGAAATCCCTGCTTTGGGCAACGATGGTTTGCGTGGCTTCGCGCGGTGAAATCGCGCTGGCTGTTTCCGCGCTGGGCATTTCCAGCACGGCGCCGGATTTGAGCCGGTTGATGTTGCCGCCGATGAATGCGTTCGGATTGCTCCTGAGCATGGCCACGAGCATCTGGTCCAGCGATACGCTGGCGGGTTTGTTCTCGGCAGCGATCTTCCCGGCGGTATCTCCGGCCTTGACCGTCAGCTGTTTGTCGCCCACGGGGGCTTTGTCAGCCGGCGCGGCTTTGGCTGCGGGTGGGGCTGGCGGTGTGGCTGGAGGGGAAGTCGTTCCCCGGGCTGGCGCTGCGGTACTCGGTGCGACCGGCCGTGACAACTGGGGTGCGGTTGGCGTGACAGCCGTGCCCGCGGACCGCAGGTTGGGCGGGTCAAACAGCATGGTGTAGTCGCGGGTGATCCGTCCGGAGGCCCAGCTGGCCTCAAGGATGAGGTCGACAAACGGCTCGTTCACGGGTCGGCTGCTGGTCAGGCGCAAATAAGCCCGGCCATCGGCGCGGCGCTGCAGGTTGATCTGCAGGCCAGACAGCGCGGTGGTGTATTCAAGCCCTGCTGCCTTGAAGGTGTCGGCAGACGCGACACCCGCCTTCAGGCTGGAGGCCTCGTCTGCAGTGATGTCCGCGATGTCGATTTCTGCGCGAAGGGGTTCCCCCAGCGCCGATTGAACCGTTATTCGGCCCAACGCCAGGGCATGTGCTTCCAGACTTGCCAGGCTACCCAGCAATGCAATAGCGCTCGCCAGAGCACCAATACGCCAACGACCACGATGATTCATGGGTTTTTGATCCTCGATTGCTGGGGTTGCATGTAACTTTATTCTGCTTAGGCGCACAAAAACCTCAATGCGAATTTTCGAAAAACAACCATAACATCAAGGCATTAGGCTGACAAGCTAAGACACCACTTAAGTTTTGACACGGCGAGTTAGCATCAACTTACAAGTTTCAGATGTTGTCTGACGACAACGACCTGTGACAAGTGGTTACGGACGGACGGGATGCCTCCCGGCCGCCCGTCCGTGCCTGCGTTCAAGCCTGCAGCAGGATGCGCAGCATGCGGCGCAACGGCTCGGCAGCCCCCCAGAGCAGCTGGTCGCCGACGGTGAAGGCGCCCAAATAGTCCGGGCCCATGGTCAGCTTGCGCAGACGCCCCACAGGGATCTGCATGGTGCCGGTCACGGCCACCGGTGTCAGGTCCTTGATGGAGGCTTCGCGCGTGTTGGGCACGACCTTGACCCAGTCGTTGTCGGCGGCGATCAGGGCTTCGATGTCGGCCAGCGGCACGTCTTTCTTGAGCTTGAAGGTCAGCGCCTGGCTGTGGCAGCGCATGGCGCCAATGCGCACGCAGAAGCCGTCGACCGGCGTTTCGGCCGTGCCAAAGGCCGCGCCTTGGCCCAGGATCTTGTTGGTCTCGGCGCCGCCCTTCCATTCTTCCTTGCTCATGCCGTCGCCCAGGTCTTTGTCGATCCAGGGGATGAGCGAGCCGCCCAGCGGGACGCCGAAGTTGGCGGTTTCGCCGCCACTCAGCGACTGCTGTTTGGCTAGCACGCGGCGGTCGATTTCAAGGATGGCGGATTTCGGGTCGTCCAGGAGCGCCTTGACGTCGCTGTTGAGCGTGCCGAACTGCGTCAGCAACTCGCGCATGTGCTGCGCGCCGCCGCCGGAAGCGGCCTGGTAGGTCATGCTGGTCATCCACTCGACCAGGCCCGCCTTGTACAGTGCGCCCACGCCCATCAGCATGCAGCTGACCGTGCAATTGCCGCCGACCCAGTTGTTGCCGCCCTTGGCCATGGCATTTTTGATGACGGGCAGGTTGACCGGATCCAGGATGATCACGGCGTCATCGTTCATGCGCAGGGTGGAGGCCGCATCGATCCAGTGACCCTTCCAGCCGGCGGCGCGCAGCTTGGGAAATACTTCGGAGGTGTAGTCGCCGCCTTGTGCGGTGATGATGACGTCGCACTTCTTGAGCGCCTCGATGTCAAAAGCATTCTTGAGCGTGGTTTCGTTCTTTGCCTGGGCCGGGGCTTTGCCGCCGGCATTGGAGGTGGAGAAGAAAACCGGCTCGATCAGGTCGAAGTCGCCTTCGGCCTGCATGCGGTCGATCAGCACCGAGCCGACCATGCCGCGCCAGCCAACGAGTCCTGTGAGATTGCCTTTGAGTTTCATGGAATTGCCCTTCAAAAAGTACGAAAAACAGGCTTTTTGACCCGGCTCATCGAGCCGGCGGGCACGACGAACCGGGCTTGTCAGCCTTTAATGGTGGTCGTTTTGGTGATCTGGGCAAAAACCGGCGCAGCGCTGAGCGCGCGCGAGGCGGCAGTGCAGCGGATGGGTGCGGGGTTTTTACACATGGTGCTGATTGTAGCCAAGCTTGGGCTTCGCGCGGCTGACGGCTGGCTCAAACCCCCGGCAACGCGGTGGTTTGAGCCGGTTTGCGGCAAAAAAACGTCAGCCGAGCGCCTTCACGACTGCATCGCCCATTTGCACGGTACCGACCCTGGTCGTGCCTTCGCTGTAAATGTCGGGTGTGCGCAGCCCCTGGCTGAGCACCGCATCCACGGCTTTTTCAATGCGCGCGGCGGCTTCGGGCTGGTTCAGGCTGAAGCGCAGCATCATCGCGGCGCTCAAAATGGTGGCCAGTGGGTTGGCCACACCCTTGCCCGCGATGTCGGGTGCGCTGCCGTGGCTGGGCTCGTACAGGCCCTGGTTTTTGTCATTCAGGCTGGCCGAAGGCAGCATGCCGATGCTGCCGGTCAGCATGGCGGCGGCGTCCGACAGAATGTCACCAAACATGTTGCCCGTGACCACCACGTCAAATTTCTTGGGTGCCTTGACCAGCTGCATGGCGGCGTTGTCCACGTACATGTGGTCCAGCGCCACGTCGGGGTACTGCAGCCCGATTTCCGTCACGACGTCTTTCCAGAGCTGGAAGGTCTCGAGCACATTGGCCTTGTCGACGCTGGTGACGCGCTTGCCACGCTTGCGCGCCGCCTGGAAGGCCACATGGGCGATGCGTTCGATCTCGGGGCGCGAGTAGCGCATGGTGTCAAAGGCTTCCTCGGCACCAGGAAAGTGCCCGTCGGTGGCCACACGGCGGCCGCGCGGCTGGCCGAAGTAGATGTCGCCGGTCAACTCGCGGATGATCAGGATGTCCAGGCCGGCGACCAGTTCGGGTTTGAGGCTGGAGGCGTGTGTCAGCTGCTCATAGCAGATGGCCGGCCGGAAATTGGCAAACAGGCCCAGGTTTTTGCGCAGGCCCAAAATCGCCTGCTCGGGACGCAGCGGACGGTCCAGCTTGTCGTATTTCCAGTCACCGACCGCGCCAAACAGCACGGCGTCGGCGTCCTTGGCGAGCTTCAGGGTGGCTTCGGGCAGGGGGTGGCCATGGGCCTCGTAGGCGGCGCCGCCCACCAGCGCGGTTTCGGTTTCAAGCTTCAGGTCCAGAACGCTCAGGACCTTGACCGCTTCCGCGACGATTTCGGTACCAATGCCGTCACCCGGGAGAATTGCGATTTTCATGGTTGCTATCTTTTTTGTATGGCCGCTCATGCCCATATTGATGGGGCAAAAGCATGATTTGACTGAAAAATACCGGCTGATCAACCCGGGATGGTGTGGTTGAGCCAGGGCTTCTTCGCGAGGCGCTCGGCTTCAAATGCCTTGATCTTGTCGCTCTGGCGCAAGGTCAGGCCGATGTCGTCCAGACCGTTGAGCAGGCAGTATTTGCGGAAAGCCTGCACATCGAAAGGCAGCTCTTCGCCTTGGGGCTTGACGATCACTTGCCGTTCCAGGTCCACCGTGAGCTGGTAGCCCGGGAACGCGAACGCCTCGTCGAACAGCTGGGACACCTGCGCCTCGGGCAGCACGATGGGCAGCAAGCCGTTCTTGAAGCTGTTGTTGAAGAAGATGTCGGCATAGCTCGGCGCGATGATGGCGCGAAAGCCGTACTGGTCGAGCGCCCACGGCGCATGCTCGCGGGAGGAACCGCAGCCGAAGTTCTTGCGCGCGAGCAGGATGGAGGCGCCGGCGTAGCGCGGCTGGTTCAGCACGAAGTCCGGGTTGGGCTTGCGGCTGGCCGGGTCCTGCCCGGGAAAGCCGGCGTCCAGGTAGCGCCACGCGTCAAACAGGTTGGGGCCAAAGCCGGTCTTGCGGATGGATTTGAGGAATTGCTTGGGGATGATGGCGTCGGTGTCGACGTTCTCGCGGTCCATCGGTGCCACGAGGCCCTTGTGTACGGTGAATTTTTGCATGTGTGACTCGGTTCAGACAAATTTACGCACGTCGACAAAATGGCCATGCACGGCCGCCGCCGCCGCCATGGCCGGGCTGACCAGATGGGTGCGGCCACCCGCACCCTGTCGGCCTTCAAAGTTGCGGTTGCTGGTGGAGGCGCAGCGTTCGCCGGGCTCCAGCCGGTCGGCATTCATGGCCAGGCACATGGAGCAGCCGGGTTCGCGCCACTCAAAGCCAGCGGCCACAAAAATCTTGTCCAGGCCTTCACGCTCAGCCTGTTCCTTCACGAGGCCGGAGCCCGGCACCACCATGGCCAGCTTGACGTTCTTGGCGACCTTCTGGCCCAGTTTCTTGACGATCGCGGCGGCTTCGCGCATGTCTTCAATGCGGCTGTTGGTGCAGGAGCCGATGAACACCTTGTCGACGTAGAGGTCGTTCAGCGCCTTGCCCGGTTGCAGGCCCATGTAAGTCAGCGCTCGCTCGATGGCGCCACGTTTGTTGGCGTCTTTTTCCTTGTCGGGGTCCGGCACACGGTCTTCAATCGACAGTACCATTTCAGGGGACGTGCCCCAGGTCACTTGCGGCAGGATCTGGCTCGCGTCGAGTTCGACCACGGCGTCAAATTTCGCGTCGGCATCCGAGTGCAGCGTGGCCCAGTACTGCACGGCCTGGTCCCACTCGACACCGGTGGGCGCCAGCAGGCGGCCCTTCACGTAGTCAATGGTTTTCTGGTCAACCGCCACCAGGCCGGCGCGGGCACCGCCTTCAATCGCCATGTTGCAGACCGTCATGCGGCCTTCCATGCTGAGCGCGCGAATCGCCGAGCCGGCAAATTCAATGGTGTAGCCGGTACCGCCTGCGGTGCCGATCTTGCCGATGATGGCCAGCACGATGTCCTTGGCGGTGCAGCCCTTGGGCAGCGTGCCTTCGACCTTGATCAGCATGTTTTTGGCCTTTTTGGCCAGCAGGGTTTGCGTGGCCATCACGTGCTCGACCTCGCTGGTGCCGATGCCGTGCGCCAGCGCGCCGAATGCGCCGTGGGTGGAGGTGTGCGAGTCGCCGCAGACCACCGTCATGCCGGGCAGGGTGGCGCCGCTTTCGGGGCCGATGACGTGCACGATGCCCTGGCGTTTGGACAGGAAGGGAAAGAAGGCCGCCGCGCCGAATTCCTTGATATTGGCGTCCAGCGTGGTGATCTGTTCCTTGCTGACCAGATCGGTGATGCCGTCGTAGCCCAGCTCCCAGCCGGTGGTGGGCGTGTTGTGGTCGGCCGTCGCCACAATGGAGCTGATGCGCCAGACCTTGCGGCCGGCTTCGCGCAGTCCTTCAAAGGCCTGCGGGCTGGTGACTTCATGCACCAGGTGGCGATCAATATAAAGAATGGACGTGCCGTCTTCTTCGGTGTGAACAACGTGCTCGTCCCAGATTTTGTCGTAGAGGGTGCGTCCCATGGTTTTCCTTCGTGGTTTTCAATTTTAGGCGGGTGAACGGGCACCCGCCATTGTGGTTTTTGCAGGCGTTTTGTCGGGCTTCGCGGCAGGCGCGGGCTGGGTCAGGTGCTCGACCAGCAGGCGGGCGGTCAGGGGCAGGGTGGAAAAATCCCGCGCCACGAGCTGGATCTGGCGCGCTGCCCAGTCATCCGTGAGGGCGATGGATTCAAGTTCCCCCACGTCATGCATGAGCTCGAATGCGCGCTGCGGCATCACGCCCACGCCCAGGCCGTTGTGGATCATGCGGCACATGGCGTCCAGGCCCGTGACATGGATGCGCAGCTTGATGGTGCGGCCCAGTGCCGTAGCGGCCTGCCGCATCGCCAGGTAAATCGAGCTGTTGGAGTGCAGGCCCACGTGGTCGAACTCCAGGCTGTCTTCAAAAGCGATGGCGTCCCGCGCGCCCAGCACATGCCCGCGCGGCACGATCAGCACCAGCTGGTCGTGCCGGTACGGCAGTGTCTGCAGGCCGCCTACCCCATCGGCGGTGTTGCAGATGCCCAGGTCCGCAGCGCCTTCCTGCACGGCGCGCACGACTTCGGTACTCAGGTGTTCTTCGAGGTCAATCTTGATTTCGGAATGGCGGCGGATGAAGGCGCCCAGGTCTTCGGGTAAAAACTGCACGATCGCCGAAATGCTGGCGTGTACCCGCACATGGCCGCGCACGCCAGCGGCGTACTCGCTGAGCTCGCCCTGCATTTTTTCCAGGCTGAAAAGCACGGACCGCGCATGGTGCAACAGGCTTTGCCCGGCGGGTGTCAGGTCCACGCCGCGGGTGTGGCGGTACAGCAGCGGCGTGTCCAGCGCAGCCTCCAGGTCACTGAGGCGCTTGCTGACGGCCGAGGCCGCAATGAATTCGCGTTCTGCCGCCTTGCCGATACTGCCGAGCTCGCACACCGCGACAAATAATTGCAGCGAAGTGAGGTCAATGCGGCGGGCAAAGTTGCGTTCCGAGCTTTTCATGAGGGTTAAAGTCATCGCGGTTCACGATGTACCCCTGTATTTTGAGCCAATATCCATCATCTCGTCATCGCGGTATGCGATGGGTGGCGTGCCGGTGGACTGGGACCCTGGCAATGCGGGGTTGGGTCGCTATAGAAAATAGCGACCGGTTTCGGTCCGATCAGTCAATGATGTTGTCAGGGGCCAGGACCCGGACCCGGTGGTCCACGTTGTAGCCGCCAAATTCGGTATAGCGCAGCAGGTGGCGGTCGCACCGGGCGCAATGCCAGACATCGCAGCGGTTGTACGGGAAAAACCGTACGGCAATCAGGGCATTGGGCGATTCGTAGCGGGTGCCTTGGGGGTGCCGCTCTTCCAGGGTGGGCTCGTCAAGCGCAGGGTCGCGCAGCGTCGCGACCTGGGTCATCTGCTGCACCTCCCAGCGGTATTCGGCCAGGCTTTCCCAGCCGGCGCAGGCCCCCAGTGCACAGGTGCAGGCCCGGGGGGCGGCTACCCCGGCAAGGGCCTGGCGCAGTTCGGTGGCGGTCTGGATGGGGGCCATGGGTGTGTGTGGGAAATGGCAGTAAAGATTCAAAAACACAAAAGCCCGCCAATGTTGCCATCGGGCGGGCTCTGTCGAAACGTTTGGGTCAGGTACCCCGGCCGTTAACGCTGGGCCATGGGCTTGACGTCACGCGGGGTTGAGCCGGTGAAGAGCTGGCGTGGACGGCCGATCTTGTACTCGGGGTCACCAATCATCTCGTTGAGCTGGGCGATCCAGCCCACGGTGCGGGCCAGCGCGAAGATCGCGGTGAACAGCGGCACGGGAATGCCGATGGCGCGCTGCACGATGCCGGAGTAGAAATCCACGTTGGGGTAGAGCTTGCGGGACACGAAGTAGTCGTCTTCCAGCGCGATTTTTTCCAGGGCCATTGCCAGCTTGAACAGCGGGTCGTTTTCCAGGCCCATCTCGTGCAGCACTTCCTTGCAGGTTTCTTGCATCAGCTTGGCGCGCGGATCGTAGTTTTTGTAAACGCGGTGACCGAAGCCCATCAGCTTGACGCCGGAGTTCTTGTCCTTGACCTGCTTGATGAAGTCGCCGATTTTCTCGATGCCGCCATTTTTCTGGATGTCGCCGAGCATGTTCAGCGCAGCTTCGTTGGCGCCGCCGTGGGCCGGGCCCCACAGGCAGGCCACACCGGCCGCAATGGCGGCAAACGGGTTGGTACCCGACGAACCGCACAGGCGAACCGTGGAGGTCGAGGCGTTCTGCTCGTGGTCTGCGTGCAGGATGAAGATGCGGTCGAGTGCGCGTTCCAGCACCGGGCTGACCTTGTACTCTTCGCAGGGCGTGGCAAACATCATGTGCAGGAAGTTGCCGGCGTAGCTCAGGTTGTTCTTCGGGTACATGTAGGGCTGGCCCACGGTGTACTTGTAGGCCATGGCGACCAGCGTCGGCATCTTGGCGATCAGCCGGATCGCGGCAATTTCGCGGTGCTCGGGGTTGGTGATGTCGGTACTGTCGTGATAGAAGGCCGACAGCGCGCCGACCAGGCCGGTCATGATGGCCATCGGGTGCGCGTCACGGCGGAAACCGCGCAGGAAGAACTGCATCTGCTCGTTGACCATGGTGTGGTTGGTCACGCGGCCGACGAAATCCTTTTTCTGGCCAGCGTTGGGCAACTCGCCGTACAGCAGCAGGTGGCAGGTTTCGAGGTAATCGCAATTGGTGGCGAGCTGCTCGATGGGGTAGCCGCGGTACAGCAGCTCGCCCTTGTCGCCGTCGATGTAGGTGATCGCCGACTGGCAGGAAGCCGTTGACAGGAAACCGGGGTCGTAGGTGAACATGCCTGTCTGGGCATACAGCTTGCGAATGTCCACAACGTCCGGGCCCACATTGCCGTGGTAAACGGGCAAATCGACGCTGGGGCTGCCGTTGCTGAAGGACAGGGTGGCTTTGTTGTCAGCTAGCTTCATTTCTCGCTTCTTTCGTATCAAATCACATGGAAACAGCCACGCGGCCGGCCGCTGCGGTGCGCAGCAAATTTAAAACCTCAAGCGCTTCCGAAGTAGAGGCGCTTGCCAACGCATCAGCATCGGGAAGCTGGTCAGGTTCCCGACGTTTTAACAGCAGGTCCAGCAAATCGTTGTCGGACAAGTCCATTAAATCATTCAAGCCTTTTGCCTGCCTGACGCTGAGCGTCGCTTCGTGGCGGGAAAAGAACTTTTCGATCAGCAGGTCGTTTTCCAGCAGGCCCCGGCGGCAGCGCCACTTGAGCTTGCTCAGGGCGCGCTCATCGAGCAAAACGTCAGGGGCTTCCATGCCAATCATGCCAAATAATTGATCAGACTGCGCGCAGGACCATCATTTCCTTGATCTTGCCAATGGCTCGGGTCGGATTCAGGCCCTTGGGGCAGACATCGACGCAGTTCATGATGGTGTGGCAGCGGAACAGCCGGTACGGGTCTTCCAGGTTGTCGAGCCGCTCGGCCGTGGCTTCATCGCGGCTGTCGGCAATGAAACGGTAAGCCTGCAGCAGGCCGGCGGGGCCGACAAACTTGTCGGGATTCCACCAGAAGCTGGGGCAGGAGGTGGAACAACTGGCGCACAGGATGCACTCGTAGAGGCCGTTGAGCTCGTCGCGCTCCTCGGGGCTTTGCAGGCGCTCTTTTTCGGGCGGTACGTTATCGTTGATCAGGTAGGGCTTGATCGAGTTGTACTGCTTGAAGAACTGCGTCATGTCGACAATCAGGTCGCGCACCACGGGCAGGCCGGGCAGCGGCTTCAGGACAATCGTGCCGGGCAGCGTGCGCATGTTGGTCAGGCAGGCCAGGCCGTTCTTGCCGTTGATGTTCATCGCGTCGGAGCCGCAAACGCCTTCGCGGCAGGAGCGGCGAAAGCTGATGCTCGGATCCTGCGCCTTGAGCTTCATCAGGGCGTCCAGCAACATGCGCTCGCTGCCGTCGAGCTCCACCTCGATGGTCTGCATGTAGGGCTTGGCGTCGGTGTCCGGGTCGTAGCGGTAGATCTGGAAGGTACGTTTTGACATGGGGCGTTTCTCGCGGTCTTGTTGGCTTGACTGGTTCGCTTGGCTTGCGCTTAGAAGCTGCGCACTTTGAGTGGCACGGACTCGACCGTCAGCGGCTTCATCTGCACGGGCTTGTAGCTCAGGCGGCTGCCCTCGCTGTGCCACAGCGTGTGCTTGTGCCAGTCGGTGTCGTTGCGACCATTGGGATGCTCTGGCGTATCGCCGTAGTCATCAACCGAGTGCGCGCCGCGGCTTTCGTGGCGGGCGGCAGCCGACACGATGGTGGCCTCTGCCGCCTCGATCAGGTTTTCCACTTCCAGCGCTTCGATGCGTGCGGTGTTGAAGATTTTTGACTTGTCCTTCAGGCCGATGTTCTTCACACGTTCGCGCAAGGCCGCGATCTTGGTGACGCCCTCGTCCATCAGGGCCTGGGTGCGGAACACGCCGGCATGCGTCTGCATGGCCGTGCGGATGTCGTTGGCCACATCCTGCGCGTACTCGCCGCCGCTCGCGTTGTCCAGCCGGGCAATGCGCGCCAGCGTCAGGTCGGCCGCGTCGGCCGGCAGCGGCTTGTGCGTCTTGTTGGTATTGTTGAATTCAACAATGTGGTTGCCCGCAGCGCGGCCGAACACCAGCAGGTCCAGCAGCGAATTGGTGCCCAGGCGGTTGGCGCCGTGCACGCTGACGCAGGAGCATTCGCCCACGGCATAAAGGCCGTTAACAACTTCGCTCTTGTTGTCGGCGTTCTGGGTGACCACCTGGCCATGGATGTTGGTCGGAATGCCGCCCATCTGGTAGTGGATGGTGGGCACCACGGGAATCGGTTCCTTGGTGATGTCGACGTTGGCAAAGTTGTGGCCAATCTCGAACACCGACGGCAGGCGCTTCATGATGGTCTCGGCGCCCAGGTGGGTCATGTCGAGGTTGATGTAGTCCTTGTTGGGGCCGCAGCCGCGGCCTTCCTTGATTTCCTGGTCCATGCAGCGCGACACGTAGTCACGCGGCGCCAGATCCTTGTAGGCGGGCGCATAGCGCTCCATGAAGCGTTCGCCGTTGCTGTTGCGCAAAATGGCGCCTTCGCCGCGGCAGCCTTCGGTCAGCAGCACGCCGGCGCCATGCACGCCGGTGGGGTGGAACTGCCAGAACTCCATGTCTTCCAGCGGAATGCCGGCGCGCGCGGCCATGCCCAGGCCGTCACCAGTGTTGATGAACGCGTTGGTGGAGGCCGCAAAAATGCGGCCGGCGCCACCTGTTGCGAGCAGGGTGGTCTTGGCTTCGAAGATATGCACGTCACCGGTTTCCATTTCCAGTGCGGTCACGCCCACGACATCGCCATCGGCGTCGCGGATCAGGTCCATGGCCAGCCATTCCACAAAGAAGCTGGTCTTTTCCTTGACGTTCTGCTGGTACAGCGTGTGCAGCATGGCGTGGCCGGTGCGGTCGGCGGCGGCGCAGGCGCGCTGCACCGGCTTTTCGCCGTAGTTGGCGGTGTGGCCGCCGAACGGGCGCTGGTAAATCGTGCCATCCGGGTTGCGGTCGAACGGCATGCCCATGTGTTCCAGGTCGTAGACAACCTTGGGTGCTTCACGGCACATGTATTCAATGGCGTCCTGGTCGCCGAGCCAGTCGGAACCCTTGACGGTGTCGAAGAAGTGGTAGTGCCAGTTGTCTTCCGACATGTTGCCCAGCGAGGCGCCAATGCCACCCTGCGCGGCCACCGTATGGGAGCGCGTGGGGAACACCTTGGACAGCACGGCCACGTTCAGGCCGGCGCGTGCGAGCTGCAGCGAAGCGCGCATGCCGGAGCCGCCGGCACCGACGATCACAACGTCAAATTTACGCTTGGGGAGTTTGGAGGTAGCGGTCATGTTTATTTGGGAATCTTTTTAGTCGGGGGCGGTCAGCGGTGCTTTAAACGGGCCTCACAGGCGCCACAGGACCTGAATGCCCCAGCCGGCGCACGCCACCAGCCAGACCATGGTGAACACCTGCAGGCCCAGGCGCAGCCCGACCGGCTTGATGTAGTCCATCCAGATGTCGCGCATGCCGACCCACACGTGCCAGAGCAGGGCGATGATGATGGTGAAGGTCAGCACCTTCATCCATTGCGATGAGAAAATGCCGGCCCATTTGTCATAGCCGATGGGGCCTTTGCTGAAAAGGATCTGGGCCAGTACCAGCAGGGTGAACAGGGCCATCAGGGCCGCGGTCACGCGCTGGGCCAGCCAGTCGCGCAGGCCATAGTGAGCGCCGACAACAATGCGCTTGGAGCCGTAATTGACAGACATGGTGAGCTCCTTCTAGTTAGTAAAGGCCAAACAGCTTGGCGCCGAGCACGAGCGTGAGGCCAATGCTCACGGCCAGCGTGACGGCGGCTGATGACTTGCCGAATTCCTTGCTCACGGCCGCATGGCTGGTGTCCATCCACAAGTGGCGAAGCCCTGCGATGAAATGGTGCAGGTAGGCCCAAATCAGTGCCAGCGCGACGAGCTTCCAGAGGAAACCCGGCAGGCCGAGCATGCCCGCGTTGAATGCGGACTTGAATCTGGAGAAGGAGATTTCCGACGATATCGAGGTGTCGAACATCCAGATGATGAAGGGCATCAGTAAAAACATGATGGCCCCGCTGATGCGGTGGAGGATGGAGACAAGGCCGGCGAGGGGCAGGCGATAGCTGGGGAGGTCGGTAAAGGCGTTGATGTTGCGGAACTCGGGCCGCTTCTTCGCTACGGTTGTCGCTGATTCGGACATACTTGGCTTTCTATATTTTTGAGTAACTGGTTTGTAACCATCAAAAGCTGCTCAGCCCGAAATTCTATTGCAATGCAGCATGAATCTTGGGCCGGGTGCCCCATGGCTGAAAGTTTTTATCGGAAAAAGTGGGTTTTAACGGCAAATGCGCCCCGTTCCAGTGCGCTGGAAATCTGATGGGATACACATTGGGGCACGTATCTTACAAATCGTCCCGCTCGGCCTGATTTTCCGCCGCCCGCCGCGCTGCCGCTTGCGCGTTGCCTTGGGTGGGGAAACATCGTTTTCATGGGTCTGTTGTCTTCGGGTTTTGGTTTCGGTTTCGGGGTTTCGGTTTCAACTCAGGGTGTTGTGATAGTGGTGGGTGTCGGTGCGGTAGTAGCCGCGCCGCAGCTCCATGGGGACGTCGTTGTAGGTATAGGCAATGCGCTCCACGCTCAGCAGTGGTGTTCCATGCGCTACTTTTAATAGCAGTTCACGACCATCCGTAGCGGGTTCGGCACGTATTTTTTCTTCGGCGCGAACCATGCGCACATTGAATTCGGTCTCGAACAGGGCGTACATCGGGCCGTGGTAGCCGGCCAGGCGTTCGGCGGTCAGGCCCTTGAATGGCGCGGCCGGTAGCCACAGGTCTTCCAGGATGGTGGGCGTGCCGGAAAAACTCAGCACCCGGCGCGCCTGCAGCACCGCGTCGCCAGTACGCAGCGCCAGGGCGCGTGCAATGTCGGCGCTGGCGCGGATGCGCCGGCAGTCGATGATGTCGCGCTGTGCGGGGCCTTCGCTGCCCGGAATGCCGGAGTCGGGCACAAGCTTCAGGAAGCGGAACTGCACATGCTGCTCTGCATGCGTGGCCACAAAAGTGCCTTTGCCTTGGCGGCGCACCACCAGGTTGTCGGTGGCCAGCTCGTCAATTGCCTTGCGCACCGTGCCCTGGCTGACGCGGTAACGGGCCGCCAGTTCCATTTCAGATGGAATGGCTTCGCCGGGCTTCCACTCGCCCGACTGCAGGCTTTGCAGGATCAGGCCCTTGATTTGCTGGTACAGCGGGCTGAACGCCGGGGTGGCACCTGCAAAATCATCGACAGACGAGACGGGAATGGCGGTCATGGCAGAACGGTATTAATCCTGCTTATCATATCTTATATAAGACATAAGACAAATTGACGGGCGGGCATTTTCAGGCGTAAAATCTTCGGCTGAGTCCAACGCGCAGCCTGCCTGTTCCGGGGAATTTTGGGGTAAAAGCCCCGTCCGGATTGACCTGAAATCTCCAGGCTGGCGCCAAACACCTCACGCCGTTCACACCCCTTTTTCAACCGATTTTCAAACTTCCTGGAGTCCTCAATCATGAGCAAAAAACCCGTCCGTGTTGCCGTCACTGGTGCAGCTGGTCAAATCGGTTATGCCTTGTTGTTCCGCATCGCCTCTGGCGAGATGCTCGGCAAGGACCAGCCTGTCATTCTGCAATTGCTCGAAGTGCCGGTTGAAGGCCCCCAGAAAGCGCTCAAGGGCGTGATGATGGAGCTTGACGACTGCGCATTCCCGCTGCTGGTCGGCATGGAGGCGCACAGCGACCCGATGACCGCGTTCAAGGATGCCGACTACGCGCTGCTGGTCGGTTCGCGTCCGCGCGGCCCCGGCATGGAGCGCGCTGAACTGCTGGCCGTCAATGGCGCCATCTTCACCGCGCAAGGCAAGGCCCTCAACGCCGTGGCCAGCCGCAACGTCAAGGTGCTGGTGGTCGGCAATCCGGCCAATACCAACGCCTACATCGCCATGAAGAGCGCGCCCGACCTGCCGCGCAAGAACTTCACCGCCATGCTGCGCCTGGATCACAACCGTGCCGCCAGCCAGATCGCTGCCAAGACCGGCAAGGCCGTGGCTGACATTGAAAAACTCACCGTCTGGGGCAACCACTCGCCCACCATGTACGCCGACTACCGTTTTGCCACCATCAACGGCGAAAGCGTCGCCAAGATGATCAACGACCAGGAATGGAACGCCAATGTGTTCCTGCCCACCGTGGGCAAGCGTGGCGCCGCCATCATTGAAGCCCGTGGTTTGTCGTCGGCTGCCTCGGCCGCCAACGCCGCCATCGACCATATGCGCGACTGGGCCCTCGGCACCAACGGCAAATGGGTCACCATGGGCATCCCGTCGGACGGCCAGTACGGCATTCCGAAAGACACGATGTTCGGTTTCCCCGTGACCTGCGAAAACGGCGAGTACAAACTGGTCGAAGGCCTGGAGATTGACGCGTTCAGCCAGGAGCGTATCAACAAGACGCTGGAAGAGTTGCAAGGCGAGCAGGCAGGCGTTGCCCATTTGCTCTGATTGCAAAGGCAAATTCAGTAGTGAAACATCCGCGCGAAGTTCTCCTCGGCGCTCAGGCCGCAAGCGGTGTCCTGCCTGTTTGTGACCACTACAGCGGCGTGGAGGCGCGGATGCGCAAAAGCCTGCAACTGCAGGCCGAGATGTGCGAGGAGTTTGGCGCCTGCGTTTTTGACGTGACGCTGGACTGCGAAGACGGCGCACCCGTAGGCGGCGAGGCCGACCACGCGGCCATGGTGGTAGCACTGGCCACGCTTGCCAGCGACAAGGCCCGTGTGGCCGTTCGCGTGCATGCGGTAGACCATCCGGCTTTTGAGTCCGACATGGCCACCATTGCCAGCAAGCTGGCGCAACGGCTTTCGCACATCATGGTGCCCAAGGTCGAGTCGGTCGATGACGTGATCAGGGCAGAACAGGCGCTGATCGCCGCATCGGCCGGCGACTTGCCGCTGCATGTGCTGATCGAATCGCCGCTGGCGGTGCACAACGCCTTTGACATTGCCGCGCATCCGCGCGTGCAGTCGCTCAGCTTCGGGCTGATGGATTTTGTCTCCGCCCACGGCGGCGCGATTCCGGCCGACGGCATGAGCAGCCAGGGCCAGTTCACGCATCCGCTGGTGGTGCGCGCCAAGCTCGAGATTGCCTCCGCCTGCCATGCGCATGGCAAGGTGCCATCGCATTGCGTTGTCACAGAGTTCAATGACACGGCTGCCATGACCCTGGCCGCCCGCCATGCGGCTCGCCAATTGGGCTACACCCGCATGTGGAGCATTCACCCCAACCAGATCCGCCCCATCCTGGAGGCCTTTGCGCCCAGCGAGGGCGAGATTGAAGATGCTACAAAAATAATAGCTGCTGCTGAGCGCGCTGATTGGGCTCCCATTAGTTTTGAAGGTAAATTGCACGACCGCGCGAGTTACCGTTATTACTGGCAGGTGCTGGAGCGCGCGCACCAGACGGGTCGGGCGCTGCCCGCCGAAGCCCGGACTTATTTCCAGACCGCTCATTCCTGAGCATCCCCTCACCAAGATTGTCACCAACCGCATGAAAACCATTCACTCCGCCACCCTTGCTGCCACTGCTGCCACGATGGTCGCTGCTGTTTTGCTGGCCAGCCCTGGCATGGCGGCGGCGCAAACCACAGCCGACAAGCCTGCTGCCCCTGCCGCCAAAGCTGCGGCCAAACCAGCTGCCGCCAAAAAACCGGCTGTCAGCGCCGACCGCACCAACCTCAAAACCACGGCCAAAAACGTGGCGGCGGGCATTGAGGCCGCGGAGGATGCAATGACGCCAGCCGAGCTGGCCATTGCCGAGCGCGTGCATGTGGGCAGTCTGCCTTGCGAACTCGGTGCTTCGGTCACGCTGACGGCGGACACCAAAGCCCCCGGCTACTTTGACCTGCAAGGCAAGAACTTCAAATATCGCATGTTCCCGGTGGCCACCACCACCGGCGCCATTCGCCTGGAAGACAAAAAGGCCGGTGCGGTGTGGCTGCAATTGGCCAACAAATCGATGCTGATGAACCAGAAACTGGGCATCCGCCTGGCCGACGAGTGCGTGAGCCCGTCGCAAGTGGCGGTGGGCGAGGCCATGAAGCTGAACCCGCCAGCCAGCGTGCTGGATGCGCCCAAGCCTGTGGCCGCTGCCGTGACGGCGCCGGTCATTGCGCAGCCAGCGGCTGTCGCACCTGCGCCCGCCGCGCCGGCCGTCAGGTAAGCACCACTTTCAGCCCCCAAGACCCAACCCGCGATCCCCACGATTTTTGAATACAGGAGAAAACCAGCATGTCGTCCGAGTTTTTGCAAAGCTACCGCAACCATGTCGCCGAGCGCGCCATTGCGGGCATTTCACCGCTGCCGCTGTCGGCCCAGCAAACCGCCGAGGTCATTGAGCTGCTGAAAAACCCGCCGAAGGGCGAGGACGCATTTCTGGTTGAACTCATCACCCACCGTGTTCCCGCCGGCGTCGATGACGCTGCCAAGGTCAAGGCCAGCTACCTGGCGGCCGTGGCCCACGGTACCGAAAAGTGCGCGCTGATCTCGCGCGAAAAAGCCACCCAATTGCTGGGCACCATGCTGGGCGGCTACAACATCAGCCCGATGATTGCGCTGCTTGACGACGCCGAAGACAGTGTGGCCGCGCAAGCGGCCAGCGGCCTGAAGAACACCCTGCTGATGTTCGACCAGTTCCACGACGTCCAGGAAAAATCCGACAAGGGCAACAAATACGCCAAGGCCGTGCTGCAAAGCTGGGCCGACGCCGAATGGTTCACCAGCCGCCCCGAGGTGCCCGAGTCCATCAAGTTGACCGTGTTCAAGGTTGCCGGCGAAATCAATACCGACGACCTGTCTCCCGCGCCCGACGCCTGGAGCCGCCCCGATATTCCACTGCATGCGCTGGCCATGCACAAGAATGCCCGTCCTGGCGTCACGCCCGAAGAAGACGGCAAGCGCGGCCCGGTCAAGTTCATTGAAGAGCTCAAGGCCAAGGGCAATCTCGTGGCCTATGTGGGCGACGTGGTGGGCACGGGTTCATCGCGCAAGTCAGCGACCAACTCGGTGCTGTGGTGGACCGGCCAGGACATCCCCTATGTGCCCAACAAGCGCTTTGGCGGTGTTTGCCTGGGCGGCAAGATCGCTCCGATTTTCTACAACACCATGGAAGATTCCGGCGCGCTGCCGATCGAACTCGACGTGAGCCAGATGGCCATGGGCGACGTGATCGAGCTGCGCCCCTACGAAGGCAAGGCCCTGAAAGACGGCAAGGTGATCGCCGAGTTCAAGCTCAAGAGCGATGTGCTGTTTGACGAAGTGCGCGCCGGTGGCCGCATTCCGCTGATCGTCGGCCGCGGTCTGACCGCCAAGGCGCGCTTAGCGCTGGGCCTGCCGGTGTCGACCCAGTTCCGTCTGCCGCAAAACCCCGTTGACAGCGGCCGCGGTTTCAC
Source organism: Polaromonas sp. P4_F4 (assembly GCF_056401355.1). Lineage (NCBI taxonomy): Bacteria > Pseudomonadati > Pseudomonadota > Betaproteobacteria > Burkholderiales > Comamonadaceae > Polaromonas > Polaromonas sp. P4_F4. The sequence continues at coordinate 7,786 of NZ_JBFUJO010000019.1, read as the reverse complement.
GCTGGCGCAAAAAATGGTCGGCCGCGCGGTCGGCCTGCCTGAAGGTCAGGGCGTACGCCCCGGTACCTACTGTGAACCCAAGATGACCTCTGTCGGTTCGCAGGACACCACCGGCCCGATGACGCGCGACGAACTGAAAGACCTGGCCTGCCTGGGCTTCAGCTCCGACCTGGTGATGCAGTCCTTCTGCCACACCGCGGCCTATCCGAAACCGGTGGACGTGAAGATGCACCACGAGCTGCCTGACTTCATCAGCACGCGCGGCGGCATTTCGCTGCGTCCCGGCGACGGCATCATCCACAGCTGGCTCAACCGCATGCTGTTGCCCGACACCGTGGGCACCGGCGGCGACAGCCATACCCGTTTCCCCATCGGCATCAGCTTCCCCGCGGGTTCCGGCCTCGTGGCTTTCGGCGCCGCCACCGGCGTGATGCCGCTGGACATGCCTGAGTCGGTGCTGGTTCGCTTCAAGGGCGAAATGCAGCCCGGCATCACCCTGCGCGACCTGGTCAATGCCATTCCGCTGTACGCCATCAAGGCCGGTTTGCTGACGGTGGCCAAGCAGGGCAAGAAAAACGTCTTCTCGGGCCGCATCCTGGAGATTGAAGGCTTGCCTGACTTGAAGGTAGAGCAGGCGTTTGAACTGAGCGATGCATCTGCCGAGCGCTCCGCCGGTGGTTGCACGGTGCACCTGAACAAGGAACCCATCATCGAATACATCACCAGCAACATCACGATGCTGAAATGGATGATTGCGACGGGGTACTCGGATGTGCGCACTATCAACCGCCGTATCGCCGCCATGGAAGCCTGGCTGGCCGATCCGCAGCTGCTCAAAGGCGATGCGGATGCCGAATACGCCGCCGTGATCGAGATCGACCTGGCCGACATCCACGAACCCATCGTGGCCTGCCCGAACGATCCGGACGACGTGAAGACGCTGGCCGACGTGGCGGGTTCCAAGATCGACGAAGTGTTCATCGGTTCCTGCATGACCAACATCGGCCATTTCCGCGCCGCGTCCAAGCTGCTCGAAAACAAGCGCGACATTCCCGTGAAACTCTGGATGGCTCCGCCGACCAAGATGGATGCCAAGCAGCTGACCGAAGAAGGCCATTACGGCGTGCTCGGCTCGGCCGGCGCGCGCATGGAAATGCCGGGTTGCAGCCTGTGTATGGGCAATCAGGCGCAGGTGAAAGAGGGCGCCACGGTGTTCTCCACGTCCACCCGCAACTTCCCGAACCGCCTGGGCAAGAACTCCAATGTGTACCTCGGCTCCGCCGAGCTGGCCGCAATCTGTTCCAAGCTCGGTCGCATCCCGACCAAGGCGGAGTACATGGCCGACATGGGCGTGTTGACGGCGGCCAGCAGCACCGTGTACCAGTACCTGAACTTTGACAAGGTCAAGGATTACACGGATATGGCGGACACCGTGAAGGATGGCGTGGCAGCGTAAGCTTCCATCCACTTCCATTCCGCGTTCACCCGGACCCCTCAAAAAGTCTGGCAGGTTCGACAAAAAGCCCCGCAGCGAAAGTTGCGGGGCTTTTTCTTTTTGTTTCAACAGTGTCTGTAGTCAACGCTCTATCTGCTCTATCTGCTCTATCTGCTCTATCTGCTCTATCTGAGTAAGGCGCTGTTCAATGGGAGCCAATGAGCCGGGTCAAGTCTGCGGCATCAAGGTCTGCAGGGTTTTCCTGGTGAACTCATCGGCCGGAAAGAATGTCTCCATCGCCAGCTCCTGCAGCGTGACGTCGACGGGCGAGCCGAAGATGGTGGTGGTGCTGATCAATGTCAGCACGCCGGCCGGCGTGGTGAACTTGAAGGGCATGACGACACCCGCGTGCTCGCCGTCGAGCTGCAGGCCGGCGTTGTCTTCAGGCTCGGGGTAGGCCTTCAGTTCTTCCAGCAGGGCCACCAGCACCGGGTCGGCGGTAGCCGTGATTTGCTGGCGCAGGCGTTCGAACAGGTGGGCGCGCCACTGCGCCAGGTTGGCAATTTTTGGGGCCAGCCCCAGCGGGTGCAGGCTCAGGCGCAACACATTCACGGGCGCCTGCAGCAGCGACGCATCGGCCCCGGCCATCAGGTGCGGCACCATGCGGTTGGCCGCGACCAGGTTCCAGTGCCGGTCGATTGCCAAGGCGGGGTAGGGTTCGTGGCTTTTCAGCAGCAACTCCACCGCCTGCCGGGCCGAATCCAGCGCCGGATCATGGAGTGGCCGCTCGCGGTACATCGGTGCATAGCCCGCCGCCACCAGCAGGGCATTGCGCTCGCGCAGCGGAATGTCCAGGCGCTCAGAAAGGCGCAACACCATTTCACGGCTGGGAACGGACCGGCCGGTTTCCACAAAACTCAGGTGCCGGGTCGAAATCTCCGCCTCATGGGCCAGGTCCAGCTGGCTCAGGCGACGGTGCCGGCGCCAGTGGCGCAGGTGATCACCAAACGGTTGGAGGGTGCTTGTGTTCATGGTGCCATCCTAAAGCGCCAGCAGGCCGGTATTCCATTACCTCCCACGTCATCGACTTGCGGCGCCCCCGCGGGAATGATTCAAGTCCATGCCGCACTGATTGATAGCCAGGTGCGCTGGCTGACTTAACCGGCTATCTCAACCCAGGTTCAATTCAAGTTAATCCAAGTTAATCCAAGGAGTTTGCAATGTCTTCCATTTCGTTCATGTCCTCCCCCAACTTCCTGCGCAATGTGCTGCGTGCCGATGCGCTCTCGTGCGTGGCTTGCGGTGTGCTTCAGGTCGTTTTCACGGGCCACATGGCCCAACTGCTGGGCTTGCCTGAGGCCTTGCTGGCCTACACCGGCGAATTTTTGCTCGTGTATGCGGCGGCGGTGGCCTTTGTTTCCACGCGTGACCCCTTGCCGAGGCCCCTGGTCTGGGTGCTGCTGGCGGGTAATCTGGGCTGGGCCATCGCTTGTGCGCTGCTGCTGGTCAGTGGCCGCGTGGCGCCCTCCCTGCTGGGTGCGGCCTATGTGGTGGCGCAGGCGCTGACCGTGGCGGTGCTGGCCGAACTCCAGTTTTTCGGATTACGCCGCTCGGCGCCCCAGCCGGCCTGGTGAAGGGGCTGGCAAAGGTGGTTGCGGGCCTTGTGCGGCAGGCCGTGAAAGCTCGCGCCACCTTGCCGGGTATGTTGCCAAAGGCTCCCACATCAGCCCGGCGCCTGCCAGAATGGAGGCTGTTGGTTTAACAAAAAGGAGTCTGCCATGGCCAAATTGCCTACGCCCGCCCGTCCTTCCCATGCTTTCGCTGCAACGCGCAAAACCTTCAAAACCGCGTCAGGCAAAACGGGCGAGTTCTATTCCCTGCCCGCGCTGGCCAAACAGTTCCCCAAGGTGGCGCGCCTGCCGGTGTCCATACGCATCGTGCTCGAGTCGGTGCTGCGCAACTGCGATGGAAAAAAAGTGACGGCCGAGCATGTGGCGGAGGTGGCCAACTGGGCGCCCCGTGCGGACCGTACGCAGGAAATCCCCTTTGTGGTTTCGCGCGTGGTGCTGCAGGACTTCACAGGCGTGCCGCTGCTGGCCGACCTGGCTGCGATGCGCAGCGTCGCCCTGAAGTTGGGCAAGAACCCGAAATCGATTGAGCCGCTGGTGCCGGTGGACCTGGTGGTGGACCATTCCATCATGGTTGACTACTACGGCAAGAAGAATTCGCTGGACCTGAACATGAAGCTCGAATTCCAGCGCAACCGCGAGCGCTACGAATTCATGAAATGGGGCATGCAGGCCTTTGACACCTTTGGCGTGGTGCCTCCAGGATTCGGCATCGTGCACCAGGTCAATCTCGAATACCTGGCGCGCGGCGTGCACAAGACAAAAGAAGGGGTGTATTACCCCGACTCGCTGGTCGGCACCGACAGCCACACCACCATGATCAACGGTATTGGCGTGGTGGCCTGGGGCGTGGGCGGCATTGAAGCGGAAGCCGCCATGCTGGGCCAGCCGGTGTATTTCCTCACGCCTGACGTGGTGGGTTTTGAACTGACGGGCCGGCTGCGCGAGGGTGTCACGGCGACCGACCTGGTGCTGCGCGTGACGGAGACCCTGCGCAAGGAAAAGGTCGTCGGCAAGTTTGTCGAATTCTTCGGCGAAGGCACCCGCACGCTGGCCCTGCCCGACCGTGCCACGATTGGCAACATGGCGCCCGAATACGGCGCCACCATGGGTTTTTTCCCGGTGGATGAAAAAACCATCGAGTACTTCAAGGGCACCGGGCGCACCAAGGACGAAATCGAGGCGTTCGAGGCTTACTTCAGGGCGCAGGGCCTGTTCGGCGTGGCCAAGGCCGGTGACATTGACTATTCGCAGGTGGTCAAGCTCGACCTGGGCGACGTCACGCCCAGCCTGGCCGGCCCCAAACGACCGCAAGACCGCATCGAACTGGGTCATGTGGCCAGCCAGTTCGCCTCGCTTTTTAGCAAGCCGATTGCGGACAACGGCTTCAACCAGCCTGCCGGCATGCTGGCTACGCGGCACTTGCTGCGGCACACGGACGATGGCCGCGCCGATACTCTCCCGGGGGCGCTTCCCACGCCAATGGGTGCGCCGCGCTCGGTGGTCGAAATGGAAGGCAACCGCCCCACGCTGGCCACGATGGCAGCAGCCCATCCCGAGGTCCCCACGCCCGAGTCCAAAAAAGCCGGCATCAGCATCGGCAACGGCGATGTGCTGATTGCGGCGATCACCAGCTGCACCAACACGTCGAACCCCAGCGTGTTGCTGGCGGCGGGCCTGCTGGCCAAAAAAGCGGTGGAAGCGGGCCTGAAAGTGCAGCCGCACATCAAGACCTCCCTGGCTCCCGGCTCACGTATCGTGACCGAATACCTGACCGAAACCGGCTTGTTGCCTTACCTTGAAAAGCTGGGCTTTGCCCTGGCCGGTTACGGCTGCACCACCTGCATCGGCAACGCCGGGGATTTGACGCCCGAGATCAACGAAGCCATCACCAAGAGCGACCTGGTGTGCGCCGCCGTGCTGTCGGGCAATCGCAACTTCGAAGCCCGCATCCATCCCAACCTGAAAGCCAACTTCTTGGCCAGCCCGCCGCTGGTGGTGGCGTATGCCATTGCCGGCACGGTGATGCGCGACCTGATGACCGAGCCGGTCGGCAAGGGCAAGGGTGGCAAGGATGTCTACCTGGGCGATATCTGGCCGACCAGCGATGAGATTGACAAGCTCATGAAGTACGCCATGAACGGCAAAGCCTTCCGCGCCAATTACGCCAAGGTCAAGACCGAGCCGGGCAAGCTTTGGGAAAACATCAAGGGGGTGACAGGCACCTCCTACACCTGGCCCACCAGCACCTACATCGCCGAGCCGCCATTCTTCAAGGATTTCACCATGGCCGCGGGCGAGGCCGGCAGCGTGTCGGTCAAGAGCGCACGCATCATGGCGCTGTTTGGCGACTCCATCACCACCGACCATATTTCGCCTGCCGGCTCCATCAAGGCCAGCTCGCCGGCAGGCTTGTGGCTGCAGGCGCACGGTGTGCAGAAGGCCGACTTCAACWASTACGGCKCRCGCCGCGGCAACCACGACGTGATGATGCGCGGCACCTTTGCSAATGTGCGCATCAAGAACCTGATGATTCCGCCGGATGCAACGGGCTCGCGTGAAGAAGGCGGGGTGACGCTGTTCCAGCCGGGACAGGAGAAGATGTTCATTTACGACGCCGCCATGAAGTACATTGAAGAAGGCACGCCAACGGTGATTTTTGCCGGCGAGGAATACGGCACCGGCTCGTCGCGCGACTGGGCGGCCAAGGGCACCCAGCTGCTGGGCATCAAGGCCGTGGTGGCCCGCAGCTTCGAGCGCATTCACCGCAGCAACCTGGTGGGCATGGGCGTCCTGCCCTTGCAGTTCAGGCCCGGCGAATCGTGGCAGACCCTCAAACTCACGGGCAACGAAGTCATCGACGTGATTCCCCACCCCGAACTCAAGCCCCAGAGCGATGCCACGCTGGTCATCACCCGCGCCGACGGCTCGCGTGAAGAGGTCAGCGTGATCCTGCGCATCGACACGCCCATCGAAGTGGACTACTACCGCAACGGCGGCATTCTGCCTTTCGTGCTTCGGCAGCTTCTCGCTGCATGAGCACCCAGGACATTTTTGAAAATCACCAAGCGACCGCGCGGCGAGGTGCTCAGCCGGCTTCTCGCTGCCTGAACACGAACAGCAGGAGTGTCAAGCGCACGGCTGCCGGTCGAAGCATTCAAGCCCTGATGGCAGCAATGGCAGCATGATGAGGCAAGCCTTGATTGCCGGTGGCGGCATCGGTGGGCTGGCGGCGGCGCTGTCCGCCTCGCGGGCGGGCTGGGAAGTGCGCCTGTTTGAACGCGCAAGCGTTTTCAGCGACGTGGGCGCCGGCGTTCAGCTGGGCCCCAACGTCGTCAAGGTGCTGCACGGCTGGGGGCTGGCTCAGCCGCTTGATGCGGTGGCCGCGTTTCCCGGGCGCCTGCAGGTGCGCAGCGCCGTGTCGAGCCAGGTGCTGGGCGAGTTGCCGCTGGGGGCCAGCATGGTCCGGCGTTATGGTGCGCCTTATGTCACGCTGCACCGTGCCGACCTGCACGGCCTGCTGCTCCAGGCCGTGCAGCAGCAGACCGACGCGAAACTTCACCTGGACCGTCCGCTGCAATCTTTCAGCCAGACGGCGCAGGCCGTCACGGTGAAAACCGAAGGCGGGCCGGAAATTGAGGGCGACGCCCTGGTTGGCGCCGATGGCGTGTGGAGCACGGTGCGCCAGCAGCTGCTGGGCGACGGCCTGCCGCGGCGCACCGGCCACCTTGCCTACCGGGCACTGGTGTCGCAGGCCAGTCTGCCCGAAAAGCTCAGGACCCAGCATGTCACGGTCTGGCTGGGTCCGCGCATGCACGTGGTGCAGTACCCGGTGCGCAGCGGCGAGTGGCTCAATGTGGTGGCCATCGTGCATGGCGAAGTAGCCGCAGATGCCGACCCCTGGGACCACAGCGCCAATGCGGTCGACCTGGCCGCGGCGCTGGCCGGCAGCTGTGCCGCGCTGCGCGAGCTGGTGGACGCCCTGGCCGGCTGGCGCTTGTGGGCACTGAGCGATCGAGCGCCCATGCAGGACTCCCACCAGCATGCGGTAGGTCGCGTGGCCCTGCTGGGCGATGCCGCCCACCCGATGCTGCCCTACCTGGCGCAAGGCGCCGGCATGGCGATTGAAGACGCCGCCGAGCTGGGCCACACCCTGGCGCAGGCGCTGGACCCGGCCTTTGATGTACCGACCATGCTGCAGCGTTATGCGCTGAACCGCTGGCAGCGCAATGCGCAAGTGCAGACCAGGGCCTTGCGCAACGGCCAGATATTCCATGCGGACGGACTGTTGCGCTGGGGGCGGGATGCCGCGCTGAAGGTGCTGGGGGAGAAGCTGCTGGATATGCCCTGGCTTTATGGTGGGGTGTCCAAGGTCTTGTAGGTTGCTATTGAATTAATAGCTGATTGGCTCTGCTGAGGGCAGCTGGCTGGGGGTAGCCCGGCGGCTGGCTACTCACTTTTCTTTTGCTTCGCTGTATAGACCGGGGACATAGGTGACAGGTGTGCGGGGACATGGTGGACACTTTCCGGCGAATTTGCCGGAGGATCACCATGCCTTGGAAAGCACAAGACACCATGAGTCTGAAACAGGAATTTGTCGCACTGGCTACGAAAGATGGAGCGAATCGCCGTGAGCTGTGCCGGCGCTTCGGGATCAGCCCGCAGACGGGCTACAAATGGCTGCAGCGCTATGCCACCGAAGGCGGAGCCGGGCTTGCAGAGG